>CAXSDM010000113.1:6835-9173 GCA_964235575.1 uncultured Acidobacteriaceae bacterium | reverse complement strand
AGGGTGGTGCTTGGGAAAGCCTTTTCGTTGGGCGAGTCGGGGTAGTGCTGCGTCTCCAGGCAGAAGCCGTCGTTTTTGCCGAAGGGGCGTCCAGCAGTGTCCTTGAAGGAGCCATCGAGGTGGTTGCCGGTATAGAACTGCACGCCGGGCTCGGTGGTGTAGACCTTCAGGACGCGGCCGCTTGCTGGGTCGGTGACGATGGCGGCGGGTTTGGCCAGGGTGTGCGGCGAGTTCAGGACCCAGTTGTGGTCGTAGCCGATGCCGAGCTTGAGCTGCTCGTTATCCGCGCCGATGCGGGCATCGATGGGCGTGGGCTTGCGGAAATCGAAGGGCGTTCCGGCTACGGGAGCGAGCTGCCCGGTGGGGATCATGCCGGCGTCGACAGGCGTGTAGCGGTCGGCGTTGATCTCGACTACATCGCTTAGGATGTTGCCGGTATGGCCGCCGAGATTGAAATAGGTGTGGTTGGTCAGGTTGAGGACGGTCGGCTTGTCGGTGGTCGCGGTGTAGTCGAGGTGGAGCTTGTCGCCGGTGAGGGTGTAGCGCACGTGGGCGGTGAGGGTGCCGGGGTAGCCCTGGTCGCCGTCCGGGCTGACGAAGGTGAGCTCGACGCCGTCCGGGATCTCCTTCGCGGTCCAGTTGTGGATGTCGAAGCCCTTGGTGCCGCCGTGGAGCGAGTTGGGGCCGTTGTTGATCGGCAGGTGGTATTGCTGGCCGTCGAGGGTGAAGGCACCCTTCGCGATGCGGTTGCCGTAGCGGCCGACGACGGCGCCCATGTGGGTGGAGGTGTCGGCCAGGTAGCCGGAGAGGGTGTCGTAGCCGAGGACCACGTCGGCGCGGTGACCGCTCTTGTCGGGCGCGTCGACGGAGACGATGTGCGCGCCATAGGTGGTGACGCGAACCTGCAGCATGGCATCGGTCAGGGTATAGATTTCGGCGGAGGAGCCGTCGGGAAGTTTGCCGAAGGGAGCTTTGGTGACGTTGGTCTGATCTTTGCTTTGGGCCGCGGCGGGCAGGGCGGCGGCAAGCAGCAGGAGCGGGAGTTGGAGGGACTTCATGGATCTCCTTGAGGGGCCGTTGACCATGCTACTAGACATCGGAGCTTTGAGGCCGGCCTAGCCTGCGATGTTGGGCAGCATGCCCGACGAACCCAGCAGGAAAACCACGCCGATGCAAAAGCTGTAGACGGCGGTGAGCCCGGTGAGCAGTGGCGTCCAGCCGGCCCAGGTGCGTCCGGCGCGGAAGAGCCCGGCAGCCGAGGCGGTCATGAGGGTGTTCATGGTGAGCAGGCCGACGAGGAAGACGGTCAGCCCGAGCAGCCCGTGGCTGACGCCGCCGAGGTTGGCTGCGAGGAGGAAGAGCGCGAGCTGGCTGGGCGTCTCCGCGCCCAGCCCGTGGATGATGCCGATACCGAAGCAGGTTCCTTCGTTGAGGTCGACCGGAGCGGCGGGCAGTGGATGCGGTTCGCCGCTTCTCCAGGTGTGGAAGCGGCTGTGCAGCCAGCGTGCGGAGCCGATCAGAAGGGCTGCGCGGGATTTGGGCAGGACGGTGCCTTTGCGCCGGATGAGGGTGCTGAGGACGTAGAGCGCGAGCACGATCAGGGTGAGCCCGACCAGGCGCTCGGCCCAGCGATCCATGCCGCTGGGGAGTGCGAGCTGGAAGCCGATGACGACCGCGCCCAACGCGGCCACGGTGGCGGCGTGGCCGAGAGCATACATGAGCCCGAGGCGCATGGTTCGCGCGGGCCCTGCCTGGACGCCGGCGATGTCGGTAATGGCGGCGATGTGGTCGTAGTCGAAGCCGTGGCGGAAGCCGAGGACCGCGCACGAAAACAAGACGACATTGAGAGGAGCGCTCATGAGGTGAAAAGTCCTGAGACGATGCTACCGGGTTCCCCCATGCGGGAGGTGGCGAAGCCAGAACAAGGACTTGGATGCGGTAAAAAGGGCCGAAGCTCAGGGCTGGATAAGGTCCGCGGTTTCGCCTCGCTGGGGAGGGATGTCTCCCGCGTATTGGCCGGTGGCCGTGCCGCCCTGCACGCTTGCGATAGTGACCCTCCCGATCTCTTCGTCGCGCAGATTGCGGATCGTGTACGTGGACGGGTCCTTGCTCAAGCCCCAGGCGTGCACGCCGACCTGGTCTCCGGGCTGGAGGTGAGCGCCGGGGTGCAGGCGGAGGGTCACCCGGAGGCCATCTACCTGCGAGATCACGCCGGCCGTACCCTCGACGTGTGGCGGCGGACCGTTGTTCTCGAGCGGCTTGACGAGCGCGTCGAGGGCGGCCTTATACGAGCGCGCAGCAGCCTGCGGGTCGGCGGCCTGCGCGGGGGAGATGGAGT
>CAXSDM010000113.1:4990-6735 GCA_964235575.1 uncultured Acidobacteriaceae bacterium | reverse complement strand
CAGACGGCCGAGCTGAGCCGCATCAGGAGCTGTCCGGTGCAGGTATCGACGATGCCGGCGCGCAGCTCGTAGGCCGTCGGCAGGACGCCCTCTTCGACTACTCCGACCGGCTCAAAGGTGCCGGCCAGCACGGCGTCGGCTCCGAGTTGACGGCCGATGCGCGCGGCCCCGGCGAAGTCGCCGCGGTAAAGGCGATTGCGGTCGCCGCGGCTGAGGGCGAAGTCGGGCAGGCCTTCGAGACGCCCGAAGACAAGATCGGCAACGGCGGTTCCGGAGCCTCCTCCGGTGGTGCCCTGGTCGTGCGCCTCTTCGCGCTCGGTGGGGTAGCGGAAGTCAAGCACGGCGAGGCGAACGGGCTGGCTCGGCCAGTCGGCGCTCGAGCGGTTGCACTCCTCGCTCGGCGCGTCGTGGGCGATCGCTTTTTTGCCGGGGGCGCGGACCCGGGCGATCGCCTCTGCTTCGCCGAGCGGCACGGCGATGATCGGGGCGGTTTTCGGTGGGTTTGCTGCGCCAAGATGGACCGGTGTGCCCGGAGGCGCAGAGACTGGAGTGGCTGGAGCGCTGAATGAAAGCGACGAGGGTTTCGGGGCAGCACCCGAGCCGGCCGCACGAGAGGCAGCCGGAGGTCCGGCGGCCGGGATTCCCTCATTCAACAGCAGCAGCCGGCGAAGCGTCTGCTGCCCGCCAGACGGAATGTAGATCACCTCCACGAAGTCGTTCACGTGAACGATCTCCGCCCGGGTGTCTTTGCCAAAGGTATAGGTATGCTTCGAGAACTGGCGGGTGTGGGCGTCGTAGGTCTCCAGCTCAACTGTGCCCTTGCCAAGCGCGACGATCTTGCCGAATTCAAAATAGGAGGTGTTCGGAACGTTCTCCTGCGCCGCGGCAGAAGCTACCAGGAGGACGGCCAAGAGAAGTTTCAGGGCAAGACTCATCCCTCGCTTCGATTTGTCTTGCGTGCACTTACGCCCCAACCGCCGTAACCTCTCAGACCCGCTCTGCCTGTCTGTCTGAAACCGGACAGGCGAAGCATGACCTGATTCTAGCGTCTCGAGACGGGTTCAGTCTCTGCTTCGATTGGGTCAGAGACCAGGGTTCGATCTGGCTCTGAACTTGCTTCCACGGCTTCGACGACCGGGTCTGCCTCTTCCTGGGGCGGCTCCGCGCGGACCAGGACGAGGAAGGACTCGAGAGAATAGCCGGCCTTAGCCGCGGCGCGGGCCGCGTGCTCGATCGGTGCGGAGGGCGGCTCGACGGGCAAGGGAGCGAGCAGCGCGGGGAGGTGCAGCCAGCAGAGCAGCTCCTCGCATTGCTCCCGGTTGAAGTACAGCTTGCCGCCGTGCTCATGCAGTCCGGCGAGCCAGCGGACATCGGGGTCGGCCCAAAAGGATTCGCTCTGCACAGCCGAGACGGAATCATCTACGTGCCGATATTTGAACAGGACACGAATGCGTGCCGAGGCTCGCCACGCGTCTTCGCCTTTGAGGCCGACGGAGGAGAAAGCCTCTGCGAGGGCTGGGCGAAGCAAAAGCTCGTCAAAGTCGGCGGAATCGGACGGCTGCCCGGGCAAGGCGTGGAGAGCCATCCAGGCCAGTATCGGCGCCCACAGGTGATCGGCATGCACATCCTCAAGCGCGTTCGGGAAGACCTTGCCGAGCGCCTGCTCGAACTCTCGCGGAATGGCCGCCAGGCGCTGCGGCAGCGATACGGCTGCGAGCACAAGCGCCGGAAGCGCGTCTGCCGGA
>CAXSDM010000113.1:0-4890 GCA_964235575.1 uncultured Acidobacteriaceae bacterium | reverse complement strand
GAGGGCGGCGGACGCCGCGGCGGCAAAGGCGCGGGCGTGGTCGACAAACTGCTGCAAGGCCGGGTCGAGCGGCGCGACCTCTGCCGTCCGGGAAGCAGCCGGGAGCTTCGCCGGAGCGTCCAGCAGATCCTTGGCGAAGGCGCCACCCTCGCGACTGGCGGCGGCTTTGCGGGCCAGCGAAACGAAGGCATGAAGGCTTTCGCTGGTCAGCGTCTGGCGGAGTGCCTCATGCAGAGGCCGCAGACGCAGCTGCGAGAGCGCCTCATCCACGCTGTACACGCCGGAGTGGCCGAGCGCGTCACACAGGCGATCCCAGGGATGGGTGGCGGAGGGTTGGAGAACGCGCCAGTTCAGCAGCACGACGTGCTGGTAGCCGTGCAGGCTGAAGGTGAGGCCGTGGTCGCGCAGATCGCTTGCCCGGCGGAGGTGTTCGAGGCTCGTGACGTGGTCGCGATACGCCAGAATCGCCCCGTTTCCTGGCAGGTCGAGACCTTCGGCGAGGCTCTTCTGCTGCAACGCGCCGGTGGCCTTGTCGAGGAAGCCAACGGACATGTGGATCGTGCCTTGGGTAGAGCCGTAGACGTTGTTGTAGAAGACGATGGCGCGCTCGCCGCCGGAGCGGTTGGAGTAGGCGAAGACGTTTTCGTCCACCGTTCCATTCCCGGTCCAGAAGTCGTAGAAGACGAAGTGCGTGCTTTCGGCAAAGATGTGGCGGTTCTTGAGTAGAGGCGCGATGAGCGACTGGTGACGCGCGACCAGAGACTGGTTCGGTTGCTCGTCGACGCGGGCCTGCTTGAAGTCCATGCCGTAGCGCTCGGTAAAGCCCTCCACCTGGCCGTGGCCGAACATGGGCAGGCCGGGAAGCGTGGCGAGGAGCACGGACGTGCCGAAGTACTTGTCCCCGGTGCCGAACTGGTCGGCGGCGGTGCGCTCGTCGGGGTTGGACATGAAGTTGACGTAGCGCTTGAGGATGTCAGGGTCGAACTCGACCGTTTTCTTCAGGTAAGAGCGGTATTTGGCGTTTTCCTCATCACGCAGCATGTTCATGAAGGCGCTGTTATAGACGCGGTGCATGCCGAGAGTGCGGACGAAATAGCCCTCGAGCAGCCAGAATGCCTCGGCCAGGAGCAGAGTGCCGGGGACCTCGACAGCGACACGGTCGACGACCTCGCGCCAGAACTCATGCGGCATGAGGGCGTCGAAGTCTTCCTGCGAGAGGGCGTTTTCAGCGCGCGAGGGGATGGACCCACCCGCGCCCGGCAGCGGGAACCAGAGGCGCTGCACATGGCGTTTGGCGAGAACCATGGCGGCGTCGAAACGGATGATGGGGAAGCGGCGGGCGACGTCCAGGATGACCTGGATGACGTGCTCGCGGACACTCTCCTTGGAATAGTCGAGCTGCGCGGTGTCGTTCCAGGCGAAGGTCGTGCCGTCGTTGCCGTGGTACATGAAGCGCGTGGCGCCATCGCGGTGATGGCGGATGCGGAAGGTGACGGCGGCGTCGGTCTGGTCGTAGTAGTGGTCCTCGATCTTGATCTCGACGCGCGAGTCGGTGGAGAGATTGGGACCGTTGAACTTGTATGACGGGAAGGGACTTTCCGGGCGCGCGAGGAACCACTCCGGGTGCTCGATGACCCACTCGGAGTCGATGCCCATGTGGTTGGGGACCATGTCGCTGGCGAGCCGCAGACCAGCTCGGGCGGCACGTTCGCGCAGGTCGTGGCAGGCCGCTTCGCCGCCCAGGTCTTCGGCGATGGCGTAATCCTGGAGTGAGTAGGCCGAGGCGACGGCATCGGCATTGCCGCACAGGCGCTTGATGGTTTTGGATGCCTTGCTGCGCTCCCAGAGGCCGATCAGCCACAGGCCGGTCATGCCGCGGGAGGCTAGCAGCTGGAGCTCTTCGTCCGGGATCTGGTCGAGGCGGTAGATGTGGCGGCCATATTTCTTTGAGAGCTGCTCCAGCCAGACGTAGGTGTTTTTGGCAAGCAGCACGACGGTCGGCATCCAGGCCTGGTCGGCGCTGAAGGCCTCGTACTCGATCAGCGGTGCCTGGTAGTCCAGGGCATAGCGGCGACGGCGTCGAACGCCATCGGCACCAGTGACGTACTCTTCGCCGGAGTCGGCATCGAAGCCAACGAATTCGTCGCTTTCAAAGCCTTCGCGGCTGCCGCCCGCGTCGGGGCTGCGGTAGCGGCCGGGAGTGGGCGGATGGAAGCGCATCCAGATCGCGACTTCCTCTTCGTGGAGCACATCAATGGCCAAAAGGACGCGGTTAAGGTCGGCGCCGAGGATCGGGGACCACTGCTCCCGGATGAAGTCCAGCTGGCCGGTCAGCGAGTCGGGTGAGGCGAGCATGGGCGCGCGCAGCAGGTCGAGCAGGCTGCCGAGTCCGGGCGCGACCGGAGGACGCTCGGCAAAGAACTCCGGCAGCACGGAGGTGGCGCTGTCGTAGGCGGTTTCCGTCCGCAGCGGACCGTCCTCAAAGAGGATCTTGAACGGCTGAAAGGCGGGGTTGCTGTTGCTGAGCCAGAGGAGCATGAGCTCTTCGAGCGCGGCCTCGCGGTTGGGCAGGCCTTCACGCGCGCCGGCAAGCCATTGCTCTGCGGTGAGCTCGCCGCGAAAGACGGCGACGTTCGGGAACTGCTCGGTGAACTCGAGCAACAGGCGATCTACCTGGGCAGGCGTGAACTGCATCGCGAGCCAGCGCAAACCGTCCGAGAGGACGTCTGGGTCAACCTCCTTGCGGTAGCGCGCGACCAGGGCGTGACTGAGTTCGTCGATGAGGCCCATAGCGAAAAGAGCGCCTGCGTGGATGGGCTCCTGCGCCGGCTGTGGGTCCGGGTTCTCCGTTTGGTGCAGCTCGGAGAGGCGCTGGGCGAGCCGGCGGCTGGCGGTCACATTGGCGAACACCACGTTCCCAGTGAAGCTGAACAGCAGGTCGCTTAGATCCAGCTGCTTCCGGATGGCGCCCGAGATGTGAAATTCCATGCCAGTGCCCTTTCTTGTGCGGCCGGCCAGCCATCGAGAGACGTACCTGCCGGAGCCGGAACAGACAAGCAATGAGATCCAGAGCAAAACGCATAGGCTCTGGCTACGAGCATAACCGCAATCAGCTGGAACGCATCCATGGATCAAGGATGCGAGCGAAGATCAGCCGGTTGCAGAGAGTTTGCGGAGCGCCTTTCCCGCTTCGGCGCGGCTGCGGCCCGCGAAAGCCAGCGGGTATACTGGCCGAGTCTGCTTTGCTGTGGGAGTGTAGGATATGAGCCGTCGCGCCATCATTATAGGAGCTGGTCCTGCCGGCTTGACTGCCGGGCTCGAGCTTCTACGGCGCACCGATATCCAGCCGATCCTGCTTGAGGCCTCGCAGGAGATTGGCGGCATCTCCCGCACAATTCGGTACAAGGGTAACCGCATGGATATCGGCGGGCACCGTTTTTTTTCGAAGTCGGACCGCGTGATGCAGTGGTGGATGGACCTGATGCCTCCGGAGCTGCCTGGCGAAAGCGGAAGCGCACCTGCGGCGACCATCAGCTATCACGGCCAGAACCGGCCCTTGCCCGCGCGCGCCGCTGCGGAGCCCGTCCTGCGCGAAGCCGGCAACAGCAGTCTTGCGGTCGAGATCGTGACGGAAACCGACGAGACCGGACCCACCGGGGACCTGCATGCGGAGCAGACCGGGCACACCGACACGCTTGTCCGCGCCCTGCCCGCCGACCCTGACCTGGTCATGTTGATCCGGCCCCGCCAAAGCCGTATCTATTATCTACGCAGGTTCTTCGACTACCCGATCAAGCTGACCGGGACGACGCTGAGCAATCTTGGCGCTACGCGAACGGTGAAGGTCGGCGTCAGCTATGTGTACTCGCGTCTGCACCAGATTTCGCCTGAAAAAAGCCTCGAGGATTTCCTGATCAACCGCTTCGGCCGGGAACTCTACCTTACCTTTTTCAAGAGCTACACGGAGAAGGTGTGGGGGACGCCATGCGAGCAAATTTCAGCCGAGTGGGGAGCGCAACGCATCAAGGGCCTGAGCCTGACGACGGCGGTCAAACACTTCATCAAAAAAGCGCTGCCGTCCGGCACAAAACAGCCCGGCGACATTGCCCAGAAGGGCACCGACACCAGCCTCATTGAGCGCTTCATGTATCCCAAGTTTGGTCCCGGCCAGCTCTGGGAGCACGTCGCCGACACGATCGTGCGCACCGGAGGCGAGATCCACATGGGCTGGAAGGTCGAGTCCGTGCACTGCGAGGGCAAGACCGTCCGGTCCGTCACCGCGGTGAGCGAAACCGGCGAGCGCCAGACCTTCGCGGGCGATTACTTCTTTTCGACCATGCCCATGCGTGAGCTAATCGACGCCATGGATGCGCCAATTCCGGCCAATGTGCAGGAGGTCAGTTCCGGCCTGCAGTATCGCGACTTCATCACCGTGGGGCTGCTTGCGGATCGGCTCAAGGTCAAGGAGCCGGACGGCGGTCTACTAAAAGATACGTGGATTTACGTGCAGGAGCCGGACGTGCTACTGGGGCGGCTGCAAATCTTCAACAACTGGAGTCCATTTCTGGTGAGCGACCCTTCGAAGGTCTGGATTGGCCTTGAATATTTTTGCTACGACACGGACGATCTTTGGAAGATGGCCGATGAAGATCTGAAGCGATTTGCGATTGCGGAGGTTGCGAAGATCGGGATTTTGGAAGCCGACGCAGTCTCGGACAGCCACGTGGTGCGCGTACCCAAGACCTACCCGGCGTACTTCGGCACCTATGAGCGCTTTTCCGAACTGAAGTCTTTCACCGACTCGTTCGAGAACTTGTTCCTAGTGGGCCGCAACGGCATGCACAAGTACAACAACCAGGACCACTCCATGCTGACCGCGATGGCGGTGGT
>CAXSDM010000112.1:0-9219 GCA_964235575.1 uncultured Acidobacteriaceae bacterium | reverse complement strand
AGGATGAGGGCTCCGCCGGCCCAGGCGCTTAGGCCGAGATAGTCGTGCAGCACAAGGACGCCGAGGAGTGAGCCCATGAGCGGCTCCATGTTGAGCAGGACGCCGGCTTGCGAGGCGGGGACCTGGGTCATGCCCCAGTTCCAGAGCAGGGTGGAGCAGGCGGTACAGAGGACGCCGCTGCCGACGAGCGCCCACCAGGCGGCGGCGGAGATGTGCGCGACCGGGGGCCAGCCCCAGCCGAGCGGGACGATGGGGACCAGCATGAGGGTGCCGGCGAACGCGCCGTAGGCGGTGATGACGAGGGCGGAGTGGCGCTGCATCAGGTGCTTGTTGAGAAGGATCCAGAAGAGCGCGATCATCAGTGAGAAGACGACGAGGAGGTCGCCGGCGAGCGAGGGGCCGCCCGTGGCGTGGGTGCCGGCGTGGTGTCCGCCGAGGGCGATGAGGGCGGCTCCGGTGGTCGAGCCGGCGAGGGCGATCCAGCCGACCGAGTCCATGCGCTCGTGCGCGAAGGCGGCGGCGCCCACGGCGAGGATGACGGGCATGGTGCCGACCATGAGCGAGGCGTGGCTGACGGTGGTGAGGGACAGGCCGTAGAACTGGATGAGGAACTGGAGGGGTACGCCGAGGAAGGAGGCGGCGAGCAGGAGGCGCCACTCGCGGGAGTTGAGGCGCGGCTTGTGGGTGAACAGGACGGGCAGGAAGGCGAGCGAGGCGAAGAAGAAACGGTAGAAGACCATGGCGCCGACGTTCATTTCGGCGAGGGCAATTTTGCCGAAGAAGAAGCCGCAGCCCCAGAAGGAGCTGGCGAGGGCGCAGGCGGCGAAGCCCCAGCCGCGCTGCTTTGGGGATGGCGTGGTCATGCTTTCACTGTCGCATAGGAGCTGAGCGGCCGCCTGCTCACCAGACGCGGCAGCTCCTCACCGGCACCATGGGCGTGCCCTGCTTGCAGGAGAAGGCTCCGGCGAAGCCCGGCTGGTTGACGAGCGGGCCGTCGACGCGGAAGTGGGAAGGCGAGTGTGGGTCGGTCTGAGCGTTGCGGCGCAGGAGCTCCGGGCGATCGTTCGAGCACCAGTTCTGGGCGTAGGCGATGTAGAAGCGCTGCGGGCCGGTGTAGCCGTCGGTTTTGGCGGCTGTGTCCTCGTGGTTCTGTTTGGCGCGATCCAGGTAAGCCATGTAGGCGAGGAGCAGGCCTCCGTTGTCGGCGGTGTTTTCGCCCAGGGTGAGCTTGCCATTGACGTGGACGTCGTCGACGGCGATGAAGTTGCTGTATTCGTTTGAGAGGCAGTCGGTTTTCGCTTCGAACTTCTTCGTGTCTTCCGGAGTCCACCAGTCGCTGAGATTGCCCTTGGCGTCGAACTTCTTGCCTTCGTCGTCGAAGCCGTGGGTGAGCTCGTGGCCGATGACCGCGCCGATGTGGCCGTAGTTGACGGCGTCGTCGGACTTGGCGTCGTAGAAGTTTGGCTGGAGGATGCCGGCGGGAAAGTTGATGTCGTTCATGCTGGAGTCGTAGTAGGCGTTGACCGTGGGTGGAGACATGCCCCACTCGGTGTGGTCGACGGGCTTGCCGATTTTGTTGAGCTGGCGATCATTTTCAAAAGCGCTGGCGCGGAGGGAGTTGGTGACGGGATCGTCCGGCGTGATGGCCAGCGAGCTGTAGTCGCGCCAATGGTCGGGGTAGCCGATCTTGTTGGCGACCGCGTGCAATTTTTCCTTCGCGCGGACCTTGGTCGCGGGGCTCATCCAGTCGAGCTGGTCTAGGTCGGCGTCCATGGCGTGCTCGATGTCGCCGACCATCTGCAGCACCTTGGCCTTGCTGTCGCCGGCGAAGTACTGCTGGACGTAGACCTGGCCGAGGGCCTCGCCAAGGCCGCCGTCGACGGAGTTGCTGCAGCGCTTCCACTGGGAGGGCTTTTGCTCTGTGCCGCTGAGCTTGCGGCTGTAGAAGTCGAAGTTCTCGTCGTCGAAGCGCCGGGGCAGATGCGAAGCTACGCCGGTGAGCAGGTGGTAGCGGAAGTAGGCGCGCAGGATCTCGAGATCGGTCGAGCGGACCAGGCGGATGAGCGCGGGGACGTAGCCGGGGACGGCGTCGTTGATCTCGGAGATGCGCGGGGAGTGGATGTTGTCCTCGAACTGGCCGAAGAGCCCCATGGGGAACTGGCTGGAGACCTGCGCGATGGGGACGAGGTGATAGACCTTTTCGGGGTCGCGGCGCTCGGTGACGCCGAGGCTCGAGCGGGCGAGCTCGGTTTCAAAGCGGAGAATGCCGGCGGCGTCCTTCTGGGCCTGTTCGGCCGGTTCGCCGGCGAGCGAGAGCATGGCGGCGACGTGGGCCACGTAGTCCTTGCGCAACTGCTCGTCTTTCGCTCCGGTGCGGGTGTAGTAGTCCTTCTCGGGCAGGCCGAGGCCGCCCTGATCGACGACGGCGATCTGCTTTGAAGCGTCCTTGAAGTCCTGCTGCTCGCCATAGCTGAAGAGGACATCCACGCCGACGCGCTGCAGGCGGCCGGTGAGCCCGGCAAGCGAGAGCAGGGACATGGAGTCGATCTGCTTAAGCAGAGGCTCAATGGGGCGTAGGCCGTTTTTCTCGACGGCGGCGGTGTCCATGCAGGCGTGGTAGTAATCGCCGATTTTTTGTTCGTTGGGGGTGCGGGAGGCCCCGCCGGCAGCGGCCTTCTCGAGGATGCCGCTGAGCTCCTGCGTGTTGACGTTGTAGAGATTGTAAAAACCGTTCGTGCCGGACTGGTCGGCCGGGATGGGGTGGCTGGCGGTGTAGTTGCCGCAGGCGAACTGGTAGAAGTCCTGGCAGGGGTCGGCCTTGGCGTCGATGGAGTTGAGGTCGAAGCTGGGGGTGGGCGTGTAGGTCGCTTTGGCCGGGGCCGCGGGCGTGGCCTGCTGGGCGCTTGCCGGACTACAGGCGAGGACGGCAAAGGAGAGTGGGATCGCGGCCAGTCTTGCTTTCATGCGTATCAAAAACCTCTTGGTGTTCTCGGTCGTGGTTGCGAAAACGCCGGAGTTCCTGCGGCTGGACCCGATTGTCGGCGACGTTCGTCTATGAAAGAGTAGATGAAGATCGCGGCCGGTGCTACGTTCCCGGCGAAGCTGCTTCTTCAACTTTCTTCTGACGTTCCGGATTTCGAAATGGCGCACATTTCCGTTCCTGCTTTCGCACGGCGTACGCTCTCTCTGGCCCTGAGTTTCGGTGTGGCTACAGCCTCGGCGCTCGCGCTGGGTCCACGCACGAGCGGACCTGCCATCTCGCTGCCCATCGGGCCGCTGGGATTTCAGGCAGTGCCGTCGCGCCTGCTGGCGGCCGGCGGATCCATGTTTACGCTGCATTTTGTAGACAGCACGCACCTGCTGTTCACGTTCAACAATCGCAACCTGTTGAAGCGTATGCCGGACGCGACGCCCGAGGACGACGACCGCAACGTGACGGCGCTGCTGCTGGAACTGCCCACGGGCAAGGTGCTGGCGCGCACGGAGTGGCGTACGCGGGATCGCGAGCAGTATCTGTGGCCGCTCTCGCATGGGCGCTTTCTGCTGCGGGTGCGGACGCACCTGACTGTGATTGATCCATTGGGGAACCTGGCGAAAGAAGAGGCGTTCCGCGAACAGCCGTTTTTGGATTTCAAGCGGCGGATCGGCTACATCTCTGTCTCGCCAGGCGGAGATCTGCTGACCATCGAGACCGTGCCTCCGCGGCACCAGATTGACGACGGCGGCAGTGGTGCCGGACGAACGCAGAGTGCGCAGGTGCTGCAGTCGCGGACGCAGGCTGCGGCCCAGGCAGGGGGTGCGGCCCCGCTGAAGCTGAGCGCGCCGCCGGCGGTCGAGTTTTCGTCCGAGCGCGCGGGTCTGCCGCCGGTCGACCTGCACTTTTACCGGCTGGGCGTGGAGGAAGGCCCGGGTGGCACGGAGCGCGTGGCGGCGCGGGCCGCGGGGGTGCTGGGAGCGCGCAACCTGATCAACATTCCGGCGACGGCGGACGGGTTTCTCGATGCTATGAAAGAGTCGCCGGGTGTGTATGATTTCGACTATTTCGCGCACACGGGTAAGAAGCTGGAGTTGTCTCCGTTCGACACGACGTGTGCGCCGCGGCCGTACTTTGTCAGCGCCAGCGAGTTCGTCGCGCTGGGCTGCCATGGCGGAACAGACCGCATGTTGCTGAGCGGGTTCAATTTCCGCGGCGAAGAGCCCTGGGTGCAGGCGCTCTCCGGCCAGTACATTGCGCCGTACCTGGTTGCGGCGCCAGCGGCGGGACGGTTTGCGTTTAGCCGCGTGCTGGTGTCCGGCAGCTACTACGATCCGGACAACATCGTTCCGGAGGAGCTGAATGCGCAGGAGATTACCGTGCTTCAGCACCATGACGGGCGTCTGCTGCTGAAGGTGCAGGCCTCGCCGATTCAGCGCGCGGGGCAGAACTTCGATTTGTCGCCGGATGGGCTGGCAATGGCGGTGCTGCGCGCGGGCAATATCGAGGTGTACCGGCTGGGGGCGCTGTCCTCGCAGGATCAACGCGCGGTTGAAGCAGCGGCGAAGAATGCTCCGGAGAGAAACGATGCGCAGGTGCGGCTGAAGTCGGCGCCGATTGCGCCGGGGCGGGTGGAAGAGGCGCCGGCGGTGACGGTGGCCTCGCGGCCTGCGGGAAGTACGCTGGAGGCGGCTCCACAAGCGGCGGAGAGCACGCCGGAAGCCGCTGAGCCGGAGCGGAAGGCACCGCCATCACTCTACAGCCCGGAGCATCCGAAGGACGAGAAGCAGCCGTAGATCGGGCTGCTCACCGGAGTGAATCGTCTTTCTGGCAAAGCCAGAATGACTTTAGTTGCTCTTGTTAGCCGTAGCCAGCGCTTACGCTGCTTTTTTGCCCTGGATCGCAGCTTTGACGCGCGCATTCAGGCGGCTCTTGTAGCGGCTGGCGGTGTTCTTATGCAGCACGCCCTTCTGCACGCTCTTATCGAGCAGCGAGGCCGTGGAGCTGTAGACTGCCATCAGGTTTTGCGGGTCGCCCTTGAGGATGGCCTCGCGCAGGGTGCGCAGGGTGCCGCGGAGCTTCGAGCGGTTAGAGCGATTGTGAGCGGTCTTGGTGACGGTCTGACGCGCGCGCTTCAGCGAGGAAACATGATTGGCCATGGAACTCTCTTCTATCTAGACCGGCGGCTGAGAAGCAAAGACGCGCACGGTGGGATGGATGCAAAGACCGGGCCAGCCAGGAACATGGCCCGTGACGCTCCCTGCAACTTCTAAGTCTACGGATGTCGCTGGGTTCGGTCAATGCGGATGGGATTTCGTGACCTGAAATCCACTCTTGACGAAGATGCCGCGAAGTTCTACTCTCCAACCATTATCGGCACCCGCTTGGTACGGCTTACCAACCCGGTAGCAGCCACAAGACACCTCCCCGGTGTCCAACGTGTCCCGCCCTGCATCGCCCTTTCTCTGCAAACATCCAATTCCCCAGTGCGCCTGCCCAGGTGCCAACCTGTTTTACCCTGACGGAGGTCAGACACCCGCTTGACGAAAAAAAGTCTCGAAATTACCCCAGGGATTGAGCCCCTCTATGGCACCCGCGACGAGAATCTTCGCCTGTTAGAGGATGGATTGCACGTTACGATCGACCTCCGCTCCGACGCCATTCATATTTGTGGCGAAGAGGCTCCGGTAGCTCGCGCAGCCCAGGTGTTTGCCGACTTTGATTCGCTTCGGCGCTCGGGCGTTACGCTGCAGAATGGCGAGCTGCACGGCTTGCTGAAGCTGGTGGTCGCGGACCCGTATGCGACTCTGCGGCAACTGGTCGACCAGGGCAAGCAGCGGTCGGCCGGGGTGAAGCGCATGGTGCAGCCGCGCTCGCCCAACCAGAAGAAGTATGTGGAGGCGATCGAAGCCAACGACATGACGTTCGGCATCGGGCCGGCGGGTACGGGCAAGACGTATCTGGCGGTGGCCATGGCGGTCTCGGCGCTGCTGGCCAAGAAAGTGTCGCGGATCATTCTGGTGCGGCCGGCGGTGGAAGCTGGGGAGCGCCTGGGCTTTTTGCCGGGGTCGCTGCAGGAGAAGGTCGATCCGTATCTGCGGCCGCTCTATGACGCGCTCTACGACCTGTTGGACCAGGAGAAGGTGGATAAGCTGCTGGAGCGTAACGTGATCGAGGTGGCGCCGCTGGCGTTCATGCGCGGGCGGACGTTGTCCGACGCGTTCATCATCATGGACGAGGCGCAGAACACGACGACCGAGCAGATGAAGATGTTTGTGACGCGCCTGGGGAACAACTCGAAGGCGGTGATTACGGGCGACCTGACGCAGACCGACCTGCCCAACCCGAAGAAGTCTGGACTGCTCGAAGCGCTGCATGTGCTGGACGGGGTGGAGGGGATTCGCTTCTGCCACTTCGAGGATGTGGATGTGGTTCGGCATCACCTGGTCCAGAGAATCGTGCGGGCGTACGACACGTATGGGCGCTCGCAGCAGCCGCTGCCGCTGTCGATTGACGCAAGCCTGCCGGGCGCGCCGGGATCCTCGATGAACCCGCCGCACACCGTACCCAAACCGCAGTAACGCCCCGCGAAATGCGCTATCATCGGAAGGAACGGAGGCCGCACAGGCGTCTGTTTCTTCCGATGATTACCATCGACCCCCCAAGTAGTCCCCTCGCGCTCGAAGCTCTCTCCACTCTCAGCCGTTCCGGTCTTTCGCGGTTTCTGAATCGTGCCTGTGCCGCTGTCGCTCTCGATGGCTCGGTCGAGGTACTGCTGACGTCGGACGCTGAGATGCGCCGGCTGAATCGCACCTTTCGCAAGAAGAACAAGGCTACCGATGTACTCAGTTTTCCGGCGCCTCCTGAAGCGGAAGGCATGACCGGGGACTTAGCCATTTCGCTCGACACGGCCGCTCGCCAGGCTGCCGAGCAGGGCCACACGCTCCGCGACGAGGTGCGCATCCTGCTGCTGCATGGTTTGCTGCACCTGGCCGGGGAAGATCATGAGTCGGACTCCGGCGAGATGGCTGCGCGTGAAAGCGAGCTGCGCGGACGGCTTAAACTGCGCTCCGGCTTGATTGAACGAACGCAGACGAAACGCAGGGCAGGAAAGGGCTTATGACGGCTCTCGAAGTCGTGCTGCTGGCCGCGCTGCTGATGATCCTGACGCTGGCCGCGTATGTGGACCGGATTTACTCCGAGATGGGCAAGTTTCTGGCGCGCGAGTACCAGGACAATATCGACAGCTGGGAAGAGCTTGTGGAACCGCGGTTGCGACTGGGGCGCGAGTCGATCGCGCAGTCGGCCTCCGTGCTGCGGCAGCTGACGCTGGCGGGGCTGGCGATGCTTTCGGGCATGCGGCTGTATCGGGCCGGGTCGCCTCCGTGGAGTGAGATCGGGATCGCAATCTTCGAGCTCATCCTGCTGATTCTGATCTTCGACCGGCTGATTCCGCAGGTGTTGTTTGTGCGTACGGAGGGCAGCTGGGTGTCGCGGATCCGCTATCTGCTGCAGGCGCTGTTCTATGTGATCCTGCCGGTGACACTGCTGCTGGGGCTGCTGCTTTCGATCGTCGCGCTGGCCGAGCCGGAGGATGAGGAGGAGGACGAGCATCCGTCGGAGGCGATGGATGCGCTGCTTGAAGCGGGCGAGGAAGAGGGCATCCTGGAGGAGTCGGATCGCGAGCTGGTGCGGTCGGTGGTCGAGTTCGGCGACAAGGTGACGCGCGAGGTGATGACGCCGCGCCCGGAGATCTTTGCCGTGCCGGACACGTTGACGCTCAAGGAGTTTACGGCGGAGATCGAGAAGCATGTCTTCTCACGGGTGCCGGTCTTTCATGAGTCGCTGGACAACATTACGGGAATTGCGTTTGCCCACGACCTGCTGCAGGTAAGCGATGAGGATGCCGAGACGCTGACGGTTGAGCGGATGCAGCGATCCGCGGCCTTCGTACCCGAGACCAAGATGGTGGCGGAGCTGCTGCGGGAGATGCAGTCCGAGAAGCAGCATATGCGGATCGTGATCGACGAGTACGGCCTGGTAGCGGGCGTGGTGACGATTGAAGATCTGCTCGAGGCGATCGTGGGCAACATCGCCGATGAACACGATGAGCCGCGGGCCGACGATGCTCCGATTCGCGAGTCGAATGGCGCATATGTGGTTTCCGGAACGTTTGAGCTTTCGCGGTTGCGCGAGTTGTTTGCGGACCAGACAGCCGGCGGCCGTGTTCTGGATGAGGAAGCGCGGACGGCGGTGGAGGAGGGCCCCGAGCGCGCGGCACGGGCGGATCGCGAGGACTCTGCCGAACTCCGGCTTCCGGAGCACTATGAGTCGACTACCGTGGGCGGGTTGGTCTCTGAGCTGGCCGGGCATATTCCGCTGCCGGGCGAGGTGGTGCAGGATGCGGGTCTGCGGCTGGAGGTGCTGGCCAGTACCGATCGGCGGATCGAATCGATCCGGGTGAGCCTGCTTCCGTTCGCGGCGTAACGACGCGCGCGGCTCGGGGGCAATGTGCTATTGTGTTGGGCACGCAGGTGTTCAGGTTTGTTGAAGAAGGCCACGCGTATGTGGGAGGTGCAGCCATGGCTCAAATTTTGGGTAAGGTACGGTGGTTTAATCCCTCAAAAGGGTTTGGGTTTCTCGGCAGGGATGGGGGCGCGGACGTCTTTGTGCACTACACGGCGATCCAGAATGGGGACTTCCGGTCGATGAAGGAAGGCGAAGCGGTGAGCTTCGACATCACCGAAGGCGTGCAAGGTCCGCAGGCGGTGCAGGTGCATCGGCTGGAGCGGCCGGAAGTGGCTGCGGCTCGGCCTTCGGCTTAGGCACGCGCCCGAAAGCGACGTATGCTGAGGGGAGATGCCTTTTCGCTCAGGATTTGTTTCAATCATCGGCCGGCCCAACGCGGGCAAGTCTACGCTGCTGAACGCGCTGCTGGGGCAGAAGATCGCCATCGTCACGCATAAGCCGCAGACGACGCGGACGCGCATTCACGGCGTGCTGGAGATCCCTCTCAAGAAAAAGACCGCAGCCGACCCAGGACATCCGGCGGCGCAGATGGTGCTGGTCGATACGCCGGGCATCCATAAGCCGGACACGCAGCTGGACCGGCGCATGATGCAGGAGGTGCATGATGCGCTCGAGACGCGGGACGCGGTGCTGTTCCTGGTGGACGTGACGCACAAGCTGCCGAAGGAAGATTCGGGCAAGGTGACGGGGCGGATGACGCTGTCGGTGGCCGAGGA
>CAXSDM010000111.1:0-9429 GCA_964235575.1 uncultured Acidobacteriaceae bacterium | reverse complement strand
ACGCCGGAGGCGGTTCAGGAGCGGCTGGCCGAGTTCGCGGCCGTGGGCGTGGACCTGGTTCTGCTGCAGTCAAGCCCGCAGGCAGAGGAGATGGAGCGTTTTTCCGCGCAGGTCATGCGGCCTGCCGCTGTCTCCACGTTATAATTGCGAAGTCACCCGCGTGATAAGCCGGAGAGTTGGCCGAGAGGCTGAAGGCGGCGGTTTGCTAAACCGTTATAGGGTCAAAAGCTCTATCGAGGGTTCGAATCCCTCACTCTCCGCCATATAGTCGTTTGGTTTGCGAACCGGGCTGGGCGGAATTCGGGTGATTGAAGTCGCATCAGGTTGGGCTGACGAGAGACAAATACGAGATCGCGACGGCCCGAAAGTTAGACCATCAATACAGAGTGGCGAAGATGGCAACTCTTACGACTTTTGTGAAGAGTTTTTTTTCGTTCCACGGTGATCGCCGTGATTGCATTGGCAGTTTGGCTCTGCTTGCGGGAGTTAGCTGGTCGTCAAACGTTTGCAGACATTAGGTTTGCCGTCTTATCTGATCTAAAGGCCAATCGCGGTTTTGGCTTGGTGACGTCTTGGTTGCTAACCTTGTGTACGGGTGCCTGGGGTATGGTGAGCGCCGTCTCCGTAAGCAGCACATTGAGCGTACATCCTCCGAGGGGCTTCTTGCTCGATGCATACCGTGCTGAATCACATTGCACGCGTATATCTGCCACTCAGCCGGCCTGAAAATCTTCAACGCTTTAGTGCACAACCACCCGCTTCACCACGTCTGAGTTTGCCTCCCGGAGCCCCGCCGCGCATCCTTACTCCGAGTAGGCCGCCAGCCAGGCCTTCAGCTTCGGCTCTTGCGCCGCGCGCAAACGCACACAGTCATCAATTGAGTCGAGCGCCTTGGCGAGCGAGCGGTTCGCGGCCTCTATCTTGTGTGTCTGGAAAAATGCGGCTACCTCGTTCCGCTTTTCTATCGTGCAAAAAGAGCCTGTCGCCGAGATCAGGTCTCCACCGGAAGCCGTCGTCAACTGCGCCTGAACCTTGTCCCAATGCTGCTGAATCCACGCCCAGGCCAGGTCGCGCGACTGCCGCTGGTTCAGCTCGAGCGCAAGCAAAATCCACGAATCCTGATTGCGCACCGCGCCCGACGTTGCATACTCGAGCGTCCGTACGACCAGCTTCGGATCATGGAAGCGCGTCAAGAGTTCCTGCGTCTCGCTCTGCAGGCTTGGGTCCGAGACCTGCTCCGACACGTTCAGCATGTCCTCATAAAACGTTTTGTCGCCATGCTCCGCAGTCAGCATCACGGAGGCGTCCACGATGTCCGCTTCGGTGACCTTCTTATGCGAGAAATAATCAAGCGTTACCTGCAAGGCGTGCGCCTCGATCTTCGGATCGTCGGCCTCGCCAAGCGCCTCAAACAGTTCGGTCCGGATCTGCTGCTGGTCGTAGGTGGCCTTTTCTTCCTCGGCTCCCAACGCCGCATACGCAGGCCCAAACTGCTTCTGGATCACCAGGTTCAGCTTCAGCCGATCGTCGTCGTCCGCGATCTTGTTGCGAATCTGGCCGAGCGAGCTCAAGGCCGCGTCGAGCACCTCGGCGTTCTTGTCCTGCTTCAAGGCGAGCACCAGGTCCAGGTATTCGTCCACCGAGACCTGGCCTGCCCGCGTCAGCGCCCAGCGATCGCCGAGAAAACCGATCCGCTCCGGAACCGAGAGCCCCGTCTCGACCGACGCGGTAATCGCCTTCACCTGAGCCGGCGTGTAGCCGGCCCGGTAATAACCCTTCTGCGCGGCGTTCGCATAGAAGAACGGAAGCGTCGTGCCGGCCGGCAAGGGAAGCGCCGCCAGATCCTTGGAGACCAGCGTACACTCGGGCGCACTCATCGTCTTGAGGCATACGGGCACGGTCCAGCCTCGGGCTACGCTGTTCGCATCGCGCTCATCCGCATTCAAGCCCGACAGATAGAACCTGCTCTGGACGACTGGGAAGCCCGCCTCCTCCTTGTTGTCGAACGTTAGAAGCGGTACGCCGGGCCGGTCGATGAAGCTCGACATGACCTTGTCTACGGGCAGCTTCGACGCCGCGGTCTGCGCGTTCCAGAAGTCCTCCGCCGTGGCGTTCGCATAGAGGTGCGCAGCCAGGTAGTTGTGCACGCCTTGCTGAAACACCTTTGGCCCTACCCAGTTCTCAATCATGCCGATGACCGCGCCGGCCTTGCCGTAGGCGATGCCATCGAACAACTCCGCAATCTCGGCCGGTGTCTCGGCCGCCTGGCGAATCGGGTGCGTCGTCCTCCCGGCATCGTAGTTCAATGTGCCGTCGAGCGAGTCCGCCACGTCCTGCGGGAAGTTCCACTCCGGGTGCCACTCATCGGCGGCCTTATCTTCCATCCACGTCGCAAAGCCCTCGTTGAGCCACAGGTTGTCCCACCACTGCATGGTCACCATGTCGCCAAACCACTGGTGCGCCATCTCGTGCGCTACCGTCTCCGCGACATGCTTGCGCGCGTTGGTCGAAGCGTCTTTGTCGTCAAGCAGCAGCGTGGTCTCGCGGTATGTGATGGCCCCAAAGTTCTCCATTGCCCCAGCCTCGAAATCCGGAATGCCGATCAGGTCGAGCTTTGGCATGGGGTAGTGAATGCCGAAGTAGCCATCGTAATAATGCAGGAAGTGTTCCGCGGCTTTCACCGCAAAGGTGGTCAGCTTCACCTTGTCCGGCGTGCTGCAGACGCGGATCGGGACTCCATCGACGCCGCCCTTGGAGCAGGCGAAGTCGCCCACCAGAAAGGCAACGAGGTAGGTGGACATGCGCGGCGTCCTCGCAAAGGCTACCTGATGCTTGCCCGTTCCCGCAGGTGTATCGGAGATCATGTTGGTGTTCGAAATCACCGTGTCGCCCGCGTCGACGGTGAGCGAGACATCGAAGGTCGCCTTGAACGCAGGCTCATCGAAACAGGGGAAAGCCCGCCGCGCATCGGTCGATTCGAACTGCGTCACCGCGTAATGCCGAGACTTGGTCTTTGAGAGATAGAAGCCCCGCAGCTTGTCGTTCAGAACGCCCGTAAATGCAAGCGACAAAGCGGCGTGGCCAGCCGGCAAAGCCTTTGGAAACGTCAGCGTCGCCTGCTGCTTCGGCACATCGAAGCTCACGCTGCCCGCCTGACCGTCGGCCGCGACGGACTGAATCTGCAGGTCGAGCGCGTTGAGCGTTACGGTGTTCGAGGGAGCGGCCACTGTGACATCGATCGTCTCGCTTCCGCTGAAGGTCGCCTTCGCGATGTCGGGCGCGATCGCCAGCGTGTAGTGCTGCGGCTTCACATTTTCCGGCAGCCGCTGGCCATAGCTGATGCTTGAACCCAACGCCACCACACACAGGCTCATCCAGTTCTTGATCGACACCACGTTCCTCCTGCCCTGCTCACGATTGCTTGAGACGAGCGACACACAACCGCGCCGGTACATACGTTCGCACCTCGTAGCCTCCAGTTGGAATGGCCGCGGCCCGGCACATCTCCTGCCACTCCGCTTCCCGAAAGCTGCGCAGGATCGACACAGCACCGTCGTGCTTCACAAACCGGTGCCAATGCGTAAGACGGCTCAAAACGCGAAACAAATGGTAAGGAACAGGCTGCCGATGCAGATCGTTGATAAACCAGCCTGTGCGCGCGTTCGCTTCCATCCAGTCAAGAAAGCGGACGATCTCGGGATACTCCAGGTGATGCGTCAGCAGGGAACTGATCACCACGTCGATTCCCTCCGGATCGTTGAAGTCATACGCGTTGCCGGCCAGATACGTTACCGCGCCGGGCAGTGTCGCCTCCTGCGCCGCACGCACCGCATCTGCGTTCAGGTCGATGCCCGTCAACCGGACCTCGACGCTCCGCTTCCGCGCCCACCGGTGCACGCGCCGCAGCATGTCTCCGAAGCCACAGCCTACGTCCACAATGTGGATCGGACGAGATGGCCTCGGCCTTGCGTCGCAGACACGGTCCAGCCAGTGGAGCGTCGGACGATACGCTCTGGTCAGCCGGTTCACCTGCGCAATCGAGCGCAGGCAGCCGCGCAGATCCTCGTAACTGCAGGGCTGATCCATCAGCTCTGGATATTGCTCAAGACTTGCGCGTTTAGAAAAGTCGAACTGGATAAATTAGCTTCCCGGTAGTCAGTTCATTGAAACGAGGCAGCCCGCTCCGAGTGGCCGGAGACCTCCGACGACCGCGCCTCCGCAAACGCCGCCGCTCCCAGTAGCGCGCAGGTGTCATCGAGGATCACGCGCACCGGCATCATGTGCAGCATCGGAGACAAACGGCCCTTGTCGAAAAACGCGTCCAGAAACGATCCGTTTGAAAGCGTCTTCAGGATTTTCGGCGCAATGCCTCCCCCAAGATATATGCCGCCTGCGGCCAGAACCTTCAGCGCAAGGTTCCCTGCCTCGGCGCCAAATGCCGCGGAAAAGATCTGCATCGTCTCCACGCAAAGCTCGCTTGATCCCTCTTCGGCGCAACTGCCGATAACGGCATTGGGATCCTCTGTCCTCATCCGCTCCGCCAGCCAGGCAGGCTCTTCCATCTTCTGGTCGTCCTTCAGAAACGCATAGACATTCTTGATGCCAAGCCCGGAGACAACCCGCTCAAACGACACACGCCCGTTGAGCGTGCGCCGCAGATACTGCAGCAGCAGGATTTCGCGGTCCGTGCGCGCCGCAAAGTCGCAGTGACCACCCTCGGACGGCACCGGGATGTGCTGCTTCTGTCTCGCATCCCAAATCAGCAGAGCCTCGCCCAGGCCCGTGCCCGCAGAGACCAGCCCGCGATGTCCTACTGTTCCCGGCTCACCTGGATGCAGCACATGTACGGCATCATTTGAAAGCTCAGGAATCCCGTAGCCATTTGCCTCCAGATCGTTGATGAGAAAGATATGCTCGATGCCCATCGTGTTCCGCAGAGCCCGAGTATCCAGGGTCCAGGGCAGGTTGGTCAGCTTGAGATGGCCATCGCGGACCGGACCCGGACACCCAAAGCACGCCGCCACGATCTCCTTCACGTTGGTTCCCGGATGACCATCTGTCTCCGCCAGAAAGCGGTGAACCACATCATCCAGGCACGCAAAGTCTGCAGCAGGAAACTTTTGCTCACGAAGGGACTTCAGCCTTCCGGCTTCAAAGTTATACAGCGCCAGATGAACCTTGGTGCCCCCCACATCGCCTGCAAGAATCATGAGAGCTCCAGTGTGCTTTCGCCGCGTGTGTTTGCCTCCGGCAACTGCGCAGCCGCGGCTTGGTCGAGCAGCAAGGTCAGCCGTCCATTCGCCGGACGAATCAGTTGCGCGGGATACTGCTCCGGATCGTAGGCTCCCGTAAACACCGTCTTTAACACCTCGGATTTTTCTTGACCCTCGATCAAAAACACAACCTCACGTCCCTGCGTAATCACCGGCCATGTGAGCGTGAGCCGCCACGTGTCTTTTTGCGGCACATGATTGGCCAGGCAGATGCGCGCCATCTCGTGCAAACCTTCCGTGTGCGGAAACAGCGAAGCCGTGTGCCCATCCGGGCCAAGCCCCAGCAGGATTAAATCGAACGCCGGCGTCTCCGCGCCCTCCAGCCGCAGCGTGTTGCGGATCTCGGCCTCATACCGCGCGGCCGCCTCCTCCGGATCGAGTTCGCCTTCCATACGGTGGACATTCGCTTCCGGTAACGGGACCTTATTAAGCATCGCTGCTTTGGTCATGCCAAAGTTCGACTCCGCGTCCTCCGGCGGCACGCAGCGCTCATCCACCCAGAAAAGTTGTACGTGGCTCCACGCGATCTTATCCACGTAGTCCCGCGCCAGCAGCGCAAACACGGCCTTGGGTGTTGATCCACCGGAGATCGCCACCCGCGCCTGGCCGCGCGCGCTCACCGCCGCGGCTACGCTTGCGGTAAACAACTCCGCCGCACCGCGCGTGACCTCGTCCACCGTTGGACACACCCTAACCGAAACCTCGACGCGACGCGGCATACCTTCTCCCACCTGCAGAACCGCAGACTTGAACGAGCACCTGCGATTTCTCCTGACGAAACTACAGCTTACGCCACTTGCGTCCGTCCGCCTTCAACATCGCATCTGACGTCGGCGGTCCCCATGTACCGGCGGGATAGTTCGGCAAATCCCGGATCGGATTCTTCTCCCAGTAGTCGAGGATGGGCGTCATCAAGGCCCACGTCGCTTCTACGCCATCGCGATGCGCAAACAACGTTGCGTCCCCGAGCATCGCATCGAGCAAAAGACGCTCGTACCCATTGGCCGAGGACGTGCCAAAGGTCTCCGCATAAGAGAAATTCATGTTTACCGGCTTGATGCTCATGCTCGGCCCGGGAAGCTTCGCCCCGAAGCGCAGTGTAATCCCTTCATCCGGCTGGATGCGCATGGAAATGATGTTGTTCCGGATGCCTTCCGCGCCCTTACCCTGCTCATCCTTGAAGATCGAGAGCGGAGGCTGCTTGAACATGATTGTAATCTCGGTGACCCGCTTCGGCAGGCGCTTGCCCGCGCGCAAATAAAAGGGCACGCCTGCCCAGCGCCAGTTCTCAATTTCAAGCCGCACGGCGGCATAAGTCTCAGTCTGCGAGCGCGGATGCACCCGCTCCTCCTGCCGGTATCCTACGACCTGCTTACCATTCTCAATCCCCGGCCCGTATTGTCCACGCACGGTATCCGCAGGATGGATCGGCTGGATTGAGCGCCAGACTTTCACTTTCTCCGCGCGCACAGCCTCTGCCTCGAAGGAAACCGGGGGCTCCATCGCCACGAAGCTCAGCAGTTCCATCACGTGGTTCTGCATCACGTCCCGCAGTGCGCCCGCAGTCTCGTAAAACGGTCCACGGCCTTCAATGCCGATCGCCTCGGCCGCCGTGATCTCTACGTGATCGATATAGTTCCGATTCCAGACATTCTCAAAGATGCCGTTGGCAAAGCGAAACACCAGGATGTTCTGCACGGTTTCTTTGCCAAGATAATGATCGATGCGGAAGATCTGGTCCTCATCAAACACCTTGTTCACATCGTCATTAAGCGCGCGGGCACTCGCCAGATCGTGCCCGAATGGCTTCTCAATAATCGTGCGCACCCAGGAGCCGGAGTTCGCTGGCTTGTTCATCTCGTGCTTGCCCAGCGCGTTGATAATATCGGCGAAGTACTCAGGAGCGGTCGCCAGATAGAACAACCGATTGCCTTTGGTTCCAGCCTTGGCGTCCATCTCTGCCAGAAGATCCTTGAGGCCCGCGTAGCCGGTGTCATCGTCGAAGTTCATCGCGTGATAGCAGACTTTGGCAATGAAGGGCTGCAGCGCCGGATCGGATTCCTCTACCCCGCCGCCGGCTAGGATACCATCCTTCATGTCCGCGGCAAACGTCTTCTCGAGCGGTCGCCGCGCAACACCGACCACCGAGATCTCTTTCGGCAGAAGGCCGGCCTGATCCAGGTGATAGAGCGCAGGCAGCAGTTTGCGCTTGGTCAGGTCACCGGACGCGCCAAAGATAACGACGACACACGGATCCGGTTTGCGCTCGGCCGCCTTGCTTGCCGGTGGCGTGGCAGGAGATGCTTTCACTTCAGAAATCGCCATTTCGTCCTCTCGATCTTTCGATTGCGCTTCGTTCCTCGGCTCTCCCTATAAATCGTGAGCGCAACGTCAACCGTTGCGCTCACGTGAGCCTCTCGCTTTGCTTACTGTGGATCGTAATCCGCGCCCAGCGTCGTATCTTTCCACGCCGCTAAATCACTCTTCCACAACTCCAGACGCGCCTCCATCCGGTCGTACGCCTGCTTGCCTAAAACCAGATGCGTGGGAGGCTCGGGAGCTTCGACTGCAGCAATGATAGCTTTGACCGCCTTCACGGGATCGCCGGCCTGCTTGCCTGCCTGGGTCTCGAAGTACTCGCGCGATTTGCCGGCGCTCTGCCGATAGTCCTCGATCTGATGCTTGGCGATCGTCGCGGAGCGCCCCAGAAAATCCGTACGGAACGGCCCCGGCTCCACAATTGTCACATACACTCCCAGCGGAGCCATCTCGCCGGCCAAAGCCTCGCTCAGCCCGTTTACCGCAAACTTGCTCGCGTTGTAGTAGCCTACGCCCGGCGTGCCGATCAGCCCGCCAATGGAAGATAGATTGACGATATTGCCACTCTTCCGCTCGCGAAACTGCGGCAGCAAGGCGCGTGTCACCCGCAGGAGCCCGAAGACGTTGGTCTCGAACATCGGCATGTATTCCGCCTCCGAGACCTCTTCGATTGCGCCATTGACCCCATACCCGGCGTTGTTCACCAGCACATCCACGCGGCCAAAACGATCGAGTGCAGCCTTCACCGCGGAATTGACCGCGTCCTGCTCCATCACGTCCAGCGGCAGTATTAGGGCCGTCTTCGGATACTCTTTGCCAAGCTCCGCAAGCTGCTCCGGCTTCCGCGCCGTCGCGACGACCTTGTCTCCGCCGGCCAGCACCTGCTCCGCAAGCTCTCGCCCGAAGCCCGTGGAGGCTCCCGTGATAAACCACACGCGTCCCGCTGTCTGTTCACTCATATAGGCCATTCGATGCGAAAGCATGGATCGGGATGCGTCCGGAGTGAGGCTTCCGGCCTCGGAACAAGTCCGCCGGATGTATCTCAGATGGATTCGGTCCGTGCAGAGCTATGAGCTTAGGGTGGTCCCTCTTGCATCGGGCATGTACTGCTTCTCGATTGCCTTCACCTTGTTCAGCCGCCGCGCCAGCCGTTCCTCGGTCGCGCCGAACACCGCCTTCAGATAGGCGTCTACCAGCTCAAACGCGAGCGCCGGCCCAATGATGCGCGCGCCCATCACCAGTGCGTTCATATCGTCGTGCTCCACGCCTTGATGGGCCGAGTACGTGTCATGGCACATGCACGCGCGCACCCCCGGCATCTTGTTTGCCGCAATGCACACGCCCACGCCCGAGCCGCAGATGAGTATGCCGCGATCCACCCGGCCGGCCATCAGTTCCTTGCCGACCAGCACGGCAAAGTCGGGATAGTCGTCCGACGCTTCCATCTGAAACGCGCCCAGATCGTGCACCTCGTGGCCGAGCTTCGCCACGTATGCACGAACCTCTTCCTTCAGTGGAAAGCCCGCATGATCCGCCGCAATCGCAATCCTCATCGATTTCCTCAGTCGTCCAGTTGCCAGTCATCCGGGTCTGGCGGAATGCTGTCTTCGTACGTCGGCTGCAAGGAGGTCGAGCGCTCCTGCCGCTCGACCTCATCTTCTTCCAGCTTGCGAACCATCTCGCGTTCTGACGTTACCATCGCCTACTTCTTGACCAGTTTCTTCGCGTGATCGACCACGACCGGCACCGAAATCCCCAGCTTCTCCATGGCAACTTTTCCAGGAGCCGAGGCGCCGAAGCGATCCAGGCCCACGGCGATACCATCGCGGCCGATGTA
>CAXSDM010000110.1:7501-9490 GCA_964235575.1 uncultured Acidobacteriaceae bacterium | reverse complement strand
ATGGAAGCCATCCTCAGCTGGTGCGATCAACAGGGCATGGATGAAGTCACCTTGTCCGCCTCGGAACAGGGTAGACCGCTATACCAGTTGCTCGGCTTCGTTCCAACGGAAAAGATGCGACTTGCGAGACTACTCCTGTGGCATGCTGTATATAATAGTACGCCGATTTCGCCGATGCACCGCGAAACTTTATCTGCATGGATTGGAAGCCGGCGTGGCGATTGCGCCTTTCGCCAAGCCTTGAAGACCGCGTAGGTTCGTCGACGTCGCAGCGGATGCGTTACGCTTTTTTATGGCGCAAATCCAGATTACGGTGAATGGGGAGGTGCACACGGTAGAGGCGCCCCATATGGCGCGGCTGCTCGATGTGCTACGGCACCAGCTTGGGTTGACGGGGACCAAGGAAGGGTGTGGCGAGGGGGAGTGCGGGGCCTGCTCGGTGATTCTGGATGGGCTGCTGGTTAACTCGTGCCTGATCCCGGTGGGGCAGGTGGCAGGGGCGCGGATTTGTACAGTGGAAGGGCTGGGGACGCCGGAGCAGCTGCATCCGATCCAGGCTTCGTTTCTGAAGCATGGCGGGGCGCAGTGCGGGATCTGTACGCCGGGGATGATGATGGCGGCGGTGCATCTGCTGGAGCGGGAGCCGCACCCCAGTTTGGTGCAGATCCAGGAGGCGCTGGCGGGGAATCTGTGCCGGTGCACGGGGTATCAGAAGATTTTCGATGCGGTGCGGTTGGCGTATAGCGGGGGCGGTGAAGAGTGAGGGCCGATGCGGGCGAGTATGAGCTGACTTCGCCGGGGACGCTCAACGGGGTGCTGGCACTGCTGGCGGAAGGCGCGTGGACGCCGATGGCCGGCGGCACGGAGCTGATGGTGCAGTTTGGGGCGGGGCGGCTGCGGGCGCGGCGGCTGGTGAATATCTTTGGGCTGCCGGAGCTTGGCGGGATCATCGCCAACGAAGAGACGATTCGAATTGGGGCGGGGGTGACGTATACGGAGCTGCGTGGGAGTGCGGTGATCCAGGCGGAGCTGCCGCTGCTGGCGCGGGCGGCTAGCTGGACGGGGGCGATCGCGAACCAGAATCGGGGGACGCTGGGGGGGAACCTGGTGAACGGGTCGCCCGCGGCCGACTCGCCGCCGGCGCTGCTGGCGTATGAGGCGGAGGTGATGCTGGTGAGCCGGGGCGGCGAGCGGCGGGTGCCGTACAGCGAGTTTCATACGGGGTATAAGCAGACGGTGCTGGCAAAGGATGAGCTGGTGCTGGCGGTGGAGGTGCCTCGGCGGCGGTGGAGGCATGGGTATCTGCGCAAGGTGGGTCCGCGAAATGCGCAGGCGATCTCAAAGGTGGCGCTGGGTGGGGTGGCGCGGTGCGTGGAGGGACGGGTGGAGGCAGTGCGGCTGGGGCTGGCGAGCGTGGCGGCGGCTCCGTTTCGGTGTGTGGCGACGGAGGCGGCGCTGGCTGGGAAGATGCTCGGGCCGGAGCTGGTGGGGGAGGCTCGGGCGGCGCTTGATGGGGAGATTGCGCCGCTCGATGACATACGGTCGACGGCGCGGTATCGGCGGCAGGTGGCGGGAAATCTGCTGGAGGAGTTTTTGCGGCAGATGATCGACGCGGAGACGGGTGGGCATGACGGCGCTTGAGGGCTGGAACGGAATGGCGGCCGCAGAAGCCGAGACGCACTTGCTGGCCTGCTGCGGGTCGAGGCGCTGGGCAGCGGAGGTGAGCGGGCGGCGGCCGTTTGCGGACGGGGAGACGCTGATGGAGGCGGGCGGGGCGGTGTGGTTTGGGTTGTGGCCGGAGGATTGGCTGGAGGCGTTCGCGGGCCATCCGCGGATTGGCGAGCGCCGGGCTGCGGAGACGGCGTCGCTGGCGACCTCGGAGCGGGAGCAGGCCGTGGCTCAGCAGACGCTGGCCGGCGTGGCGGAGCGGTTGCGGGCGGGGAACCAGCTATATGAGGAGCGGTTTGGGTTCCGGTATATCGTGTTTGC
>CAXSDM010000110.1:3224-7401 GCA_964235575.1 uncultured Acidobacteriaceae bacterium | reverse complement strand
GCGTGACGGATGCGGATGGCCGTTGTCGGCCGCTACTCGAGGCGGAGAAGGTGCTGGCGGGTAGGCATCGGCTTACGTTTGAGACCGCGGCTTACTTTGCCGGGTTGGAATTGCCGGCTTTCTTTCCTGAGGTGGTGGTTACGTTTTTGGTGGAGGCCGATGGCGCGGGCTGTCACGTGCCTCTGCTGCTGAGTCCGTTCGGGTATAGCACGTACCGGGGCAGTTGAGGGTTCAAAGACGACTACGGAGATTCTGGTTTTCGCCGGCATCACGACGAGAGGGGAAAGAGGACGATGAGAAGGAAAGAGGAGTAAGCATGCCGCATCTGGCGGAGAACCACTACGGAAAGTCGCGGGTCCGGCTGCTGAAGGTGGCGCGCGACGGCGAACAGCACCAGGTGCAGGACTGGAATGTGGGCGTGTACCTTACGGGAGATTTCCGGGATTGTTTTGTCTCCGGAGACAACGCCGGGCTGCTGGCCACGGACACGATGAAGAACACGGTGTACGCGGTGGCGCGCACGTCCACGGCGCGGACGATGGAGGCATTTGCGCTCGAGCTGGCGCACTTTCTTGCCTCCCGCAATCCGCAGATCACGAGCGTGCGGATTACGTTGGATGAGCGGATGTGGGTGCGGATCAAGGCGCGGGGGGAGTTTCACCCGTCAAGCTTTCTGCAGCGCGGGCCGGAACGCCAGACGGCTTCGGTGCAACTGGCGCAAACGGCGGAGTCGATAGCGCCGGCGGAGATCGTCTCCGGGGTGAAGGGGCTGGTGCTGCTGAAGACGTCTCACTCGGCGTTCGCGGGGTTCAAGCGCGATGAGTTGACGACCTTGCCGGAGACGTACGATCGCCTGCTGGGGACCGAGGCGACGATCACGTGGGCCTACACGGCTCCGCCGGAGGATTTCGCCTCGGCTCGCACCCGCATTCTGGATGCGCTGCTGACGACATTTGCCGAGCACGACAGCCTGTCCGTGCAGCAGACGCTATATGCGATGGCCGAGGCGGCGCTCAAGGCCGAGCCTCTGCTGTCCGAGTTGAGCCTGACGCTGCCGAACCGGCACAATCTTCCGGTCGACTTTTCGCGGTTCGCCGCGCCGTTCGACTACGACAACCCGAACCTGATCTTTGTGCCGACCGAGGAGCCGCAGGGCCATATTCACGCGCGGGTGACGCGTTCGCCGGTTTAGATTCCGGGTTCCGGTGCGCCTACCCTTGTGCGGGCGATTTCGTCCAAGCCGTACGCATGGCATTTTCAGGGGCAAGGATGGTTCCTGCCGGGCTTTCGAAACTCGCTCGTCCGGCTTTCCCTCCCATATAATCGAGACTTCCCCATGCATCGCACGGGACGTGATTTTTAAAGGCAGTGAGGGTGTGCGTATTTTTACCAGGAACAGAGGCGGTATCCGAGCGAGCAGCAAAGCCAGGGGAAGAGCCGAGAAGCAGCCGGCTGAAGACTCTTTGAAGCACTCCGCTACGGATCCCGCGCAGGGATCGTCTCTGCTCTGCGTGCGCCTGGCGACGATGGCGATGCTGGCTGTGTTGGCTCCGGCGGGGCTTGTCGAATCGCCGGCGTGGGCGCAGGCTCCAGGCGGAAATTCCGCTCCGGCGACGGACACGGCCCAGTATGGCAACGCGCAGGCACTGTGTACGCCGCAGATTATCGGCAACCGGCGGATCCCGAAGGAATCGGTGCTGGCGCGGCTGTTTTCGCGGCAGGGCGACCTGTTCGACCCGCAGATTGTGGAGCGGGACTTCAACTCGCTTTGGAACTCGGGCTACTTCGAGTCGGTGCGGATTGAGCGCGTCGATACACCGGCGTGCGTGCAGCTGGTGGTGTACGTGAAGGAAAAGCCGACGATCCGGGAGCTGAACTACAAGGGCATCAATGCGGTTTCGCTGTCGGATATCGCGGATCGACTGAAAAAGGAGAAGGTCGGGCTGACGGTGGAGAGCCAGTACGATCCGACCCGCATCAAGCGCGCGGAGACGGTGCTGAAGGCGCTGCTGGCCGAGCACGGACACCAGTTTGCGACGGTGAAGGAAGAGGTAAAGACGATTCCGCCGGCCTCGGTGGCGGTGACGTTTAACATCAAGGAAGGCCCGACAGTGAAGGTGGGCAAGATCGTGTTCGAGGGCAATACCGCGCTTTCAGACCGGGTGCTGCGGGCGGCGATGAAGAATCTGAAGCCGATCGGGATTCCTAACTCGATCTTCCTTGAGAACCTGCTGCCGCGCACGTTCGACGCCTCCAAGCTGGACGAAGACGCGGAGCGGGTGCGCTACGCCTACCAGGATCGCGGCTACTTTAAGGCGCTGACGGCCGAGCCGATCACCAAGATTCGGGATACGACGGGCTTCAATCCGTTTACGTTTAAGACGACCACGGGCAAGCGCATCGACATTGAGATTCCGGTTGAAGAGGGCACGCGCTACCGGCTGGGCGGAATCACGTTCAAGGGCAACAAGGCGGTCACCAATCTTCGGGTGCTGCGCGCGCAGTTTGCGCTGAAAGACGGGGACTTCTTCAACCGGACCGCGTTCGGCAAAGGATTGGAGCAGTTGCGCAAGGCGTACGGCGCGCTCGGGTATATCAGCTTCTCGGCCGCTCCGGTGCCGCGCTTCGATGAAGCGAAGAAGCTGATCTATCTCGACATCGACATTGACGAAGGCAAGCAGTTCTACATCTCGCGTATCGAGTTTACGGGCAACACCATCACGCGCGACAAGGTGATCCGGCGCGAGCTGCTGGTCGACGAAGGCTCGGTCTATAACTCGCAGTTGGTGGATCTGTCACTACTGCGGTTGAACCAGCTGAGCTACTTTGAGCCGCTAAAGGCCGAACAGGACATTGAGACCCGGCAGAACACCGATGACGGCACGGTGGACATGCTGATCAAGCTGAAAGAAAAGGGTAAGAACTCGATCGGGCTGAATGGCGGTATCTCGGGCCTTTCGGGCACCTTTATCGGGCTAAACTACGAGACCAACAACTTCTTGGGCTTGGGCGAGACGCTGTCGGTTGCGGCGAATATCGGCGACCTTTCCCGCCGGCTCAGCCTCGGCTTTAACGAGCCGTATCTGCGCAACAAGCCGATCGCCGTCGGCTTCCAGCTATTCACGACCAAATTTGACTACAACCCGGCCAAGGCCTCTGCGGCGACCGGAGCTGCGACCAACCTTTCCGCGGCGCAGCAGTCGCAGTTCACCAACTACAACACGACGACGACCGGCCTGACGCTGACCGCATCCGAGCCGCTGCGGCACTTCTTCCACAACAAGGGCGTGGCTCGCATCGGCGCCTCGTACTCGCTTTCGCGCTCAGCGGTAACGACGTTCAACGACAATACCCGCAACGTGTTTCAATCGCTGGCCTTCCGGTCCGGGGTCGCGGGGCAGAACCAGCTGAGTGGCATTATTACGTCTGTGTTTACGCCGACGTTTACCTTGTCGTCACTTGACCGCGGCGTAGGCCCGCACAGCGGCAAGGACCTCAGCATTCAGGTGCAAATTGCAGGTGCGGGCGGCAATGTGAAGTACACGCAGCCAGCTATCGCCTATCGGCAGTTCTTCCCGATGAAGGGTTTGAGGGTAAACCGCGAGGGCCACAATGTGCTTGGCTTCCGCGTGCAAGCGGTGCACGCGGCGGGCTTTGGCGGAGAGGTGGCGCCGCCGACGAACCGCATTTACGGTGGCGGCGAGTCGGACATCCGTGGCTTTGATATTCGTTCTTCGTCGCCCTACGTGTTTATTCCCAACCGGGTGCTGTTCAACCTGACCAACCCGGATGGCTCGACGATTCCACGCGACCCGACCAATCCGTCGCTCGGCAACGTGCAGATTCCGCTACCGATCTACCGGCTAGTGACGATCGGCGGCGACACGCAGCTGACGTCAAACGTCGAGTACCGCATTCCGATCGTCAACCAGGTCACGTTCGCGTTCTTCACGGACTTTGGGCTGACCGGCAATCTGCAAGCCGGCCAACTGCGGCAGAGCGAGTCCGGGCTTTCGACCATCAACAGCCCTTCCTATGGCTGTCCGCAGTTTGTCAACGGAGCCTGCTTCGGCGGAACGCACGTCAACTTCTCGCAGCTGCTGAATACGGTTCCCGGAACCAACTTCGTTCCGCGCATGTCCAATGGCGCGGAGCTGCAGGTCATTCTGCCGATCGT
>CAXSDM010000110.1:0-3124 GCA_964235575.1 uncultured Acidobacteriaceae bacterium | reverse complement strand
CAGCAGGCGCTGCAGCTTTACGGCGCGGACTACATCCTTCGTGAGCCGCGCAAGACCTTCCGGCTGACTGTAAGCACGACGTTCTAGGTTCAGCACGACTTTCTGGAGCATCGAGGCGAGATGTCCAAGGTACGATTCGCGATCCTCGGGTTCGGCCACCACGCCGGACGGCGTCTGGTTCCGGCGTTTGGCCGCTCCGGAGAAGCAGAGCTGGTTGGCTTGTGGCGGCGTAACCCGGAGGCGGCTGGGGCGGACGCGCAGGCACATGCACTTCGCGCCTTCGCCACTGCGCAGGAGCTGTGCGGTTCGCCCGAGGTCGACGTGGTCTTCATCACCAGTCCGGATGCGCTGCACCTGGCAGATGCGGAGCTGGCCTTTCGTCACGGAAAGGCGGTGCTCTGCGAGAAGCCTCTGGCGATGAACGCAGGGCAGGCGGCGGAGATGGAGGCGGCAGCCAACGCGGCTGGGCTGCTCTTCGGCGTGGGACAAAACTTCCGCTTCAATCACTCGCTGGCGTACCTGCGCGAGGCAATTGCGCAAGGCCGAATCGGCACGCCGCAGTTGGCGCACGCGCAGTACAGCTATATGGGGACGCTGGCGCCGCGGACCTGGATCACGGATCCCTCGCTGGCCTGCGGGGGACCGATCGCCGATGTTGGCGTGCACTGCATTGACTCGCTGCGCTTCGTTCTCGGGGCCGAGGTGAAGAGCATCAGCGCGCTTGCGAGCCGGGATGAGCGCTCAGATGAGGTGGAGGCGACGGCTTCCCTGCAGATGGAGATGTCCGGAGGCGTGTTTGCAAACGTGACCGTGACGGCACGCGCGCCGTACCGCACGCTGCTGGAGGTGAGCGGCTCTGAAGGTGTGCTGATTGCAGAGAACGGGCTGACCGTAGACCGGCCGGTGGAGGTGGTGCTCCGCAAAGGTGGAACGCTGGTCGAGACCCATACCGTGTCGAACGACGATGGCTACGTGCGCATGATCGACGCGTTCGCGCGTGCGTTTCGCGGCGGCGAGAGCTTCCCGGCTACGGGGGCGGACGGCGTCGTGAACCAGCGAATACTGGATGCTGCGTTCCGGTCGTGGCACTCGGGCCTGCGCGAGCGGCTCTGATCCAGGTTCGTCAGCGCATGTTGGCGCCGGCGATGGTAGCTTCAGCGGAGTTACGGTCCTGCACGACTGAGCGCGGCACCGCGGCAGGCGCGAACCTTCGATAGACGCTGATGTGGAAGCAGGCCTGCTGGAATTCCTCTTCGACGTCGAGCTTGCCTGCCTCGATCAGAGGGGTGAGAAAGGTGCGCATCCATGCAATCTCGGCCCGGGAGAAACCCTTTTTGGCGAGGTCGACGGCTTGTCCGGTCAGGTGCGGCGAGGCGGTTTCACCTTCCGCGGGGGCGGCATTTCCGTTGATGCGTTGAAGCCGGTGCTGGAACTCGACCGTTCGGACGGCGGAGTTGACCTGCAGCGGCGTGTGAAAGTAGGCGTAGTGGGCAGCGGCCACGATGCTGAGGAACTGCGCAGTCCACGGGCGGCAGAAGCGCCGGTTGACCGGTAGACGGCTATCGATCTGGATGCCGGCGGCGGCGGGGATGGGTACGAGTTGCCCGCTAAGGCGCATGCGCTCCAGGTCGGCGTCGTCCTGCACGCGGGTCAGCCCGTCCTGATCGGCCATGAGATTTTGCCGGATCAGGTTCTCGTGCGAGCCCTTCAGGGCCGGCAGCATTGCAAAGAAGCCGGCGCGCGCGGCGAGGTTGGCTTCCGGCGAAGGCAGGTTTACGGGCTCGACCTGCGGCCTGGGCGCGATGCGGCGGGTGCTGTCGCCGAGCCAGACCGGCTGGACGGACGGAACCCGGGCACGCGTGGCGGACGCAAATGTAAGCGCATGGGTGCGCACGCGGTGATTGCCTCGCCGGACTGTAGCGCCGGCGGCATGGGCGTGTGTGTCAGCTCTGCGTCTGGCGCTGGAACGCACGATCGCCGCTGAGTCGTGATTCCCTGCCGTCCTGGCCATCGGCTTGCGTGGATGGCCAAACGCGGCGGCTCGGGTGAAAACGAGAACCGCCAACAACACAAATTTTGTGGCTTGAGAGCGCATGGGGTGAAGAGGCGCGTTAGCCAGAGCTCTTTTACCGTAGCTGGAGATCGGGTGGTGTGTAAGTATTGAGGCTGGTTCTGTTAATGTTTCCGCTAATAGGAGAAGCGATGCGAGGGTTCGTCGCAGGTTTCGGAGTTGTGGCTATCGGCCTCATTTCGTTGCAGTTAGGCTCTGTGGGTGCACGTGAGGACGCGAGCAAGCCGGAGTATTACACCACCAAGGTCAAGCCGATTCTCGATACGAATTGCGGCCGCTGCCATGAAGGCACGAACCATCGCGGGGGTCTGAATATGGAGACGCGAGCGTCAATGTTGACTGGAGGCCACCACGGTCCCGCGGTTGTCCCGGGTGACCCGAGCAAGTCATGGATGGTGAAGCTGATGCGGCATGAGGGGCCGGCCGACGACCCGATGAACATGCCGCCCAAGGGGGATAAGCTTTCGGACGCGGACATCGCAGTGGTGGAGATGTGGATCAAGGCGGGAGCTGTGATGCCTCCGGATCCTCCGAAGGCACAATAGCTTAGGTCAGGTTAACGCTGTGGCTGGCGAGGGCGGCGCGGATTTTTACGACGTGGGTGCCGTGGGTGCGGATGGCCTCGTGAAGGATCTGGCCGGTGACGCCGAACTCCTTGGTCCAGTAATGGATATCGGAGGCGAGCTTGGGGTTGATCTCGGTCTCGCTTGAGGGGACCTTGTGACCGTGCTCGGTTTTGGGTTCTTCGATGGGCGCGGCGTTGGCAATGATGTTTGAATCGGACATGGATCTCCTCGTGCAGGTCTCTTCTATTGTGGCAGATTGGGTGGGGGAGTGCGAGGCTGTCGGGGGATGGCAACGCACGAAAGTGGGAGTGCGTTTGCTGGCGGAGCTTCTTATAAACGGGTATGCGAATGATTCTGCTTACATGTGTGGCATGCGGCAAACAGGCGATTGTACGGGATAAACCCGAGGAGAAGCGAAACCGGACGTGCATGTGCGCGAACTCGATGGTGCAGAAACGGATGCCGGGAAGCGTGCTGTAAGGCTCAG
>CAXSDM010000109.1:3491-9567 GCA_964235575.1 uncultured Acidobacteriaceae bacterium | reverse complement strand
TAAAGGTTCGACTCCACCGACCCCGGATCGAGCGCAAGTGCCTTATCGAACGCACGCCGGGCCTCAAGCACATGCATCTGGCCGCCCAGCCCATGCGACGCATACTGCAGATGCGTAATCCCCAGCCCTGACCACCCCGGCGCAAACTCCGTATGCTCCCGCGTCACGGTCTCGAACAGCTCCCGCGCCCGGTCGAGATCTTCTCGACTTCCGGTCCGCGACATGAACGAGGAGAGAACCGCACGCGCCTGCAGGTAATCCTCCGACACATCCTGCGACAGCCCCGGCGCCTGGCTTGACAGAGCATAGCCCGTCTGCAGCCCTCCCAGCCCCTGCAGCGTCGCAAACACCTCGTTGCAGATCTCGCCCTGCACGGCGACCAGGTCGAAGCTCTCCACGTTGATGGAGCCCCCGGCCCGCACTGACTGCGCCGTCACATCCAGCAGCTGCCAGTTGAGATCGAATCCCTGGTCCGAGCGCAGGAAGTTGCCCGTCAGCACAAAGTGCACCAGCAGCTTGCGCCCGATCGCCAGCGGGTCCAGCTGCTGGGTCGGGATCGAGACCAGCGCCGAGGAAGGCCGCACCACGAGCGACGGCATCCGCGCCAGCCGCGCCGCGATCGCATCCGCCAGCGCATACCCATAGAGGGGCGAGGGCTCCTGGAAGGTTTGCGGAAGCGCGGGACCCTCCGCCGCCCGCGCCGGCACCCCGAAGTTGATGAACGGCAGCACCACGATCGTGTTCTGGCGGCTCTGGCTGTGCGTGCCGGACTCCCGAAACCGCTCGGCGAGCATCGAGAGAATGCCCGTCGTGCGCTTCTCCTCCTCGGGCGTCTCGATCGCCGGAGGCCGCTGCGAGGGCAGCAGCGTAATGGCCTCGCCCGGCAGGCCCACGCTGTCCAGATGCATGGCCATCATGATGGTCTTGAGCGCCTCGCGCACGTCGGCCGCTGAGGCAAAGCGGGCCGAGGGCTGCTTCTCCAGGCAGCGGAAGATGACCGATTCAAGCTCCCGCGGCAGATTCGGATTGATCTCCCGTAAAGGCGTCGGCTGCGCAAACTGGATCGCCCGGATTGATTGGAACTCGGGCGCATCCGGACGATGAAACGGGTGCCGCCCGGTCGCGAGCTCATAGAGGATCAGCCCCAACGCAAACAGGTCCGACTGCACGGACGACTGCCCGGTGACGAACTGCTCCGGAGCCATGTAGGCGACGGTGCCGCCGCGCGCCGTATAGGTGGCGCCCAGGGGCGGTCCGGCGCGATTGGCCGTATGGTGCGAAGGATCAAAGTCGACCGCATCCAGATTTAACCGGCGCGCCAGACCGAAATCCAGAATCTTGATCAGGCCGCCCTCGGTCAGCATCACATTGGCCGGCTTCAGGTCGCGATGAAAGATGCCCAGCATGTGCGCCGCGGAGAGCCCGTCCGCGATCTGGATTCCGGCTGAAAGCACCAGCTGGAGATTTGCCGGCCCTTCGGTGATCATCTTGTCCAGCGCCTTGCCCGGAATGAACTGCATCACGATGTACGCTTCGGCCTCTTCGCCATCCTCGGCCGGCGCCTCGCCTACTTCGTAGATCGCGCACACATTGGGATGGTCGATCGCCGAAGCCAGCCGGGCCTCGCGGAGTTGCGTCGTGCGTACCTGATCGAGCGTCAACGAGCCGCGCTTCAGCAGCTTCAGTACGACGGGCCGCTGCAGACGCGTATCGTTGGCTAAGAACACGACGCCCGACCCGCCGGCCCCGATCTTGCGCACAAACTCGTAATGACTGATGGTGCGCCGCTTCATGGCTTCATTATCGCTTGCCGGGCTGTTGGGATCGCTTCACAAGCATCGATCCGATCCGGCGCGGATATCTCCTGCTACTTGTATCGGCACAGACCTCCAGAACTTTAGTTTTGTCCGCTCAAATTTGAAAGACGAGTACGTTACCTTTCAGCCGGTCAGTGTCCTCGCGGACCTTGGCTGTCGCGTTCCCAGGGTCTGGGCGTCACGGGATCGTCCTGCCAACGCTGCCGGCGGCCTACCAGAAACATTACCAGGCCGAAGACAAACATGATCAATCCCCAGGTCAGATTGAGGTTGATGCCCAACGACCGCTGGTAAAGCGCAGCGTTTCCTCGGGTCAAAAACCCGTACACGCTCATAATGCCGCCCGTGATCAGGAAGATGAGGCCAAGCGGAATGCGGATGTCGAGTCCCATGAAGCTCCTTCGAAGCCGTACGGTTAGGCGAAAACCAGATTGAGCACGACCAGCATCGCCAGCACCGCAATCGCCAGCGTCGCCGGCTTCTGATACCAGGTCAAGTGAGTGTCGACCGGCTTCGGCGTCAGCGAGTACACCAGTCCGACCAACTCCGGCTCCGGACGCGGTTCGGTCGCGAGCGACACCGCAATGGTCACCAGCAGGTTCACCGAAAAGGCAAAGATCGCCGTCCAGAAGTTCTGCGCCATGTCCGACGGATAGGTATGGACCAGGTGCAGCCACGCGCCGTGGATGCCCGGCCTCGCATCGGCCGGCAACGTCAGGCCATGGTGCAAGAGCGCGGCGCCGGTGCCGGCCAGCAGACCCGTAAACGCGCCATGTCCAGTTGTCCGCTTCCAGAACATGCCCAGGAGGAATGTGGCAAACAGAGGAGCGTTGACAAGCGAAAAGATAAGCTGCAGCGCGTCCATGATGTTATTGAAGTTGGTCGCGAGGTAGGCCGCACCCACCGACAGCAGCACACCCCCGACCGTCGCCGCACGACCCATCCATAGATAATGCTCGTCGGTGCCGCGTTTGTTGATGTAGGCCTGGTAGATGTCGTAGGTCCAGACGGTGTTGAACGCGGTCACGTTGCCCGCCATGCCGGACATGAAGCTGGCCAGCAGCGCCGTCAAGCCGAGGCCCAGGATGCCTGTCGGAAAAAAGTGGAGCAGCATCACCGGGATGGCGAGGTCGTAGTTGTAGGTGGGCGTTCCGTCGGCGTTGAAGACCTGCTTGCCGGATTGCGGATCGTACTTGAGCGGGATGATGCCGGTCGGATGCGCCTCATCGAGCGGCACCGGCTTGGCAACGTTACCGAGCGTTAGGACCTCACGTCCATGCTTATCCTGGGACTCCGCCGCCGTCAGCGGCTGGACCGCGTCCCGCGCGGCAAGCGTAGCGGCCGTAACCTCGCCGCTCGGCACGGTTGCCATGCGGCTGGTCACCGTGACCGCGATCAGCCCCGGCAGGATCACGAGAAACGGGAAAAACATCTTCGGGATCGCAGCGATCAGCGGCACACGCCGCGCTGAAACCTCGCTGTCCGCGGCCATCGCGCGCTGGATGACCAGGAAATCCGTGCACCAATAGCCGAAGGAGAGAACAAATCCCAGCCCCATGGCCAGGCCCACCCACTCGACACCCAGGGAGTTTGTGCTGGCATGCGCCATGCCGCGCCAGGAGTGTGTCATGCTGGCCGGCAGCGCCTGCTTGATTCCCTGCCAGCCGCCGACATTGCGCAGGCCGATCCACACCAGCGGCGCGAAGCCTGCCACGATGAGAAAGAACTGCAGAACCTCGTTGTAGATCGCGCTGGTCAAGCCGCCGAGAAAGATATAACCCAGCACGATGACCGCGCTGAGAAAGACGCTGACATGGAAGATGTACGCGTCGGGGATGATGCCGTGAAACAGGCCCAGCGTCTGGATCAGCAAAGCCATCGCGTACATGGAGATGCCGGAGGAGAAGACCGTCATGATGGCAAACGAGAAGGCGTTGAGAGCCCGCGTCTTCTCATCGAAGCGCATGCGCAGGTATTCAGGCACTGACCGGGCCTTTGATCCATAGTAGAAGGGCATCATGAAGATGCCGACGAAACACATGGCCGGAATGGCGCCGATCCAGTAGAAGTGACTGGTGATGATGCCATACTTTGCGCCCGAGGCGCCCATCCCAATCACCTCCTGCGCACCCAGGTTGGCCGAGATGAACGCGAGCCCGCAGACCCAGGCAGGAATGGACCTCCCTGCGAGAAAAAAATCGTTGGACGTGCGCATGTACCGCTTCAGCGCAAACCCGATTCCCAAGACGAACACGAAATAAACCAGCATGATGAGCCAGTCGATCCCGGTCAGGTTTGCCGCCTTCGTAAGGTCCATGAACTCCCTTTTTGATCCGGTCCGAGTGGAACCGGCATAGCAAGTCTCCCACAGCTTGCCGCCCGGAGCACGCAAGAATCTCTTCGGGCACTGTACTTGTTTCCTGCCGCATCGTCTACTCTCGGCGAGTGCTGCCGGTTCATTCCGAGGGTAAGCGAACCACGGTGGGCTGGCATGCATCAGATTTTGAAGCAGCTCTGCGGCCGCCCGTAGATGCAGGAGACGCACACCATGGCCGGAAGCGAACTATCCGAGAAGGAAGCAAGCAAGGGCGCTTCGTCGGCGATCTTGCTGATCGACGACAATGCCGTGCAGGCGGCCACTCGCCAAGCCATTTTGAAACGCGCGGGCTATTACGTCTTCGCCGTGTTGAACCCGATGCGCGCTCTCGAACAGTTCCAAACCAACGATTTCCCAGCCGAGATCTGCCTGGTCATCACCGACCACATGATGCCCGGGATGACCGGCGCCGAGTTCGTTCGCGCCCTCCGGGAAAAGCATAAGGATCTTCCCGTACTCGTCATCAGCGGGCTCGAGGAAGCCGAAGAGGAATACCAGGGCCTGAACGTGCAGTTTCGGCTAAAGCCGCTCATGCCGGACAATCTCCTGGCCAGCGTGCAGCGCCTGCTCTCACATTCGGTAGCGGACCAGGAATCCACCTCCACGCCGTCACGATAAAGGGCGGCCCCGCCTTTGGTGAGACGAACGACCGCAACCCACCTTTGTGCGGTAAGCGGCTGGGATGTCCGAACACCGGCCTCAGAACCTGAGAGAATACAGGAGAGGCTTAGGACGGACCCATGAATCAGCACCCCATGCCTGAATTCGGCAGCTTCTCGCTGTTGATCGCGCTCATCCTCAGCGCCTATACCTTGTTCGCCGGCGGCTTTGCGTTATGGCGCTCGCAGCGCCAATTTGCCGGAACCGCCGCGCTGGCGCAATCCTCCCGCCTGCAGGAGACCGCGCGCCGGGCCGGCATCTGCACCTTCCTTGCTGTCTCCTGCGCCGCCTTCGCGTTAGTCTACGCGGCCTTCACCAACGATTACTCGCTCAGCTACATCCTGCACCACACCAACCGCGAGCTGCCGACCGCTTATAAGTTCTCTGCGCTGTGGTCCGGACAGGAAGGCTCGCTGCTGCTTTGGAGCTGGCTGCTGGCCACCTACGGCTTCGTGCTCCGCATACGCCACAAGGTAGATGTGCGCCTTTCCGCCTACGCGTCCACGATTCTCTCCTCCGTCCAGGTCTTCTTCCTGCTGTTGCTGGTCTTTGCCGCACCCCCGTTCGCGCTTGAGCCTGGACCGCTCGCCGCCAACGGCTTCGGCCTCAACCCCCTGCTGCAGTATCCGGAGATGGTCATCCATCCGCCGATGCTCTACCTCGGCTATGTCGGCTTCTCCGTTCCCTTCGCCTTCGCGCTTGGGGCGCTCATGATGCGCTACCCCGGCGAGAAGTGGATCGCCATCACCCGCCGCTGGACCATGGTCACCTGGATGTTTCTGACCTGCGGCATCTTTCTCGGCGCGCACTGGGCCTACTCGGTCCTCGGCTGGGGCGGCTACTGGGGCTGGGACCCGGTCGAGAACGCCAGCCTCATGCCCTGGCTCACCGGAACCGCCTTCCTGCACTCGGTAATGATGCAGGAAAAGCGCGGCATGATGAAGTCCTGGAACGTCTGGCTCATCTTCACCACGTTTCTGCTCACCCTGCTCGGAACGCTGCTCACCCGCGCCGGCCTGGTCAGCTCCGTCCATGCCTTCGCCTCGTCGAACATCGGTAACTGGTTCGTCGGCTTCATGGCACTGGTTCTCGCGGTCTGCCTCTTCACGTACTTCAAGCAGCGCGACCATCTCGCAACCGAGAACCGCCTCGAGTCCGTCGTCTCCCGCGAGTCCAGCTTCCTGTTCAATAACCTGGTGCTGCTGGCCGCCTGCTTCGTGGT
>CAXSDM010000109.1:0-3391 GCA_964235575.1 uncultured Acidobacteriaceae bacterium | reverse complement strand
ATCTCGGCCGAGTTCCTGCGCGGAGCCAACGTCGTCCGCGCGCAGACGGGCGCCAATCTTCTCTCCGCCACTGGCATCCTGATGCGCCGCAACACCCGCCGTTATGGCGGCTATCTGGTCCACTTCGGCATCGTGGTGATGTTCATCGGCATCGCAGGCGGAGCCTTCAACCAGTCGCATGAGCAGGAGATGGGCTTCAACGACGCGATGAACATTGGCCCTTATCATCTCGTCTGCCAGTCCTATACCCAGGACTCAAACGCAAACTATGACACGGACTTTGCTCTGCTCGACGTGACCAAGCATGGCAAACACATCACTCAGCTCGCTCCTGAAAAACGCTTCTACCATGCCAGCGAAACCAGCTCGACCATGGTCGCGCTTCACTCCACCGCACAAGGTGACCTTTACGTCATCTTTGAGGGCCGCAATCCGGACACCAACCGGCCCATCATCAAGGCCTTCCTCAACCCGCTGATCTCCTGGATATGGGTTGGCGTCCTGATCGTCATCGTCGGTACGCTGTTCGCTCTTGCGCCGAGTGTCGCGGCTCGCCGCCGTGAATCGCTGGTTGCCGCCGCGATCCCCGCCCATGCGGAGGCCCAACATGTTTGATCGCACAGTTCGCCGCTGGCTGGCTTCCGCTTTCGTCTGCCTGCTGGCCGTGGTCATGCTCGGTGCGGATGGCTCCTCCGATCCCAGCGCGCGCTTCGGCCGCATTGGCCATAACATGATGTGCGTCTGCAGCTGTGGCCAGGTGCTGCTCGAGTGCAACCACGTCGGCTGTCCCGACTCCGCGCGCATGATCAATGAGCTCCAGGCGCAGCTTGCCGGACCGAACGGCACCGGTGCCGACTCGCTCATTCTCAACTGGTTCGTGAACAAGTACGGCGCGAGCGTCCTGGCAGCACCCATCCGCGGAGGCTTCGATAACGTCGCCTGGATCGTTCCCATCGCCATCTTCCTGCTCGGCACCGTTGGCACCGCGCTGCTTGTTCGATTCTGGTCGCAGAAGCAGCGCCTGGCCGTCGCCGGAGCGCCAAACGCGTATGTGTCCAACTCGCCCAGCGCGAATGCCCTGCGCGACCGCATCCGCCGCGAAACGGAGTACCGATGAGCCTGATCGCCGGCCTTACTTTGACCCTGGTCTGCTTTCTCTTTATCTTCTGGCCGGATCGCAATCCGTTCATCCAGGCAGATAAGACTCGCGCCGACTCACTTACAGAGCGCAAAGACGCTATCTACGCCAACCTGCGCGATCTGAATTTCGAGTATCTCGCCGGCAAATATCCCGAGCAGGACTATGCCGAGCAGCGTCATCTACTGGAAAGCGAGGCGGCCGGGGTGCTCGCCGAACTGGACGTGCTGGAAAGTCACGGCGTTCACCGGGGCCGCTAGCTTAGAACAGCAGTTACTTCTATGCAGCTTGCTTACATAGTCGTTCTTCCGAAACCAAATCTACTGCACAGGTTTTCGATAACTGCTAAATAACTTAGTTACTAAAAGAGCTTGCCAATCTCACCGTAGACCTCAATGCGGTAAGAATCAACAAGCTCCTAACTATCAGCGACGAAGGCGTCGTTTGCTTGCAAAGAGAGAGATGCGCCAACTTTAGGAAGTGAGCTGCAAGTAGTTCAAGGCTTCCCTGCGCGTCCAAGGCAAACAAGAAAATATCAGTGCGGCATTTGTGTTAGAGCCAGTTCCTCGCCAGTGTTCGCACGCATCGAATCGGTGTTGGCCGCTAGTTGCAGCTGCTTCTCTGCTTTGGACGGAAGCGTATGCACATGGCTCGTGCTGTCGCCCACCCAAACCTCACGAAGAAAGTACTCTGACCCATACCGGTGAAAGACGACCTTACCAATCTTGGCAGGCTCAATCGTCGTGTCCGGTACGTACATCATCTGACTCGTCTGGGAGTTTCCGATAATCTGCATGAAATGGAAGCCATGTTGGATCTGGAAGGTGTAGATGCCAGGCTTATAGTGCTGTTGATCGGCCTGAAAGGCGAACGGTATGTTCACTCTCACACCAGTAGCTTGAGCTGAACAAGGTGGTGCTGCTGCAAAGCAAGCAAGCGCTGAGAGAGTGGCGGAAATAAGGACATTGAGTGAAGCAGTCGACAGCTTGAACATGACGATCCTCCGTGAAGGCCGTCTTAGGACCGCCTTCACTGAATAATGCGGAACCGTCAGAATAAAGAGGACACGTGCTACACCAGATCTTCCGCAGGAAGTTTCTGATCCGGCCGCATCTGCTGAAACAGCCAGATCCTCGCAAGCGCCCAGTCCCGCTTCACCGAGCGCGAGGAAACCTCAAGCAGAGGAGCGATCTGGTCGAACGACAAGCCTCCGAAGTAGCGCAGCTCCACCACCCGGGCCTGCCTCGGACGATCCGTCTTCAGCCGCTCGAGAAGCTCATCCACCATCAGCACGTCATCGATATTTTCGGCTGTAATGGCGAGACCTTCCTCGAGTTCCACGCGTTTGCGCGCGCCGCCTCGCATCTCCGCCCGATGTTGCCGCGCGTAGTCGACCAGCACCCGCCGCATCACGTTCGCCGCAACCCCGATGAAGTGCTCGCGGTTGGCCCAGTTCACGTCGCCATGGGCGAGCTTCAAATAGGCTTCGTTCACCAGCGCCGTCGCCTGCAGCGTGTGGTCTTGTCGTTCGCGCCGCATATACGATTTCGCCAGCCTGTGCAGTTCGTGATACACCAACGGCAAGAGCTGTGCGGTAGCTTTCTCATCTCCCGCTCGCATCGCCTGCAGCAGGTGAGTCACGTCATGCGGGTCATCCATGCTTGCCTCTCCCTGATTGGCGAACGGCTTGGCGAACGGATTGGCGAACGGCTGCGATAGTAGATAGCAGCTGTCGGGCATCCTCACCCTTCAAGTCAGGAAGCGCGCGGCCGCGGAAGAACGGAACGAGCGCAGGACACAGCGCCTGCAACGCCCGATACGATCGATGCGGGAAGTAGAGCGCTCTCAATCGTTCAATCAACGCGACGCGGTCTTCCTCTTCAATCACCCCTGCTTCGACCGCGAGCTCGAGCGCGTAGCGCAGATTGACGAGCGGGTCGGAGAGCGTCCTGAACGTCACCGGATCATAGGTCAGCGCGACCTCATCGTCCGCATCGAGCACGCCATCCCGATACATCGCAAAAATCTTTCCCACGCCCACCATGCCGAAGCCACACGTCTCCGCCGCTCGCAGTGCGCCCATGCTGGATGCACCGAAGACACTCACCCCACGCCGCAGCAGGACCAGGATCTCCTTGGTGGACACGGCCAAACTCTGGTAGAACTCGCCATCCACGATGCCGACAAAGCGAACCTCTTCTGGCAAAGCGGCAAGATCGCCGCGACGAATCGGCGGCAGGTAATCTGCATCCA
>CAXSDM010000108.1:5525-9588 GCA_964235575.1 uncultured Acidobacteriaceae bacterium | reverse complement strand
CTCGCCCTCTGGCAGGCCATGCGCAACTGCCTCGAGCGCGGGCTGGTCACCGAGGGCATCCTCCCCGGCGGCCTGAACGTCCGCCGCCGCGCGCCGCGGCTTTACCAGCGCATCCAGGAGCTCGAGGCGTCCGGCAAGCCCCGCGACCCGCTCGCGCCGCTCGACTGGGTCTCACTCTTCGCCATCGCCGTCAACGAAGAAAATGCCGCCGGCGGACGCGTGGTCACCGCTCCAACCAACGGAGCCGCCGGCGTCATCCCCGCCATCGCCCAGTACTATCTTCAGTTCATCGACACGGATCAGTCCTCGCAAGTCAAGGAAGACGGCCTCGTCCGCTTCTTCCTCACCGCCGCCGCCATCGGCATCCTTTATAAGGAGAACGCCTCTATCTCCGGCGCCGAAGTCGGCTGCCAGGGTGAGGTCGGCGTGGCCTGCTCGATGGCCGCCGGAGGTCTGGTCGCCGCGCTCGGCGGCACCGACGCTCAGGTCGAGCACGCCGCCGAGATCGCCATGGAGCACAATCTCGGCATGACCTGCGATCCCATCGGCGGCCTCGTCCAAATCCCCTGCATCGAGCGCAACGCCATGGGGGCCATCAAGGCCGTCAACGCCTGCCGCATGGCCATGCACGAGACCGAAGGCCACAAGCTCTCGCTCGACCAGGTCATCGAAACCATGTACCGCACCGGCATGGACATGCAATCGCGCTATAAGGAAACTTCGCTCGCGGGCCTCGCCTTAAACATCATCGAGTGCTGAACAAGGACGGTACTCCGCCTCACCCGGCTCTCGCACCACCTCTCGAGCATCTCGCTCCTCGTATAATGAACCTATGCCGTTCCTCTCGGTACGCAAGCTCGCTGATGCCAAGCTCCCCACCCGCTGGGGAGATTTCCGTATCCTGGGCTTCGAGGGCGTGGTCGAAAACCCCATTCCCTGCAAGGCCGACACACCCGCCCCAGCGACCCGCATCGAGTCCGCGGTCGCCCTTATTATGGGGGACGTTTACCGCGAGCCGCCCATCGTCCGCGTCCACTCCTCCTGCCTGACCGGCGACGTGTTCCACTCGCTCCGCTGCGATTGCCGCGAGCAGCTGGAACTTGCCCTCGCCACCATCGCTTCCGCCGGCGCGGGCATGGTGATCTATGAAAATCAGGAAGGACGCGGCATCGGACTGATGGCCAAACTCCAGGCCTATGAGCTCCAGGAACTGGGCCGCGACACTATCGAGGCCAACCTCGAGCTCGGCTACGCCGCCGATTGCCGGCACTTTGAGCTGCCCGCCGCCATCCTCAACCTGCTCAACATTCCGGCGGTGCGGCTGATCACTAATAATCCCGAGAAGGTCGAAGCTCTTGAGTCCTCCGGCATCCGGGTCGTTGAGCGCATTCGGGCCAACGTTCCCGCCCAACCAGCCTCCGAGCGCTATCTGCAGACCAAGCGCGAAAAAATGGGGCATCTGGTCGGTTAGCGGCAATCCAAAACCTGGTTTGTCGCGTAGTATTGCTCTCACCACAATCGTTCCACTTGAGTTCGCGCTGCGATGATGGTTTTGCTGAGAGATGCACCCCATTTTCGCCCTGTTCTGCCCCGGCCCCTCGTTCTTCTCCTGTTTGGGTTTTCGGTGTCCAGTTCGATCGCCCAGGAGTCCGGCTCGCTCAGCGGAATCGTCACCGATCCCACCGGCGCACTCATCCCGCGGGCCACGGTCATCCTGCATCCGCAGAGCGGACCCGACCGCGCCGTTCAAACCACGAGCGACGGGCGCTATCTCCTCCCGCTGGAACCCGGCTCCTCGGTAACCCTGACCGTTCAGGCGGAGGGGTTCGCTCCCTTTACCACCGGCCTCATTCAGGCTACGGGCAGACCTATTCACCTCGATCTGAAGCTGAAGATCGTGGCCGCTACCCAGCAGATCGATGTCACGCTCGACACCTCCGATAGCACCGATCCCAACCAGAACGGCGATGCCATTGTGCTCAAGGGCGCAGCCATCGACCAGCTTCCCCTGGACACGGCCGAACTGCAGCAGCAACTCGCCGCCCTTGCCGGAAGCCCTTCCCCGGACATTTATCTCAACGGCTTCTCAAACGGCACGCTTCCCCCGCGCGACACCATCCGCGAGATTCGCATCAACCAGAATCCCTACTCCGCCCAGAACGACACTAACCCCACCAATGGCAGGATCGAGATCTTCACCAAACCCGGAACCGGCAGCCTTCACGGCAGCCTGTACGTCCGCGGCAACGACTCTAGCTTCAACTCGCTCAATCCCTTCGTCACGCGGGAACCCGCTTACCAGGACGTCTACTACGCGGCCACCCTCAACGGTCCCATCACCCCGCGTACTTCGTTCTTTCTCTACGGCACCCAGGAGACCGAGCAGTCGAACGCCATCATCAACGCCCAGACCCTCGACGCAAACCTGAACCAGACCGCCTTCTCGAACGCGATCCCCGCGCCCACCACCACCTATGGCTTCTCCGCACGGCTTGACAGCAGCCTGGGCGCAAGAAGCACCGTGATCGCCCGCTATACCTTTGACCAGACCCAGCAGATCAACGGCGGAGTCGGCCAGTTCGCCCTCGCGTCGCAAGGCTACACCAACGTGACAACGTCGCAGACTCTCCAACTCTCGAACTCGCAGATCCTGTCCAAAAACATCGTCAACGACACCCGCTTCCAGTACATCCGCAGCCGCGTTCATCAGAACCCAGTCTCAAACGCACCCAGCATCGTCGTGGAGGGTGCCTTTACCGGCGGGGGCAACAATGGCGGCTCCTACCACGACAACCAGGACCGCTTCGAGCTCCAGAACTACGTCTCCGAAGCGGCGGGAAAACACTTCCTCAACTACGGCGGACGTCTCCGCTCCACCCGCGACGCCAACAGTTCCTCCGCCAACTACAACGGCACGTACACCTTCGCCTCGCTCTCCTCTTACCAAATCGACCAGCAGGGGGTCGTCCTTGGGCAAACTCCCGCTCAGATCGCCGCCGCCGGAGGAGGGCCCAGCCAATTCAGCTACACTACCGGCAGTCCCAACGTGGTCGTCTCCGTCGTCGACACGGGACTGTTCTTCCAGGACGACTGGCGCGTCCGCACCAATCTGACCCTCAGCGGCGGCCTGCGCTTCGAGACCCAGGACGCCATCCACGATCATGCCGACTGGGCTCCCCGCCTCGGAGCCGCCTGGAGCGTTCTGCCCAGTAAGAATAAGCAGCCGCGGTATACCGTGCGCGCCGGCGCCGGCGTCTTCTATCGCCGCTTCAACTCAGGAAGCCTGCTGCAGGCCGTCCGCCAGAACGGCATTACCCAGCAGGAGTACGTCATCAACTCGCCGTACCAGGCCCAGCAGCCCGTGCTCGGCTCCACCGTCTTTCAGATCAGCCCCAACTACCACGCGCCCTACTTCGTCAACACCACGCTTAGCCTCGAGCGCCGGCTCGGCACTCACGGCACCATCACCGCCTCGTATAACCACAACCGCGGCTCCCATACCCAGCTCACCCGCAACACCAACGCGCCGTTGCCTGGAACCTACAACCTAGCCGATCCCACGAGCGGGGTTCGCCCTCTCGGCGGCACGCAGAACGTCTACCAATACGACTCGGCCGGCCTCTACCGGGACACTCGCCTGAACACCAACCTTAACCTTCAGTTCAAAAGCCGTTTTTACACCTACGGCTTCTACCAGTACCGCCGGTCCAACACCGATGATGATGGAGGAAATTTCCCCTCCAATCAATACAACCTTCGTGCGGACTACGGCCCCGTCCCCAACAGCCCCCGCCACCAGTTGACCCTTGGCGGAGGCGGCGACCTGCCCTTTGGCTTCAGCAGCTTCGCCTTCCTGCGCGCGTCCAGCGGCCTGCCCTTCAACATCACGCTCGACTACGACCTCAACGGCGACGCCCAGTTCAACGACCGCCCCACCTTCGCCACCAACCTCAACCGGTCCTGCGTCGTCGTCACGCGCTACGGAGCCTTTGACACCCAACCGCTCGCTGGCCAGCAGACCATCCCCTACGACTTCGCCCAAGGCCCAGCCCTGTTCACTATC
>CAXSDM010000108.1:3397-5425 GCA_964235575.1 uncultured Acidobacteriaceae bacterium | reverse complement strand
TCTTCGGTCACTCCACCGCTCTCGCCAACGGCTTCTCCAACACCGCCAACCGCATCGTCGAGGTCCAAACCTTCTTCCACTTCTAATCGCTCCAGAGTTGCTCTACGCACTCCGCACAAATCCGCAAATTTCCATCGCCTGGTTTACCTCCGGATTGCGCATGAACGTGTCCCACACGAAACCGCTCCGCAGGTTCTCCGCCATCAGCACCCCGATGCCCTGGTCGATCCCCAGCACGTCCGGGTCGTACCACTGGTTCGTCGCATGGAACGCGTCCACATATCCATAGCGCCCCCAAGCCTTGGGGTAGTTAACCCTTAGCGCCATCAGCACCTCCAGGCAATCCTGCGGCAGAAACACCAGCGATCCCGCCGTCGCGCATGGCACCACGCTTCCGTCGATCCGGCCCATCGCCGGCGGCCCGCCCCACGCCGAATACCCATGCTCGGAGTCCGACGCCGTAATCCCCCAGTACGTGTCACTGTACGGCGGCCCCAGTCCGAGGCAAAAGGCCTTGTTCGCCCGCGTCGCCGTAACCGAGTTTTGAAAATAGTCCACGTACCGGTCATGCTTGTTCCGGAAATCGAACCACGCATGCGTAAACTGGTGCGTAAACAGCGGTGCCAGGTCCGACAGATACCGGAAGCCCTCGTAGTTCACATACGGCCGCGCAAACGCAATCCACGTCTTCGGAATGACCGGGTGCGTCGGCGAGCCGATTCCCAACAGATACATCATCATCAGCTCGGAATACGTGCTCCAGCGCGCCTCGAGGAACCCCGACTCCGGCCTGTAGCCCATCGAGTACGTCAGCGCATCCGCCTTGCCGCCGGTCAGCATCCACGGCCAGTCCACCCGCTCGTACAGCGCCGTCGCAAAGCTCCGGATCTCCTCCTCAATGCCCGTGCCGGTAAAGTACGTCCGGCACATCAGCGCGCCGCACAGAAAGATCGCCGTATCAATCGACGAGACCTCGCATTTCCAGGCCCGCTCCCCGGTCTCCACGTCCGTGAAGTGATAGAAGAAGCCATGAACTTCCGGCATCCGGTGCAGGTGAAAATTAAGCGTCCGGTGCACCCGCTCCCGGACTTCCGCCGCCGGCAGATATCTGCGCCGGTCCGCCACGCACAGCGCCGTCAGCCCAAATCCCGTGGCCGCCACGCTCGCGATCCGGTGCGTGTCCGGCCCCTCGGCAAGCGCCCGATCCTTCACCTGCCCCGTGCTGGCGCTCGCCTGTTCCCAGAAATACTGGCACCCCCGCCGCTCCAGGTCATCCAGAAACGCATCCTGCGCCCGAGTCAGCCCCGGAGCCAAAGGATCGGGCGGAGCTGCTTTTTTCTTCCACCATTGCCCCGCCAGGTCGTCCGGCAAACACCCCGCAGCCGAGGCCGCCGCCAGTAAACGCAGCGCTTCCCGACGGTTCGGCAACGACTTCCTGCCCATCATGCAGCACTCTCACACAACCGGGGAACCAGGCCAAAAGTTCGTACAGACCTACATCGCCACATCGATGACTCACGGCGAAGCTAAAGAGTTGCTTACAAAATGTTCCGCGCCCGCACTCCCACCTGTCAAGTGAGCTGGTGGAATCAACTCACTCTAAAGTACCGCGCGCAGACCCACCACCACCTTGGCCGTCGTAATTGCCTGCCCCGCATGCCGCTGCGTGTGCTCCGCGCAGTGCACCAGCAGTCCGCCGACCGTGGACGGTAGACGTCCTCGCCCCACCTCGCGCCCCTGCTCGAACGTCTCTGGGGAAATCGCCCGCACCCGCTCCATTGCCATCTGCAGCCCCGCCCGAAACTCTTCCCTCACCTGCCCTCCTTGGACTACCTCGGAAAGCTCACTCCGAAGCGCCTCCAACTGCGCGTCGGTCAATTGTCGCCCCTCCGCATACGTCAGCAGACGATCCAAGCTCCGCGCCATGTGCCGCAGATGGAACGCCACGGAAGCCACTCCAAACGGACGCTCCCCAAACTCCGCGTCCGACAGCCCCGCGCACCACCGTTCCGCATCCTCGCTCGCCAG
>CAXSDM010000108.1:0-3297 GCA_964235575.1 uncultured Acidobacteriaceae bacterium | reverse complement strand
CACCAGCGGCACCGCCTCATACGGAGGAAAGAAGTGCCGGTCGTCGGCCAGCACGCGAAACCCAAACGCCCGGATCGGTCCGTCGGTCGAGTTCCCTGCGGCAATGTCGATCTGCCCTCCATTCAGCGCGCGGTAGAGCAGCCCCAGATCCATCAATCGCGGCGCCCCAAACTGCAGCCCATACGCCTTCTCAAGCCCCACCAACCCATCCGGCCGCGCCTGGAACTCATACCCCACGCCCAGCCGCATCGCCGAAGCGTGCCCTGTCAGGTCGGAGATCGCGTGCAGCCCTAGCCGGTCCGCATCCGCCCCGCGCATCACCATCGCGAACGTGTCGTTGAACCCCAGCCCAGGCTCGACCCGCACCTGAAACCGGGACTCATACATCGTTTTCACGGTAGCAAACACCGCCTCTGGATTCCGGTCCTCTGGCAGCGGCTGCTTCAGGATGGCCGTCAGCGCCGTGCCCGTGTATTCCACGTAAGCGTCGATGCGCCCGCTCACCAGCGCCTGCTGGCACAGGTAACTACCCGCCAAGTAAAACCGCCGCTCCACTCGCTGACCGGACACGGCCTCGATCTCCTGCGCCAGCAACTCGCCCAGGACCACCTGCTCCGTAAAGTTCTTCGCCCCCACCGTTACCCGCGAGCCCCGCGGCGGCGCGCAGCCGACACACAGCAGCAGCGAAATCAGGCCGAACCATCGCAGCCTAACCATCCCGCCGCACCGAAAGCCGCTGTTCCAGCCCACCGAGCCCCGCATCCGCCGCCAGCGCCAGCAGCGCCGCCGGGATCGCCCCGGCCAACACCAGCCCGTTGTCAACCGACGCCACCCCGCGGAAGATCAGCTCGCCCAGTCCGCCCGCGCCGATTGCCGCCGCAATGGTCGCCACGCCCACGCACGTCACCGTCGCGGTCCGCAAACCCGCCAGGATCACGCTCGCGCTCAGCGGAAGCTCCACCTTCCAAAGCCTCTGCCCCGCAGTCATTCCCATCGCGTCGGCCACATCGATCAGCGCCGGATCGACGCTCCGAATCCCCGCATACGTGTTCCGCACAATGGGCAACAGCGCATACCCCGTTAGAGCCAGGATCGCCAGCCGCGCCGCATCCTCCCCCAACCACGGCACCGGCAGCAGCAGCCCAAACAGCGCCAGGCTCGGGATGACCTGGATCACGTTCGTCACCGCAATCACCGGCTTCGCCCAGCGCTCATGCCGCGTCAGCCACACCCCAAGCGGCAGTCCCACCGCCGCCGCCAGCCCCATCGCAAACAGCGTCAGCCAAAGATGCTCAAACGTCAGCCGCCCGATCTCCGCCGCGTGCGCCCGCACAAACCCCATCATCCGCGATCTCCCCGCCGGACCGCAGCCACATACCGCTGCACGTACTCGATCTCGCTGCCCAGCACCTCGTCCGACTTCAGATCCGCCACCACCTTCCCGCCCTCGAGAAAGATCACCCGCCCGGCCAGATACAGCGCCTCGTCCAGATCGTGCGTCACCAGGAGCACCGTCTTGCGCAACCGCCCCAGCAGCTCCTTCAATGTCGTCTGGATCTCCGCCCGCGTCATCGGGTCGAGCGCCCCAAACGGCTCATCCATCAGCAGCACGCCAGGGTCCCCCGCCAGCGCCCGCGCCAAGCCCACCCGCTGCCGCTGTCCGCCGCTCAGCTGCCACGGCAATCGCGGCCCCAGCCCCGGATCGAGGCCCGCCAGCTTCAGCATCTCCGCAACCCGTAAGCCGACATCCTTCTTGCCCGAGAGCTCAAGCGCCAGCCCCACGTTGCGCTCCACCGTCCAATGTGGAAACAGCCCCGTCTCCTGGATCACGTAGCCCACGCCCCGCCGAAGCTCCAGCAGATCCCACTCCGCCACCGCCCGACCATCTACCCGGACCGACCCGCCCGTCGGCATTACCAGCCCGTTCACCATCCGCATCAGCGTCGTCTTGCCGCTGCCGCTTCGCCCCAGCAGCGCCGTCGTCGTCCCGGCCGCCAGCTCCAGCGACACACCCTCCAGCACGGACGCCCCCGAAACCGGCGTAAAGCTCACCTCCGCGAACTCCACCCCGGCCTCGGTCAAGCAGGCACCTCGCCTCTCAGCCTTGGCTGACTGCTTCGCCCACCGGCTCTGCCGCGGGAGGCTCCACCGACGGCTCAGGCGCCGCAATGTCGCCCACACCCGCCTCGCCCGCGGCCGACTTCACCCGCACCACCGTAATCTTGTCGAAGCCTTCCTTGAACACCGGCGGCCGCAGGCGCTCCGCCATCTTGTGCATCACCTCGTCGGTCACCTGCCGGTCGCGCTTCGAGTTCCGCTCCAGACACACCGCCAGCGGCACGTCGAAAAACACCGCCTGCACCTCATACCCAAAGCTCTTCGCCATCTTGATCCACTGCCGGCGCTCATGCGGACTCAGGTTCGTCGCATCCACATAGTTCCATGGCATCTTCGCGATCAGCCGCGCCCGCAGCAAGCTCCGCAGCGTGGAAAACACCAGCCCCTGGTAGCGCTGATCGGTAATGTCGTCGAACAGGATCGTCCGCAGCATGTCGCTTGACAACGGAGACACTCCCCGGCGCTTATACCAGGTCGTCTTCCCGGAGCCCGGCAGCCCGATCGTCAGCACCACATAGCCGCGCGGGCTCTTCGCCGCCACCTGTTCGGCCGGCGGCGTCGACAGCAACTCAGGCTGCGTCTCGACCACCACCTTGCCCTCTGCCGCCGGCGCGAAATCCGCCACTGCCGCTGCATCTGCCGGCTCTGGCTGCGGTGTCTCAGCCGGAGCCTCCGGCGGCGGCATCTCCACCGGCACCTCGTAATCTTTGGCCGCGACCGGTTCTGCCGCGCTCGGCTCACCTTCCGTCTCCGCCGCCCGCATCGGCTCCGGATACGTCGGCCGCAACGGCGCCAGCTGGCCCGAAGGCAACTCCTGACCACTTTTTCCGGTGGACTCCGACTCATTCGGCCCACGCCTGGAACGTCTTCTCATCTGCTCAAGTATCCAATCGCGCATCTCGCGCTTACTCTCTCTGGGCGGCTTCGCCTGGCAATCCAGTGCAGGGCTTAAGCCGTAAGTGTCTCACCGCGACGATCAATCTGGCGCGGCGTCTAAACACGCTTGTAACACAGCGCTTCCCCTGCCGCAAACTCCCAATGCGCTCCCGTCGCTCGTTCGACACTCTGCTTCATTGCGCCTTCCCTCATCCATTTGATAGCCTTCCGGGGAAGCCACACATACCAACAAAGCAACGACGAGGAGCACGCGCGCATGGCAGTCAAGGTTGGCATCAACGG
>CAXSDM010000107.1:0-9604 GCA_964235575.1 uncultured Acidobacteriaceae bacterium | reverse complement strand
TTGCGCCCAAACCGATCCGCCAGATACCCGAACACCAGCGCGCCCAGCACCGTGCCCAGCAGATACCCCGTCGACGTAATTCCCAGCTGCGCGTCGGTGAAGTGCAGTGTTGAAGCACTCTTCAGCGCGCCTGAAAGCGACCCGCCCACGCCTCCTTCGAGGCCATCCAGAAGGAACGTAATTCCCAGAGCCGTCACCATCTTCAAATGCCAGCGAGACCAGGGAAGCCGATCGAGCCGCGGCGGAAGATCGGTCTGAAACTCGGCCGGCGCGGTGGAGGTTGCACTTACCATCGGAACCCTCGCGATCTCTTCTCTCGGCAGGTCGGCCAAGCCGCGTCAGTAGCGGGAGACAAGCCACACACCGCCCACCATCAGCAGGCCGCCCAGGATACGAAGCGGAGAGGCCGTGTGCTGCTTGAAGCCAATCCAACCCATCTGGTCCATCAGAATGCTCACCAGGATCGAGGCCGTCAGACTCAGTCCGGTAAACATCCCCGAGCCAAGCTTTTGCGCGAACATCAGCGCAACCAACGTGGTCACGATCGACAGCGCGCCGCCAATCCACGCCCACCACGGCGCGGATACCACCGCCTCATGCGCGGGAAGCTGCTGGCGGAACGCCGCCTGGATCAGCAGAATAGCCGCAAGCCCACTCAAGTAAACCCACACCGTCGTCCAGATCGGCTGCTGCCAATGCTTGTATAGTTCAGCGTTGGTTCCTTGCAACGGGGCCAGAGCGCCCGCGCCGATGGCGATGAGAATGACAATCCACTGCATATACTCTTTCTACTCCGTGGCGTGTTCGGGAAAGTTCGCCGCCAGACAAACCGCCCATAAAAGCTCCATCTTTTCAGGCGCTGAAAGCTTCTCGAATCTCCTTGAAGCCACAAAACGTAAACGCAGCCGCGAAGCAAGCGCCCCATCCGGACTCCTGACCCATCCAGGGTATGTCCTCCCCGGTCGAGTGCCTGTAAGATTGGGTCCGTGCCGTCCCCGGAGATCGCTTGAAAGGCCTCTGCCATACGCTTCCCCTCATGCTCGCCCTTCTCTCGGCGGCAACGCTTGCGAACAACACCGCTTCCGCTCAGAAGCTCAGCAAGGAAGACAAGGCCAAACAGCGCAATGCCAGCATCCAAAGACCCCTCACCGCCGCCCAAAGCGCGCTCATCGACCAGGCCGTCATCCAGGAAAAAGCGATCACTCAGATGCTCAAGGATCGCAAGCCCATGGTCGAAACCTACATCCAAACCATGCGCCCCGACCCCTTTATGCGCGAAATCCCTGACGCCGACCTTCACTTCCTCGGTCGCCTCCAGCTCGATCGAACCATCAACGTCGAAAACTACCAGCAGGACAAAGCCAACGCCAACTCCAAGCTCAACAACAAGCACGGTTTGGTCAAGGATTCCGAGCAGGTCGTCTCCGGCCTCGCCGGCCGAGCCCACTACAGCTTCAGCCAGGCCGGCTTCGCCCAGATGCTCCTCATCGACCTCAACGACTTCGACCGCCAGCATTACAACTTCTTCTTCGTTCGCAATGACTTCCTCGGCGCCGTGCCCACGTCCGTCTTCGATGTCGTCCCCGCCCTCCAGAACTCCGCCGGCCGCTTCTTCGGCCGCATCTGGATCGAAACCGCTCACGGCAACATCGTCCGCATCAACGGCGAGTACGCCGGCACCCAGAAAAACTACCACGAGTACCCCCATTTCGACAGCTGGCGCACCAATGTCCAGCCCAACACCTGGCTTCCCACCAGCACCTACATCGAAGACATCGACCCCAAAAGCAAGACCTTCACGCTCAACTTCAAGGCCTCGAACCACGTCTGGGGATACGCCCTGAAACTTCCGAGTGAGATCGAAAACACCTCCATCGAGGTGCAGAACGCCACTGACCTAACCGCCGGCGCCCAGGACCAAGGACCGCTCGCCGCACAACGCGCCCTCTCCCGGCAAGCCGAAGACAACGTGCTCGACCGCCTCTTCCAGGCCGGCCTCTTAGACGCACCGAGCGAGTTCGACAAGACACTCGCCAACTTGGCCAACAACATCCTCGCCTACAACAACGCGCCCGTCGCCTTCCCTATCCGCGTCCGTACCCTGCTGACGGAGCCGCTCGAGTCCTTCGCCGTCGGCAACACCATCGTTCTCTCGAAGGGTCTTATCGATACTTCTGCAGTCCTCACCTCTGACGGCGACCAGCAGCTCGGCAACCTCAACGCGCTTCTTGCCTTTCAGCTCGCGCACATCGTCCTGGGCCACCGGCTCGACACCAAGTACGCCTTCAACGCGCGCTTGATGTTTCCGGACAACATGACCTTCCGCCGCATCCCCATGCACCATACCGACGCCGACAACGCCGAAGCTGCCACCAAAGCCATCGAGCTCCTGCAGCCGAAAGAGCTCGCCGCCAGCCAGAAGTGCTTAGGCCTCTACCTGCAGCAGCTGCAGGCGCGCGTCCAGCATCTGCCTACGCTCACGCAGCCGCTCATCGGCGACGGCCTCGTCAAGAGCGATACCGATAGAACCTTCTGGCTCGCACCCTTGATCGCCCGAAGCGACAAGCTTGCGGTCCAGAATCTAGATCAGCAGGCAGCCGTCTCGCTCTCCAGCTTTCTCACCTTCGACCCCTGGACCGATCAGTTGCTCGCTCTCCACGCCACGCTTCAGCCCATCCTGAACGCCAGCGACAAGATGCCCTTCGAGGTGGCGCCCATCTTCCTCAAGCTGGCGTATTTCCAAGGACCTTCCGCCGCATCCGAAACCACACAGCCGCACCCGTAACGCGGCCTCCGATCATTGCCGTCAGGCCGCCTGGCCGGCCTCGCGCATCCATCCCGCCATCACCTCATGCCCAACCACCCCGGCCTGCTGCCGCACCACCTTGCCTCCAGCTATCACCAGGAAGTTGGGGATTCCCTGCACCCGGTACCGTGCCGCGAGCCCCGGTTCAGCCTCCGTATCTACCTTCAGCACCACGCCGCGCCCGGCCATCTCCTTCGCCGTCCGCGCCACCTCCGGAGCCGCAGCCCGGCACGGTCCGCACCACGCTGCCCAGAAATCCACCAGCACGGGCACTTTTGCGCCTTGCACAATTTCATCGAACTCCGCCGCCCGCACCGCTATCGGCTCCTCCATTGGCCCAATCGCTGCCTTACAGGCACCGCACCGGCCTGTGTCGGCCAGATGCGCGGCCCCGATTCGATTGCGTTGTCCACACGTGCCGCACACCCGAATAATGCCCATCGCTTGTCTCCTCATCCACATGCCTATATGTAGAAGCGCTCTCCTGCATTGGAGAGCGCTTCTACTTTACCCAAAGATGGCCTGGCGCCGTCCGCCGCCCCCGTGGAAGCCGCCGCAAGGCCGGCGTGAACAGAGTCGCCAGGGAAAGCACCGAAAGCACTTTCAACCTGAACATGTCTCAAACCTCTGCTTGATTAGAGGGAATAGCGCGCGAAAAGTCGCGGTCTGCAGCTCTTGCCTAAGCGTCCGCACCCGCAACCCCGCGACTAACACCTCCGTCGCACTCACCCCGCCCAAAGTGCTACAGCCTTTCCCGCGCGCCGTTGCTACTTTGATCTTGCGCGATCTGCCGGGTTCGTTTAACGCATACCCGAAACGAGCCGCGTGCTTTCGGAAAGTTGTGCCTTGCACCAAATTCCTGCCAGGAGCACACCGCGACCACGGCGCTCTCCAGCAGGGTTGATGTCCTTCTTGTTCTGTAATCGATCCACTCCACAACAGCCGCGAGTATGCCAGTACTCGTGGCTCTTGTCTGTTCAGGCCTTCACGCCCATCCCCGCCAGCACTCCGCGCATGTACGCAAAGCTCTCAATCACGCCCGGCATCGGATCGTTTTCATGGATCTCATACTCCAGGTCCACGAAGCCCTTGTACTGCATCGCGATCAGCTGTTGAAAGATCGCCTTCACCGGCATCAAGCCCTGCCCAACCGCGACCTGGCTCTCCTTCTCGGTCGCATTCGCCAGGTCTTTCATGTGCATGTCGAACAGCCGCGGCCCCGTCGCCTTGATCGCTTCGACTACATTGTCGCCCGCCCGCATACTGTGGCCTACATCAATGCAGCAGCCCATGCGCGGATCCATGTTCTTGACCGCCTTCAGCACGTCGTACGGCGAGTGCCAGATCTTGTCCTCCGGCCCGTGATTGTGGATCGCAAACCGGATGTCGTACTCTTTCACAAACTTCTCGATCCGCGGCAGCACCTCTGGCGCCGGATCTCCGGCCACGATCACCGTCACGCCCGCGCGCTTGGCATACTCAAACTTGGCGCGGATGTCCGCATCCTCATCCTTCGGAAAATACAGCGTTCCCACCGCCTTAACGCTGATACCCGCCGCCCTATACGCATCGAGCGCCGCCTGCTCCACCTCTGGAGACGTCGAGGGCAGATGATCCTTGACATCCTTGCAGTTGATATTCGTCAGCCGCAGCTGCTTCATATCCTCGATGACCTGCGCCCGCGTGAAGTTCCGCAGCGTGTAACTTGCCAAGCCAAGCCGGATCGGGCCCGAACCGCCGCCGCTGCTCATCTGTGCTGCTTCCATCCGCCCCGTCTGAAAGCCCGGAACACATCCAGCCGCTGCCATCCACGCAGCGCTACGCAGAAACCCTCGCCGAGTACCTAGAAAGTCCATCGCACGAATGTTACCAGCGCCAAGGTATCTTCGGCTTGCATGCGTCTGAGAAAATAGACGTGTCATGCCTTCGCATCCGCTGCAGGATCAACTCGACGCCATCACCGCCCGCACCCGGTCCCTTGTCCAGCCCGAGCGCCTCGCGCTCTCCGAATCCGCCACCGCCGAGCTCTTTGCCTCCGGCATCGAGGATCGCGTCCTGCCCGTCGGTGCCCTCGCCCCTACGTTCGCGCTCGAGGACGCCCGCACCGGCCACCCCATCCAATCCGCCGACCTACTCTCTCTCGGCCCCCTCGTCCTCAAGTTCTTCCGCGGCCGCTGGGACCCCTACTGCGTCACCGAGCTCGAACGCTGGCGGGACCTCTACCCCCGCCTCCGCCAGCGCCACGTCCTCTTCGTCGCCATCTCTCCCCAGACCCGCCGCCAGAACGACTTCGCCGTCCAGCAGCATGATCTTCCCTTCCCTGTCCTCTCTGACCCCGGCAGCGCCCTCGCCGCCGAATTCGGCCTCGCCCACACCATCCCCCAGCGCGACCGCCGCTATTACCAGTCCATCCTCGTTAACATCCCCTTCGCCAACTCCGGTCTCACCTACGACACCGCGCCTGACTCCGCCTGGCGCCTGCCCCTGCCCGGCCTCTTCCTCATCCAGCCCGACCGCACCATCGCCTTCGCCAAAGCGTTCGCCGACTCGCGCGTCCGCCCCGAACCCGAGGAGCTTCTCGCGCTGCTCTAGCCGTTGCATCGAACTCCGCGACTGAAACGTCTGACAAACATGGCCAGCAAGCCCGCCATTCCGAAGCTCGATGACGAGCATTTTCAAACCATCGCCCGCGTGCTCGCCGACCCGCGCCGTTTCGCCATCCTGCAGCAGATCGCGGCATCCACCGGTGCCCTGCCCTGCAGCGCGCTCAACGTCCAGGCCGAGATCAGCGCGGCCACCATCTCCCACCACCTCAAAGAGCTCACCGAAGCCGGCCTCATCGACGCCGAACGCGACGGCCGCTCCATGCACCTCTCCTTCCGCCGCGATCTTTGGCGCGCCTACTGCAAACGTCTCGCCGCCCTCTGACGCAGAAAGCTTGAATCGTCCTTTGATTTACACCATCAGTTAGATGAACGTCGAACTATTCGACGCAACTCGAACAGAGGTAAAAGACCATGGCAAAGCTTACAGGCAAGATCGCAGTCGTCACCGGAGCCTCCAAAGGCATCGGCGCGGCCATCGCAAAGGAACTCGGCGCGCAGGGCGCATCGGTCGTCGTCAACTACTCCTCCAGCAAGGAAGGCGCGGACAAGGTCGTCGCCAGCATCGTGCAGGCAGGCGGCAAGGCAGTCGCCATCGGCGGCAGCGTTGCGAAGTCCGCCGAGGTGGACACTCTCTTCGCTGAGGTCAAGAAGGCGTACGGAAAGGTCGACATTCTGATCAACAATGCTGGCGTGTATGCCATGACTCCCATCGGCCAGATCACCGAAGAGGCCATTCAGCACATGTTCTCGGTGAATGTAACCGGGCTGCTGCTTGCCACTCAGGCTGCGCTCCCGCTGTTCCCTGCAGAAGGTGGGAGCATCATCAACATCGGCTCGATCGCCAGCGTGGCGGGCACACCCACCATGTCCGTGTACAACGGCACCAAGGGCGCAGTCGACTCCATTACCCTGACCCTGGCCAAGGAACTCGGGCCGAAAAACATCCGCGTCAACGCCATTAACCCGGGCTTGGTCGTCACCGAAGGATCGGCTTCCTTCGCTGAAGGTGACTTTGCCAACGCACTCGTTGCGCAGACACCGCTCCAGCGCCTCGGCCAGCCGGAAGACATCGCCCTCGCCGTTGCCTTGCTGGCCTCAGATGACGCACGCTGGATAACCGGCGACCTGATCCAGGTAAGCGGCGGCCTTCACTAAGTTGTTGGCCTGTTTTTGGTTGTCGTTCCCGAAGGGAATCTGCGTTTGCTTTTCGCCCGCACCTGCTAGGGTGCGGGCTGCTTTCCAAGCTTACTTGTTCTTTCGATACCGCTCGATCAAAGCATTCGTCGACGTATCGTGAGTCAGCGCCGCATCTCCCTCAAGCTCACCCAGAATCCGCGTAGCCAGCACCTTGCCAAGCTCGACACCCCACTGGTCGAACGAGTCGATATTCCAGATCGCGCCTTGCGTAAACACGCTGTGCTCGTACAGAGCCACCAGCGTCCCCAGCAGCTTCGGCGTAAGCTCATCGGCCAGAATCACATTGGACGGCCGGTTGCCCTCGAACACTCGGTGCGGCACCAGCCAGTCCGCCGTTCCCTCCGCCTTCACCTGCTCCGCCGTCTTGCCGAACGCCAGCGCCTCAGCCTGCGCGAACACGTTCGCCATCAGCATGTCATGATGTCGCCCCAGCGGGTTCAGCGACTTGAAGAAGCCGATGAAGTCGCAAGGAATCAGCCGCGTCCCTTGGTGAATCAGCTGGTAAAACGAGTGCTGCCCATTGGTCCCCGGCTCACCCCAGTACACCGGCCCGGTCTCGGTCGAAACGTGCTCGCCCGCAAGCGTCACATGTTTGCCATTCGACTCCATGGTCAATTGCTGCAGATACGCCGGAAAGCGTTTCAGATACTGCTCATACGGCAGGATCGCCATCGTCTGCGCATCGAAAAAGTCCGTGTACCAAACCGTCAGCAAGCCCATCAGCACCGGCAGATTCTGCGCAAACGGCGTCGTCCGGAAGTGCACATCCATCGCGTGGAATCCGTCCAGCATCTCCCGGAACTGCTCCGGCCCGATCGCCAGCATCGTCGACAAACCGATCGCCGAGTCCATCGAGTAGCGGCCGCCCACCCAATCCCAGAACCCGAACATGTTCTCCGTATCAATGCCGAACTTCGCCACTTCCTTGGCATTGGTCGAGATCGCCACGAAGTGCTTCGCAATCGCCTTATCGTCCTTCAGCGTCGCCAGCGCCCACTCCCGCGCCGAGTGCGCATTGGTCATCGTCTCCTGTGTCGTAAACGTCTTCGAAGCCACCAGAAACAGCGTCTCCTCCGCGCTCAGATCCCGCACCGCCTCTGCAAAATCCGTCCCATCCACATTCGACACAAACCGGAACGTCATCTCGCGGTCCGAGTAATGCCGCAGCGCCTCATACGCCATCACCGGCCCCAGGTCCGAGCCGCCAATGCCGATGTTCACCACGTTGCGGATCCGCTTGCCCGTGAACCCCTTCCACTCCCCCGAGCGCACCTTGTCCGCAAAGCCGGACATCTTGTCGAGCACCTGATGCACTTCCGGCACCACGTCCTGCCCATCCACCACAATCGACTCACCCTTCGGCGCCCGCAGAGCCACATGCAGCACCGCGCGACCCTCGGTGACGTTAATCTTGTCGCCGCGGAACATCGCCTCCATCTTCTCCTTCAACCCGCACTCCTCCGCGAGTTCCACCAGCAGCTTCAGCGTCGTATCGTCCACGCGGTTCTTCGAGTAGTCCAGAAACAGCTCCGCCGCCTCCGCCGTATACCGCGTTCCACGCGCCGGGTCGCTTGCAAACAGATCCTTCAACTGCTTGCCCTCAAACTCCTCGTGGTGCGCCGTCAGCGCCTGCCATGCCTTGCGATCGAAAAGAGCCGTTCCCTGCGATTCTGTAGCCATATGCCGTTGTCCCCTTGCCAGAATAGTCGACTTTGCATGGGATGCATGGATTGTGCGTTCGGCGTTCCTGGCGCAATTGCATCCCGTCGGACAGACCACAACAGCCGCGATTGCACCCGGCAGGTCCTTCGCTGGCGAGGGCATGGGAGGCTGGGTGTGCGTGCAAAGAAAAACAAAGGCCGCCAGAGTGACCTGGCGGCCTTTAGGTCCTTGCAGTTTCCAAACTAGTTGCTGCCGGCCGGCTTCGGGTTGCGGGGGTCGAACTTGGCGATCTGGATCTTGTGGGCAAGCCCTAGCCTCGCCAGTATCCAGATGCAGTAATAGTTGATGTCGAACTCGTACCAGGCGAGGCCGTGGCGGGCGCTGACCGGATGCGCGTGGTGATTGTTGTGCCAGCCCTCGCCTCCGGTGAGCAGCGCAACCCACCAGTTGTTGCGGGACTCGTCGCGGGTGTCGAAGCGGCGCGAACCGAACAGGTGGGTGGCGGAGTTGACGAACCAGGTGGCGTGGAGGCCGACGACGACACGAAGCATCGTGCCCCAGAGCATCATGCTAAGGCCGCCAGCGAGGCGATGGCCGGGCTGCGCGAGGGCGGCGCCGATGGCGATCTGGGCGAAGCCGGTAAGTGTCAGGAAGAGCCAGTGGTACTTCGAGAGCCAGACGTGGACCTTGTCGCGGGTGAGGTCGGGGGCGTAGCGGCCGAGCAGCGCGGTTTCGGAGTGCATGGCGCGCCCGGAGAGGATCCAGCCGGCGTGGGACCAGAAGGTGCCATCAACGGGGGTGTGCGGATCGCCTTCCTGGTCGGAGTTCTGGTGGTGAACGCGATGGGTGGCGACCCAGAAGATAGGTCCGCCCTCAAGCGCCATGGTGCCGCAGGCAGTGACGAAGTACTCGACCCATTTGGGGGTGCGGAAGCCGCGATGTGTCAGCAGGCGGTGGTAGGCGACGCCGATGCCGACGTTGATGGCGAGGAAATACATGATGCCGAAGGCGGCCAGGTTCTTCCACGAAAAGCAGAAGAGCGCGGCGATGGCAAGGACGTGAAACAGGCCCATGACGACGGTGGTGATCCAGTTAATGCGGCCCTGCTGGTACTCGCGGCCCATGCGGAGGTCCTGCTTGACTTGCTGGCGGACCTGCTCGGCGGTGTTGCGGGGTTTGGCATTCGAGAGATCTTGCAGCTCCGACTGAATGCGGGCTTCCTGGGTCTCAGCGGTGGTTATGGCATCTTGCTGGAAGGTTGCGTAGCTGGAGGCGGAGGAGGCTTCGGTCTCGGTGTTGAGTGTGGCGGGAGTCATCTGGGTGTTCATCCTCG
>CAXSDM010000106.1:8206-9680 GCA_964235575.1 uncultured Acidobacteriaceae bacterium | reverse complement strand
CGGTGCCGGCGAGTGCGCAGTCGACGGACGGGGCGGCGAAGGGCGCGGCAGCGAAGCCGGCAAGTAGCTCGAGCAGCGCAGGCACTGGCGCGAGGTTGAAAACGGTCGCCGGTGCTCCAGCAGCGACGGGTACGGTTGAATACTTCAACGCGCAGGTACGTCCGGTACTGGCCAACAATTGTTACAAGTGCCACACGTCGGAGGAGATGGGCGGGCTACGGCTGGACTCACGGGCGGGCATTCTCAAGGGCGGCGACTCCGGGCCGGCGATCGTTCCGGGCAATCCGGACAAGAGTCTGCTGATCCAGGCCGTGATGCAGACGGGCGACCTGAAGATGCCGCCCAAGAACCACAAGCTGACCGATGGCGAGATCGCGGCGCTAACCCAGTGGGTAAAGGCCGGCGCCATCTGGGATGACGCGGAAGTCACGAAGCCTGCGGGCCTGGTGCTGACCGCGGCCGCGTCGAAGGGCGGGGCCGGCGACGAATACTTCGAGGGCAAGGTTCGGCCGATTCTCGCCGAGCGCTGCGGATTATGCCACCAGGCACGCTCCGCCGGCGGGCTGCAGATGATCTCGCGCGAAGCGATGATCAAGGGCGGCGACTCCGGGCCGGCGATCGTGCCGGGCGATCCGGACAAGAGCCTGCTGCTGCAGGCCGTGCACCAGACGGGCGAGATTAAGATGCCGCCCAAGGGGGGCAAGCTCTCGGACGAAGAGATCGGCGTATTAAACGATTGGATCAAGATGGGCGCACCCTGGCCGGCGACCGGCGTGGCCGTGCGCACGGAGCCGGACAAGATTACCGACGAGACGCGGCACTGGTGGTCGTTCCAGCCGCTGCAGGCGCCGACGATCCCGACGATGAAGGATGGCTGGGCGCGGACCGACATCGATCGGCTGGTGCTGGCAAAGCTCGAGGCCAAGGGCCTAAAGCCGGCGGCCCAGGCGGACCGGCGGACGTTGCTGCGTCGCGCAACGCTCGATCTGACGGGTCTGCCGCCCACAGAAGAAGAGGTCCAGGCGTTTGAGGCGGACAAGAGCCCGAACGCGTACGAGAAGCAAATTGACCGCCTGCTGGCCTCGCCGCGGTATGGCGAGCGCTGGGGCCGGCATTGGCTCGATGTGGCGCGGTATGCGGATGACGATATCCGCGGGCTCGATCCGCGCGGGCGTGGGTACATGCCGCTCGATGGCGCGTACGTCTACCGCGACTGGGTGGTGAAGGCCTTCAACGAGGACCTGTCGTACAACACGTTCGTCAAGATGCAGCTGGCCGGCGACCTGATGGAGAAGAACCCGACGCATGACGAGCTTGCGGCGACTTCCTTCCTCGGCGAAGCCCCGTGGATCTGGGATCAGGCGGAACCGGTGCAAGGTCGCGCGGATGAACGCAATGAGCGGATCGATGCGGTAACGCGTGGCTACCTGGGCTTGACGGTCGCCTGCGCGCGCTGCCATGACCACAAGTACGA
>CAXSDM010000106.1:0-8106 GCA_964235575.1 uncultured Acidobacteriaceae bacterium | reverse complement strand
TTCTACCCGAATCTGCATGACTGGCAGATGATGATTGCCGAGGGCGGAACGGAAGATCAGGCGAAGTATCTTGGGGATGTCTTCCAGGACACGGTGCTCGATCTTGAGATGGAGCAGAAGAAGATCGAGGAAGACAACAAGAAGATTGAGGCGAAGGCGGATGTGCCGGTGCGGCGTAAGAAGGAGGCCAAGCCAAACGAGTTTGATACCTACGACGAGTTCTGCCCGGGCTGCACGCTGGAGCTGAAGGTGATGTCGGCAGAGCGGGCGAACCTCTACTCGGACTTGTTTGTGAGGTCGCTGGGGTCGGATGAAGGACGCGGCGACCCGGGGCTGTTTGCGTATCGGGGCTGGGCGCTGCAGCGTCGGATGGGTACGGCCGAGCAGCAGTATCTCGCCAGCCTGCAGGATGAAAGCAAGAAGCTGCACAAGGACATGCCGGAGCAGTACCCGTTTGTGCATGGCCTGGCCGACAAGCCGAAGGTGACCGACATCGCCCTCAACTTGCGTGGCAATCCGAACGCCAATGGCCCCATCGTTCCGCGCGCGTTCCTGACGGTGCTGAGCAGCCCGGACAAGAAGCCGTACACGCAGGGCAGCGGCCGCTTGCAGTTAGCGGACGACATCATCGCGACGCCACTGGCTTCGCGGGTCATCGTGAACCGCGTGTGGAAGTGGCACTTCGGTACAGGCATCGTGAACTCGGCGGACAACTTCGGAAAGGTTGGCGATCCTCCCTCGGACCCAGAGTTGCTGGACTATCTCGCCGTCCAGTTCCAGAAGGATGGGATGTCGATCAAGAAGCTGCAGAAGCTGATCATGATGTCGGCGACTTACCAGCAGAGCACGCATGAGAGTCCCGAAGCCAAGGAGAAGGATCCGGACAACCGGCTGTACTCGCACTTCACCTTGCAGCGTCTGGACGCGGAACAGCTGCGCGACTCGATCCTCTTCGTCGCCGGCGATCTCGACGAGAAGAAGATGGGCGGTCCGCCGAAGGAGCTGAGCACCGACAACACGCGGCGCACAATCTACGCCAAGGTCAGCCGCTTCCGCATCGATCCGTTCCTGCAGGCGTTTGACTTCCCCAATCCGACGTTTACCGCGGAACAGCGCTTCTCGACCAACGTGCCCGTGCAGCGGCTCTACTTCATGAACAACGCCTTTGTGTTCTCGCAGGCCGGCAAGCTGGCGGAGCGGGTGTATGCCAAGGGAGACGATGCCAAGCGCATCACGGCAACCTACGAGTACGTGTTTGGGCGCGAGCCTACGCCGAAAGAAGTCGAACTTGGGCTCGAGTTCCTGAAGTCAACCCCCGAGAAGCCGGGCTACCTAATCAACCAGGAGCCGCTGACAGCGTGGAAGCAGTACACCCGCGCGCTCTTCAGTTCGAATGAGTTCGAGTACCTCAACTAGCTGCAACCGCACGACGGAGAAGACCTGATGTTCAGTCATAAACCGAAACCGATTCATCGCCGCGACGCACTGAAGAAGATTGGCGGAGGATTCGCTTTCCTCAGTTTTGCCAGCCTGCTGGGCGAGCAGATCGCCGAGGCCGAAGCGACACCGGAGCTGAACGTGTGGATGAACAATGATCCGAAGTTCAAGCCCAAGGCCAAGCATGTCATCTTCCTCTTCATGAACGGCGGTGTGTCTTCGATCGACAGCTTTGACCCGAAGCCGGCGCTGGTGAAGTACGACGGCCAGGCGATGCCGGGAGGCGACCTGGGGCACGAGCGCAAGACCGGCAAGCTGATGAAGTCGCCGTTCGAGTTCAAGAAGTATGGCAAGAGCGGCATGGACTTCAGCGAGTTGTGGCCGAACCTGGGCGAGTGCGCGGACGACATCTGCATGGTGCGTTCGGTGTTCACCGAGATTCCGAACCACGAGCCGTCGCTGATCATGATGAACACGGGAGCGAACGTCTCAGGCCGACCGTCCATGGGCGCATGGCTCACCTATGGCCTGGGCAGCATGAACAAGGATCTGCCCGGCTTCGTCGTGCTGAGCCCGCAGGTGCCGACCACTGTTGGCCCACCGTTGTGGAGCTCCGGCTTTTTGCCGGCCGTGCACCAGGCGACCTACGTCTCCGACAACGTGAGAGACAAGGAGTTCGACCCGTACAAGCTCATCCCGAACATCCACAACGAGCGCTTTGACCTTGGCACGCAGCGCAAGGAACTGGATCTGGTCAAGAAGCTGGACGACCTGAACATGGCGGAGACCGAGACCAATCCGCAGCTCGAGGCGACGATCGGCTCCATGGAGACGGCGTACCGCATGCAGACCGAGGCGCCGACCGTGTTCGACGTACGGAAGGAGAGCGAGGCCACGATCAAAATGTATGGCGAGGGCTCGACCGCTCGCGGCTGCCTGACGGCGGCACGGCTGATCGAGAAAGGCGTGCGCATGGTGCAGGTGTACTACGCTGCCGGCGATCCCTGGGATCATCACGCGGACATCCTGATGCACCGAAAAAATGCCAAGGACTCCGACCAGCCGTTTGCGGCGCTGATCAAGGATTTGAAGGCGCGCGGGCTGTTCGACTCGACCATCATCGTCTGTGGCTCGGAGTTCGGCCGTACGCCGGTGGTCGAGCTTGGCGGCGCAGGCACGCACAACGGGCGCGACCACAATCCGCACGGCTTCACCATGTGGCTGGCCGGCGGCGGCATCAAGGGCGGCACCACCTATGGCGCAACCGACGACTTCGGCTGGAAGGTCGCGGACAAGCCGGTGCACGTCCATGACATCCACGCCACGATCCTCTACATGCTCGGCATCAATCACGAGAAGCTAACGTACCGCAACAGCGGACGCGATTTTCGGCTGACGGACGTCTCGGGCAAGGTCATTCACGACATCATCGCGTAGGGTGTGAGGCGCGGCACGGGCCCGGTAGACTGGGCTTGTGCCAGCGCCCCGGAGAGAATGCATTTGAGGATGGATCGAAGTTTCTTCGGCTTGCTGCTGGGTGCGGCAGCAGTCTCAGGTCTGAGCGGATGCCGGGCGACGCAGCCAGGACCGGCCCAGACCGCGGTCATCACCTGGACCAAGCACCATGTGACGATCGGCGGCAAGAAAGACAAAAACCCCTTGAAGACGAGCGACGACACGATTGCAGACGGCAAGGACCTGTTCAAGTCCTACTGCATGGTGTGTCACGGACTCGACGGCCAGAACACCGGGGTGCCATTTGCCAAGACGCTCGATCCGCCGATTCCCTCCTTGACCAGCCCGCAGGTGCAGGCGTACACCGACGGGCAGTTGCGCTGGATCATCAAGAACGGCATCGCGCCCTCGGGCATGCCGCCGTCCGATGGTGAATTCTCGAACGACGAGATGTGGAGCATGGTGACGTATATCCGGCATCTGCCACCGAAGGGCAGCCTCGGCGTGCCGGCTGTTTACAGCGGAAAATAATTCTGTTTGAGAGCTAAAGTTTCGGCTACTCCGGTCGATAAGGAACCTATGGGTTGGTTTCGCGCGATGCTCGTGATGCTCTTGTCTTGCGGGTTGCCGGCCTGTGCGCAGCGCATCGAGGTGACCGTGCCGGGCAACAAGCCGTTGAACGGCCACCTGGTTCTGGTTATCGCGAAGCGCGAGCGGCCCGAGCCCCGGATGCAGCTTTCGGAGAACTACGAGTCGGCGCAAGGCTTTGGCGTCGATGTGGAGAACCTGCCGCCCGGCAAGCCGATCGTGGTGGATGCGACCACCTTCGGCTACCCCCGGCGCTCGCTTACGGACCTGGATGCCGGAGATTACTTCGTCCAGGCGGTCTTCAACGTCTATGAGCAGTTTCACCTGGCGTCGGGCAAGAACGTCTGGCTGCCGCCGGACCGGGGAGAAGGTCAAAAGTGGAATCGCAAGCCGGGCAATCCGTTCAACGCGCCCGTGAAGCTGCATCTGGATCCGCAGAACAAGGCTACGCTGAAGCTGACGCTTGACCAGACCGTGCCGCCGATCGAGGGAACGGATGCGGACCCGGCGGTGATCGCGGAGAAGAGTCCGGCGGCCAGGTGGCTGAAGTACATGCGCTTTCGCAGCGAAAAGCTGAGCGCGTTCTGGGGCCGGGATATGTACCTTGGCGCGTGGGTCCTGTTGCCCGACGGCTTCGACGAGCATCCTGACGCGAAGTACCCGCTGGTGGTCTACCAGGATCACTACCACGCGGCGTTCGGACCGGCGTTTAGCCCGGTTGCTCCCGATCCGGCACATCCACAGGGGCGGCGCGGTGGCGGCGAGGCGGCCTACCGGCTCTACCAGGATTGGACTTCCGGCCGGTTGCCGCGGGTCATCCTGCTCTATGTACAGAACGCCAATCCGTACTACGACGACTCCTACGTGGTCGATTCGGCGAACGTGGGACCGTATGGCGCGGCCATCAACGACGAGTTGATCCCAGCCATCGAGAGCAAGTACCGTGGGCTCGGCCAGGGTTGGGCACGGGCTACGTTTGGGGGTTCGACCGGTGGGTGGGAGGCCGCAGCCACGCAGATCCTCTACCCGGACCGCTACAACGGGGCGTACGCCGCATGCCCCGATCCCGTCGACTTCCACGCCTACCAGAACGCAAACCTGTATGACTCCACCAATGCCTTCTACCTGGAGGGAGACTTCGGGAAGGTTGCGATCTCCGGCGATCGCAAGCCGGACGGAACCGTCATCGCCACCATGCCGGGAGAATACGCCTACGAGGATGTGCTCGGCACTCATGGGCGTTCGACCGAACAGTGGGACATCTGGCAGGCAGTCTTCTCACCGGCGGGGCCGGACGGCTACCCGGCGGAGATTATCCAGCCGATGACAGGAGCGATCGATAAAACGACATTGGCCTATTGGCACGATCACTACGATCTTGCGGCGATCCTGAAGCGCGACTGGGCTACGCTTGGGCCGAAGCTCGAGGGCAAGCTGCACTTCGCGGTGGGCGACGGAGACACCTACTTCCTGAATAACGCCGTGCACCTGTTACAGAACCAACTCGAAGCGACCACCGCGCCACATTCGGACGCGACCTTCCAGTACGGTCCCGGGATGCCGCACTGCTACACCGGTGGTCCGCCCGAGTACACGATGCAGCAGAACAACGCCAACTGGGCACAGCGCGTGCTGCCGTTGATGACCGAACACATGCTGAAGACCGCCCCCCAAGGAGCCGACGTGCTGTCCTGGCGTTACTGACGCCCCTGCTGTGCACGTCCGCCGAGCCCCGATCCAGCCCAGGATCGGGGCTTTGTCGCGTTTTGCACCACCGTGCGAAAAGAAGTTTTGCTACGGCGACCTTTTCGACTGGCGCATCGTCTCACAGTGGGGCTATATTCTGATCTGCCGTATAGATAACGCCTATACCCGTTGACAGCGCTCTCCTGCTGATCCGGGCTCACTTCCACGCCGTACTCACCGTGACCCTGCTACATTCTCTGGTCTGCAGCTCGTGTCGCATTTTTGGAGCGAACCATGTCCACCCGTAACGTCGTCCTGTCCGCAGTTGCCGCAATGTCCCTCGTTCTCCCCGCAAGCTCGCTCTTGGCGCAGAGCAACACCTCCACCCCCGAGCAGACCCAGTCCGCGAAGCCTGCCGGCAAGCCGATCAAGTTCACGATCCAGAACAAGTCTGCCGCGCCTGTCGATCTTAAGAGCGGCGATCAGCAGATCCACCTTGCCGCCGGTCAGTCCCAGCAGGTCAAGGCTCCGGCCGGAACCAAGATCGTCACCACCTCCGACTCTGCTACCAGCCAGGCTGGCACGGTGGCCGTGGAAGTGACCGACACGATGTCTGGATCGACCGTAAATCTGCGGTAGTTTTGTCGTCGTTTGTGCGAGCGGGGCTGCGTTCAACGCGCCCCGTTTCTGCGTCTGGAACCCTGTTCTGCGAGCCTCTCTCGATTGACGACCAATTGAGTCCGAATTAGACTTGGACTGGACCGCAGCGCTGATCGGATCGCCTGCGGCTTTCGTTGCGCGCGGGTCTTCCGGCGCCAGGGCAGGATTCAACATGTTGCAGGCATTCATCATTACGCTCCGCGAGGGTGTGGAAGCGTCGTTGATCGTCGGGATCATCTTCGCGTATCTAGGGAAGATCGGGCGGCCGGAGCTAAAGCGAACAGTGTTCTGGGCGCTGGGATCGGCAATCGCAGCCAGTGTACTTGGCGCGGTGGTACTGTCGCGGCTGCAGTACAACCCGGACATCTTTGAAGGCTGGGTGATGCTGGTGGCGGCTCTCTTCACGGGCAGCATGATCTGGTTTATGAACAAGACGGCTCGCTCGATGAAAGGGGAGATCGAGGCGAAGATCGCGAAGGCGACCGCGGGAACTTCTCAATTTGGGCTGTTCCTGCTGGTGTTCCTGCTGGTGCTGCGGGAGGGGGTGGAGACGGTGCTGATCCTGGCCGCCGTGTCGCTCAACTCGACCGAGTTGCTTAGCTTTACCGGGACGATGCTGGGCGTGGCAGTCGCCGTGGTCTTCGGCGTGCTGTTTGTCCGCGGCTCGCTGAAGATCAATCTGCAGCGATTCTTCCGGGTCACGACGATCATTCTGTATTTCGTGACCTTCCAGCTGGTGGTGAGCGGACTGCATGAGCTCTCGGAGAATGGGGTGCTGCCCTCAAGTACGGCGGAGATGCGGCTGATCGGGCCCATTGTGCGGAACGATCTCTTCTTCTTTGTGACGATGCTGGCGCTGGCGGCAATCATGATCCTGATGGAGCAGCGGCGGCGTGGGCCGGCGGTGCTGGCAGAGGATGCGACTCCCGCGGATCGGCGGCGGGCGGCGTGGAGTCAGCGGCGCGAGAAGCTGTGGATGACGGCGGTCACGGGTGCGAGTTTCCTGTTCATCTTCCTGTCAACCGCGGAGTTTATCTACGCCAAGAGTTCGACGGCGCTGAGCGCAGCGGCCCCCGTCACGCTGGTGGGCGAGCAGGTGACCGTGCCAGTCGCGGAGATCACGGCGGACGGGGCGGAGTCAAAGCTACATCGCTATGGCGTGCACGTGGACGATACGCAGGGGCACTCGACCGAGGTGCGCTTTCTGCTGTTCAAAAAGCCGGACGGGAACATCGTTTCAGTGGCGGATGCGTGCACGATCTGTGGCCCAGTGGGGTTCTATGTGGGCGAGCAAGGGATCACGTGCAAGATGTGCGCGAGCCCGCTGAATGCGGCCAGTATGGGACAGCCGGGTGGGTGCAATCCGATTCCGTTGAAGTCGACGGTGGCCGGAGGGCAGGTGGTGATTGCGGCGGCGGATCTGCAGGCGATTGCACCGCGGTTCGCTTCCGGGTCTGGTTCAGGGTTCGAGAAGTAAATGTTCCTTCGGCTCCTTTGGGAGAGCTTCGCCCGGCAGCGGCGGAGGAAGGCGCTGGCCGGGATCGCGATCCTGCTGGGAACGACTGCGGTGACCGCGATGCTGGCGCTGGCAACGACGATCGGGGACCGCATTCATCGGGAGCTGGCGGTGTACGGGGCCAACATTGTGGTCACGCCCAGGGCCGACGCGCTGGAGGTCAAGGTGGGTGGGGTGGACCTGAAGCCTTCTACGGGTGGGGCTTATCTGAAGGAGTCAGATTTAGAGAAGCTGAAGGGGATTTTCTGGGCAAATAACATTACGGGGGTGAGTCCGGAGTTGTCCTTTGCCGGCAAGGTTGAGCCAACTGTGTACAGAGACTTTGTACCTGCACAAGTGACCGGATACCAGTTTGGATCGACGCGAACAGTGATCGGAGGAGCACCCGCACTTCATCCGTGGTGGAAGCTGCAGGGCAGGTGGCCACAAGATGGAGTAAGCGATGGATACGAGGCGGTCCTCGGGGCAAGTCTCGCGGAGCGACTGGGTGTGAAGGTAGGAGGAGACGTTTACCTGAAGAAAGACGATGGTCGGTATGTCTCACTCGCACAGGACCCGACACATCGACCAACGGTCTTATCTGTTGTGGGGATAGTAACCACAGGCGATGCAACAGACAGCAAAATTCTTCTCGATCTGCCGGCCGTTCAGGATTTTCTTGGACTGTCAGGGGCGGTTGACCATGTGGATGTTGCGGCGCGGACTCGTCCTGAGGATGCCTTCGCTCGCCTTGACCCCGACAAGCTTTCCCCGAAGCAGCATGA
>CAXSDM010000105.1:8498-9724 GCA_964235575.1 uncultured Acidobacteriaceae bacterium | reverse complement strand
GAGGTCGTCGATGCGCTGCTCGCGGAGGCCGATGGAGTCCCGGACGCGGGCGAGGACGTGGCTGGCGGAGAGACGCTGGAGGCGCTGGCGGCAGCGCAGGAGGTGGTAGTCGCCGGCGCGGAGGACGCGGCGCTCGAGCGAGAGGACGCGGTCCTCGATGCGGTGCTGGGCGGAGGTGATGAGCTCGGCGGCGGCGGAGGGGGTGGGCGCGCGGAGGTCGGCGACGAAGTCCGCGATGGTGTGGTCGATCTCGTGGCCGATGGCGGAGACGATGGGCAGGCGGGAGGCGACAATGGTGCGGGCAAGGGCTTCGTCGTTGAAGCCGGCGAGGTCTTCGAGCGAGCCTCCGCCGCGCGCGATGAGGATGAGGTCGACGCGGTCCGGGTGGCGGTTGAACCAGCGGATGCCGGCGGCGACCGTGGAGGGGCATTGCGCGCCCTGCATGATGGCGGGAAAGATGAGCAGGTTGAGGCGGCCGTGACGGCGGCGGATGACCTGGATGATGTCGCGCAGGGCGGCGCCGGAGGGCGAGGTGACGATGCCGATGCAGTGCGGGAAGGGCGGCAGCGGGTTGCGCGGGCGGTCGAAGAGACCTTCGCGGCGGAGGCGGTCGCGAAGCTGCTCGAAGGCGAGCTGGAGGGCGCCGGTGCCTCGCGGGCGGAGGCTTTCGGCGATGAGCTGGAGCTGGCCGCGGGATTCATAGACGGTGATGCGGCCGCGGATTTCAACCGCGAGGCCGTCGCGCAGCTTGAAGGCGAGGAGCTGGGCCTGGCGGCGGAACATGACGACGGGGAGCTGGGCGTCGCCGTCCTTGAGCGTGAAGTAGAGGTGGCCGGAGCCGGCGGGGCGGCAGTTGGAGATTTCGCCCTCGACGTGGAGGATGCCGGTGTAGGCGGATGCGAGGTGCCCGCGGAGCTCGGCGATGAGCTGGCGGACGGTGTAGAGGATGGGTTCGCGGGATGGAAGCGCGGAGGGTGGGACGGGAGCGACAGGCTCAGCCGGAAGGAGCTGGAAGGCGAGCTGGCTGGCGCTGGAAGCTGGCGGCTGGGTGGTGCGGGCCGGGGTGGCAGTGCGGTTCTTCGGACGACGGGTGGCCGGAGTGCGAAGGCTCAGGAAGCTGGGGATGGAGCTGTCGTCAATCATGGGCCACGGGTTGAGTTTATCGTACCTGCGTTCGCATCCTCGGCCGCTCCCCATGTTGCCGCCGACGCGGTTGGCGAAGCGAA
>CAXSDM010000105.1:0-8398 GCA_964235575.1 uncultured Acidobacteriaceae bacterium | reverse complement strand
CCGTTGCATACGATAGTTCCGGCGGCGCAAGAAGCCAGGGTGAGGGCGGTAATCTTTATATCCGCTTCGCCTTGTATTGTGCTCTGGGGAAGACCGAGTTCCTTGTCACTGAACTCTGTAACAGCCGTGTCGCCGTGCTCGAAAAGCTGACTTCCAGAGTTCGGATAGAGTCCCAAGTCGCAAGCACTCAAGGCGTTGTCGGCAAAATCCGGATCCTGCACCATGACCAGCCTGCGTACCATGTCAAAGCTTTCTACCAAGTGTAGGTTGTCCGTATAGTTGTCGATAAAAGTTTTTGACGTTCCCCGTGCTCGAAATACCAGGTGAGGCTTGGCGCCGGCAAGCACAGGCACAGGAACGGACTGTATCGTAAGCGAATTGACTGCATTGAGATCAGGGTAGAGAAGGATCAGCGCCGCGTGGTTGGCAGGCTCTGCGCTAAGACTCAGATCGAAACTCTTTTCATTGGAAGCGACTCCCTTTAGCACCGGAGCGTGAAGCAGCTTGCCTGCGCCACGTACTTCTGCTGGTCTCGAAAGAGAGACTCTTCGCAAATGACTCACGTCGCCGAGTTTGAGAGGGTTACTCTTCTTTTTGTTCCGGAGATAAATAAGAGGATACGTGGATGCTGCGCGCTCGAATAGCTCGTGGAAGCTTGGGGCTGGAGGCTGGTCGTTCTGTACATCCACTTTGTAGAGTGTGCCGGAAACGAGAGTCTCTGGATGATCATCCTTCAATCCACTTAGATCCTCACTCTTCCAGAATCCAAACTCAAATGCATGATCGGATGGATCAAGATACGGGCAGACCGCCAGAATCCTGGTTCCATCTGCGGGATCCTGGGTAAAGAGCCAGGGACCTTCAAACAGAACTGCAAAATACTTCGTTGGGAGTGGCTTGACGACTGCGGAATGCTCAACCGATTTCATGGCTTTCTCCAAAGGTTCCGTATTATTGTGCAAACAATTGAGTCGAGGCCCAGTAGAAGGGGTGCGCGGTCGCAATATTTTCCTGAACCGCTTGTTGCGCAAACCTAAGTGCTTCAGTAATTTTCGGATGATTGTCGAGGAGTTTTCTATAGAATTGCTCCATAAGGTCGCGAAAACTCCGAGTATCTACGTCCCACAATGTCGCGATCACGTTAGCCGCTCCCGCTCGGAGCAAGGCATGCGTAATGCTGCCCGTATCATTTACTCCGGCTTCAAGCCCTCCCGTGCTCGAACAAGTGGCAAGTACCGCAAGCCGCAGATTGTGAAGTGATAACGTATCAATTGCCTTGGCGTCGAACGTGTCTCCGGAGGCTCCCAGGAGCAAAGCGCTCTGTCGTGCGGTGGGCGTAGTATGACCACTGTAGTGGAAAAGTTCTACTTTGGGCAGTCGCCTCTTCAGTTCTGCTGTATTCGCCTGAGACGAAGGCAATAGGTATGCCGCGGGGAAGACGGTCTGGAGATACCGGGTCTCCAGATATTGCTCCGCAAGAAGAGCCCGCGATCCGTCGCGCCCAGCCGGTCCAGCTATTTTCCCTTCCACAACCAGAACTTGCGGAGATGGCGTCAGGGTTTCCTGGGCCGGTAACTGGACGCTCCACCACGCCGGCAGAAGCACAAGCGTATGGGCAAGCCCGAAGTACCTTCCGTCGTGCTGAACAAGCGAGGCAACGGGTAGATCCTGCAAGGAGCGGTCCAGATCCAGCTGTACGGCGCCGCCCTTCTCGAGTTGTGGCCAAAGCTGCCCGAACAGCTGTTCATAGAGCTCCCGGCCCATGGCTCGGATGGACTGCTCGGAGGAATGGCGATCAGCGCAGAGCTCGGTCAGCGTTCGTGCGATCTCCTCAATCTGTTGCGGCGAACCAGGCACATGGACCAGACGCACCAAGTGGCTCGGGCTGTTATCTACAAACCAGACGATGTACTCGCTTTCCAGGCGGCCCACCACCAGCGTGAGCGTGCCAAGGCGCTCCGGCGGAAGTTGAGGAAGCTGAGCTAGATCGTCGTTTTGAGAGCGAGCTGCGACCACGCTGCCCGAACGACGATACGGCGCCGCGCGGTACCACTCCCACGCGCGGAGCGCCCCGCTTGCCTCTCGCCTGGACGCCACCGCTTCCACAAGAAGGCGGTATCCGCGACTGTTTGTGCGTTCCCAGGCCAGGCGCTCCGTTTCTCCCTTCGTCGTGGCCAGCGCACGCTCCGCATCCCGGGTAGCCGAAGTTGCGTGAAGCAGGGCTCCGGAGACATCGCCCGAAAGTAGCAGGAGCTTGGCGAATTCAGAATGATGCACTTGTCGCACCGCGTAATTGTCCGTGGCAGCGACGGCCTCGTCCGCATCGCTCAGGCGATGAATCGCTTCGGCGACGTGCCCGCTCTGCGCAAGCCATTCGGCGCGGTCCGCTTCCCAATCCGCTTGGTACAACTTTGCTGCGCGCCCCTGAGGAACTGACTGCAGCAAGGTGGACGCCTCCTGAAACGATCGTCCTGCTTGTGCCTGGTGGGCGATCGCGGTCTCGGCCCTGCCTTGCAGCTCGAAGGCATAGGCCTGAAGCTGCAGGTTCGAAAGCAGGCGAGCAGCATGCGTAGCAGCCTCGGCGACTGCTGCGGCGGTGTAAGGCATGCTGTCCTTCACTGCGCTGTAAATGGACTCAAGAAACTGGTAAGTCGGCGTCCTGGTGCCGCGGTGAGAAGCACAGCCACGAAGACCATCCTGTGCGAGCTTCCACGCTGTCGGCGTATCTCCCAAGGCGTTCGAACCCTCAACCAGAAATCCTTCGGCGCGCAGCATGTGCAGTGGCAGAGAAGCCTGGCGCGCGAGCCGCATCCCTTCCGCGCTGTTCTGCGTGAACTGTTCCACATCGCCGCTGGCGCCGCTGCAGGTAGCTCGATTCAGAAGAAGGTAGACATGCAACCATACATAAGGCTCGAGTGCGTGCGATTGCAGCAATGGATCCGCAATGACCAGGCACTCCTTTGCCCTTCCCTGCCGTGCGAGGCTATAGGATCGTTCCACTTCCGCGCGTAACCTGCCGGCCTTGTTCCCTGCTGCGAGGAAGAGTTGCGCGGCTTGGGCTGATTCGCTCACGGCAACATCCGCGCTGCCGCGTGCGTTCGCATCCACGGCGCGGGAAAGGTGTTCCGCTGCTGCGCGGGAAGATCGGCTGTTTGCGAACGGCAGCATTTCGGCGAGCCAGGAGTCGTGGTGCGTGATCCCTAGTGCAGCGAGTGCGCGTAACGCGGCATCCGTCTCAACAGTGGATCCGGCATGTGGAAGCCAGTCGCTGGTCGCTTTGAGCAGATACAACTCATACTCGTCATCCCCTGCGAAGCGGGTGTTTGCTGGATGCAGAAAAGCATCTGGCGAACGGTCGATAGCCGCTTCCGGCGCGGACTCACTCTTATCCTGAGTCGTCCTGTCGGCATTCAGCCGCCGTTCGATCTCCTGCCGCCAGCCATGATCGTGTTCCAGCTTCAAAGCCTGTTGGTAGTCCTGGATAGCTTCGTAGTAGATAGACTGCCGGTCCCAGCAAAGAGCCCGATTAAAGTACAGTGCGGCAAGCGCCTCCGGACTGGGCGTCTCTGCCGGATGGTCGAGAATCTGCCCGTAGAGGTCGGCGGCTCGGGCAAAGGCCGACTGATCGCCCGTACCTTCACCAATCTCGAAGTAAGCTGCGGCGAGATCAGCCTTGACGCCGCCGGTGCCTGAGTTCAGCGCGAGCGCCGTCTCTAACTCCTGCTTTGCGCGTTCCCCGTTATTTTCGACCAGTGCAATGCGACCAAGAACAACATGCCAGTAGGGATTGTTCTCATCGCGGTCCAGATGCTCCTGCGCTCTTAAGTTCAGCCGGAGCAAAGGTGTTGGCAGCGATGGTTCACTGCTCCCCCGATTCATGGACGCAAGCGGAACCGCGTCTCCACCCGGCAGGCGAAGCTCCGTCCGGCGCTGCAGGTCGTATGCCTGCGCCAGTAACGCGTCATCCGATGTGGCTTGATACCTCTTCCACCCCGTCCATCCCAGAGTCAGCAGCAGCATAGCCGCGATCGCGGACATCCAGGTACGTCTGCTCGGGAAGCGAACAAGTGTTCCCGGCTTTTCAGGTTTCCTCACATCCTCGGGTTTGCTCTCTGCTGAGAGCCGCCGTGCCAGGTCGTTCTGCCACGCAGCGGTGGAGCTTCGTAGGTCAACCGTTGCTGCTTCTATCGTGGACCCATCCAGGTCCTCCCGAGCTTCGCGCAGCATGACGCCACAGTCGCTACACTCCGCCTCATGAGCGAGCCATCTTGCCGCCTCCTCCGTTGGCAGCAGCCCACCGGCTAACTCGTACCAGACGTGTTCCGGCGGACACGCCCGGTTTGCGCTCAGCTGCCCGCCTTGCTTCGCCTGAACCAATTCCTTATGCATGTCCGCCGCCATCGCGCACTCAGCGCAAGAACTCAGATGTTCCTGAATAGCCGTAATCCGCTCGTTCTGTTCCCGCGTGCGGAGTCCGCTGTCACTTAGAAGCAATTCCAGATCAGGCAACTCGACGTGTTCAGAGCTAAGCTCCATAACAATCTCCTACCGTAGAAGAAGCGTGTCGTCCTTCGGGGCGAGAATGCTTCTTGTTCATCTCATACCGAACACCCTTCACCAGGCGCAGCAGGCAACTCTCCACCCCCTTCGCGGAAAGCTGCACGCCGGACATGCCGGCGATCTCGACAGCCGTAAAACCCTGGCGGTAGTACAGCCAGAAAAGGGACTGTTCCTGTTTGCTTTCCGTCACGCGGTTAAGGCATCCCTCGACCTGCTCTAACAGAACACCTTGATCCGGCTTCTCTGCCTTCGCCACGGCCGTGCGGTCCAGCACCTCGCTATCCATCGCGTACTCCCCCGCGCGCTTCTGCGCGTTCTGTGCGCGAAAGTGGTCCGTGGCCACCGAAGCCGCAACTACCTTGACGAATCCGAAGATGGCGGACTCATGCTGCTGCTTGAACTGACGCAGTACCTTGCAGTCGTCCCGGCAAAGCCGCAAAAAGGTCTCCTGCACCAGGTCGTCCACCAGCGCCAGATTCTGGTCTCCATACCGCCGCACGATGCGCACCAGTACGGAGGCAATCAAAGGCTGTAACTCACGCACAAGGGTGCGCCAGGCGAGTTCGGAACCCGCCTGCAGACAGGCCGCGATCATGTCGGATGCAGTCTGCTCGCCCATAAAAATCTCTCACTCGTGAAACTTCGGAAATTGTAACCGTGAATCGCTCGGCGACGTTGCTCTTCGCATTGATTTTCTAAATCGGCATTTTTCTTAAAAGGATTTCAACGGCAAGTGCCGTTCTAGGAAGTGCAAGCAGAGACACAGTGACGATGCAAGCGAAGCCGACCTGAAGCAGCAGTGATCCAGCCGCTCCACTTTGCAGGATGCACAGGTCAATGCACGGAAGCGCGGCCTCTGCGAAATGCTTACCGACTCAAAGGAGAACCTACATGCACAGCGGCAACGGACAGACGAGCGATCAACTCGACATCATCAACACGCACCCGGGCGGCACGCCTACCCGCGGAACCCTGGCACCCGGTCAGGTTCGCGTACGTCCTCCACGGAACAAAAGCCAGGCGCATGCAGGCGTTGCACCGCTTACCCCATTCAGCCATGGCACGCAGAAGTTTCAAACGCTGCCTGAGCCAATCGGTCAGCCACCGTACCACTATGAGCTCTCGACCGCTCTCCCGCAGATCGAAGCGGAGGTCACTGCCGCCGGCAAGCTTGTGCTGCACGTCGTGGGAGACAGCGGAGGGATCAAGAGTCCGGAGTTCCAGGCAAGCGTCGCGGCCGCCATGAAGGGCGACCTGAACAAGCCCGCGGCAGAACGTCCCCGCTTCTTCTACCACCTCGGGGACGTCGTTTATTACAACGGCCAGATCGAAGACTACTATGGCCAATTCTATGAGCCGTACGAGCACTACGATGCGCCGATCCTGGGCATTCCGGGCAATCACGATGGCGACCCCATCGGCCCTCCTCAAACCTCGCTCGATGGCTGGACCCGCTACTTCATGACACCGGAAACCCGCATCAATCCGGAGAGCCATGATGCGCCGCGTGCCACCATGTCGCTGCCTAACCCTTACTTCACGTTGAATTGTCCGCTCGCCACCATCGTTGGCGTATACAGCAACGTGCCGGAAGGCGGTTCGATCGACTCCGTGCAGCAGCAGTGGCTCACCAATGAGCTCGCGACGGCGCCCAAGGACAAAGCGCTGATCGTTGCGATTCACCATCCGATTTACTCCTTTGATGACCACCACAGCGGAAGCGCGCGCATGGCCGACGCACTCCAGCATGCCATCAATGATTCCCGCCGTGTGCCGAACTTAGTCCTTACGGCACACGTGCACAACTACCAGCGCATCGAACGCGAGCTTGTCGCCGGCAAGCAGACGCCGTTTCTCGTCATCGGCAACGGAGGCTACTACCACCTGCACGGAATGAACATCGATCCGCCCGCACCCGCGGCGAATCCTCCCGCACATGCAAAGCCGGCCCACGGCTCCGCCACGCCGCTTGCCCACGATACAGACACGGGCGCGAAGCTCATCTTCAGCAATCACACCAACCATGGGTACTGCACGCTCACCATCGACAAGGAGTCGATCTCCGGATCAGTCGACCTTGTTGAGGACGGCAAATACCCCGCATCTTTGGCAGCCGACACGTTCCACTATCCCGCCGCTGCCCTCTTCCTCGCAGAAAACGCGACGGTAAGCCTGTAACGTCCACCCGCAACCTCAACCAACACACTTCACAAGGAGAACTCCAATGCCCACCCAAACTGCAAAGCCCACCTCTACCGTCAGGCCCGCACCTCCCAGGGTGCCCGTGGAAACAGCAATCAAAGCCACGTTCACTCTCGAATCGTTCAAGATCACGAACACCCGTTCCCGCCATGAGGACAGCGACTATGTGTCGTTCACCCTTCTCCACCAGCCGCACACGGGGAACAGCACAACCCAGACCGTGAAGAAAAGCCTGGGCAATAAGAATAACGGCACGTTCCCCATCGGTCTGTCGTTTCCGTCAGTGTCGGTCAGCCCCGGGGACCAGATCGTTATGAACTATCTCATCGTCAACTCCGGACACAAGAGCGAGTCCCAGATTTACTCCACGCTCGAAGGTGCGGGCACAAAGCTTGCCACGGCCGGTCTCACCGCGGGTGGCGCTGCCATCGGCACGGCCATCCCAATCCCCGGTCTGGGAACTGCGCTGGGCGCGCTCGCAGGCTGGCTGACCGGCGAGGTCTCCGGCCTGATCAGTGCGGATTGCGACGGTCCCGTGGCGGCTGAGCAGGTGAAGTTCACCTACGAAGACCTCGTCGCCAAAACCGCGCACGGTCCCTTCAAGCAGGAGACGAAGCATCCTGGCACCGACTCCGCCCACGGCTGCGGCTCAAACTCCATGTACTTCGTGGATTGGCAGATTCAACGCGCTTAGTCGACGACAGGTTCTCGTTGCCGTTCCTTGTTTCTCTTCACACTCAATAGCCGGCTCCCATCAGAACGCTCGCAATGCTGCGGGAGCCGGCCATACCTTGCGTACCTGCCGCTGTGCAGTACGTACGCCCACCGAGCTGTCTCGCCCACCAGCTGATTCGAAGGAGAACATTCATGTTGACTTTGGACATGATGAAGACGCGCTGGCCCAAAGGGGATCAGCACATACCTGGACTTCTGGAAGGAATTGTTTCTACCGCGCCAAAGGTCTTCAAGACATACGGACTTACAACCCCGCTTCTGGTAGCGCATGCTATGGGACAGTTCAGCGAGGAGTGCGGTCAAGGTCTGGAGATGCAGGAGAACCTAAATTACTCCGCGGAAACACTGGTAAAGGTGTTTCCCAGTCACTTTACCCCAGCCATGGCCGACCGCTGGGCTCACAATCCTGAAGTGATTGGAGAGATCGCGTATGGAGGCCGGCTCGGCAATGCTCCGCCGCCAAGCACCGATGGCTATGTCTTTCGCGGCGCCGGGCTTTCCCAGGTAACTGGCCGTAGCAATGTTGCCAAGCTTCAGGATCTGCTCACTAAGAACGGGGCCACCTTCGACATAGTCCACACTCCGGCCTCCATCATCGACCCGGCCCATGCCTTGGAGTGTGGTGTCGCCGATTGGGTCATGTGCGGCTGCCTCCCGTTTGCCAAAACGGACAACATCCAAGGAGAAACAAAAGCCCTGAACGGCGGTCTCAATGGTCTCGCGGAGCGTTCCAGGCAGGTAGCACTCTGGAAGGTATCGCTCGGTGTGACGGATCCCAAGCCGAACTAACCTCTACGGAACGAGCTATGTCCAAAGCGCCAGCTGGGCCGAGTAACTCAGCAATGCAGTAAGTAAGTAAGTAAGTAAGTAAGTAAGTAAGTAAGTAAGTAAGTAAGTAAGT
>CAXSDM010000104.1:6335-9755 GCA_964235575.1 uncultured Acidobacteriaceae bacterium | reverse complement strand
GGTTTGTTGAGGATGAGGAGGCCGTTGAGGGGCATGAGGTCTTCGATGATTTTAGCGTGGGAGATCCCGGGGCAGTAGAATCCCATGTCTCAGAGCGAGCATGGGGCACCCGGGCTTGAGGAGATTCAAAGCGTATGTGACCGGGGTATGATTGGCGCATGATGCGGAGCGCCGGAGCTACGACTCGCCTGATTGCTTGGCTGGTGTGCGTGATCCTGGCGTGGCTGTCGCTCAGCTCTCCGCACTGCGACCTTTGTGACGGTCCGCGGGTGAGCGTTGTCTCGTCTCACCGGGTTGCGCATCCTTTTTCGCCTCTAGAGAAGGATGAATGTAACGGTGTGTGCACGTGTTGTGGGTTCCATTGGCTGCCGGAGCTCGGCCCGGCGCTGAGTTCGATGGGCAGAACGAGCGCGGCTCCCGCGGCAGAGACGCCTTCGCCGGTGTTCACGCCTCGTCTGCCTTTCTTCCGCCCACCGCGCATGGCTGTGTCCTCGTAGAGTCGTCTCCGCGCCCGCCGTGGGGCGGAGATATGGACTTACCTGGCTCACTACCCTGGAGACTGCCATGCGTACGTGTTTGTTTGCGCTCATGGGAGCGTGCGTGTTTGTTTTGTCTTTGCCTGCCTTCGCACAGCAGGCGGAAGCGACGGAAGAAAAGGAGTCGGCGGCCATTGTAGAGATTGGCGCGGCGACGAGCTGGAATGTGACGGGAGGCGCGGCGACGTTTGCGCCGAATCTCGCGGTGGAGACCACGCCGGTCGAGCATTGGCTGGAGTTGGAGCTGGGCGTGTCGCCGTTCTATACCCGCGACGCGACGGAGTGGGATACCGATCTGCTGTTCAAGAAGCCGTGGACCTTGTCACGCAAGGCGGAGTTCATGCTGGGGGTTGGCCCGGAGTGGGTGCATCTGCGGCAGCGGGGGGTGACGACGAACTCGCTTGCCGCGGAGGTCGCCGGGGACTTTATGTTCTGGCCGGCGCGGCGGCATCGATTTGGATGGTTTCTGGAACCGGCTTACGACTACAGCTTTGCAGGAGGACATGTGCAGTCGATTGGGATGAGTGGAGGCTTGTTGATTTCGATTCCTTAAAGTTTGCATCACGGCTGGAAGTACGATCGAGCTGCGCTCGATACTCCACCCTTCCGCAGAAGCGCGGAAGGATGGGGCACCCGCGGTATGCGATAGAAAGAGTCTTTCTCTGGCCGGCGGGCGTCAGCATTGCACGGAGATTTGTGATGCATACGGCCGATGCCCAAAGCGGCACGCACCCTGTTCGGCCCAACTTGGTCTTGGGGATCTGTTGCCTGAGCTTGCTGGTGGTGGGCATGGACGTGACAATCGTCAACGTGGCGCTGCCGGCGATTCAGCGCGATCTGCATGCGAGCCTTTCGGGGCTGCAGTGGATTGTGGACATGTATACGTTGATCGTCGCGAGCCTGCTGATGCTGTCGGGGTCGCTGTCGGACCGGTTTGGGCGGCGGCGCGTGTTCCAGATTGGGCTGGTGCTGTTTACGGGGGGCTCGCTGGTGTGCAGTGTGGCGCACAGTATCGGCCAGCTGATTGCGGCACGCGGGCTGCAGGGGCTGGGCGCGTCGATGCTGAACCCGGTGGCGCTGTCGATCATTGCCAATGTGTTTCGGGAGCCGAAGGACCGGGCGCGGGCGGTGGGCGTGTGGGGCGCGATGGGAGGGATTGCGTTTGCGATTGGGCCGCTGCTGGGGGGATTTTTGACGCAAACGGTGGGCTGGCGCTCGATCTTCTGGATCAATCTGCCGGTGGGGATCGCGGCGATTGCGCTGGCGGCGAAGTATGTGCCGGAGTCGAAGGCTCCGAAGGCGCGGGCGTTCGATCCGGTGGGGCAGGCGATGATCTTCCTTGGCCTGACCACGGTGACGTACGCGGTCATTGAAGGGCCGCGTGCGGGTTGGGAGTCGCCGTTGATTGTGGGCTTGTTTGTCGCGGCTGCGCTGGCTGTGGCGGCATTTCTGGCGTATGAGCCGCGGCTGCAGGAGCCGCTGGTGGATTTGCGGTTCTTTCGCAGCGTGCCGTTCAGCAGCTCGACGCTGCTGGCGGTGCTCGCGTTCGCGTGCTTTGCCGGATTTTTGTTTCTGAACGCGCTGTATCTGCAACAAGTGCGCGGATTTTCGGCGTTCCATACGGGGCTTTGCACGCTGCCGCTGGCGGTGATGATTACGGTCTCGGCTCCGCTGTCCGGGCGGCTGGTGGGCAGCTATGGAAGCCGTCCGTCGCTGCTGATCGCGGGCAGCGGCTTGGTGCTGAGTACGCTGATGCTTACGCGGCTGAGCGGAAGCACGCCGTTGATGCTGCTGCTGGTGGCCTATGGCCTGTTCGGGGTTGGGCTGGGCATGGTGAACCCGGCGATTACGAACAATGCGGTGGCGGGGATGCCGTTGTCGCAGGCGGGGGTGGCGGCGGCGATTGCCTCGACGGGACGGCAGGTGGGCGCGGCGCTGGGCGTGGCCGTGGCGGGCACGGTGGTAAGCGCGAGCCGCAAGGCGGGGTCGAATTTCGCGGCGGCAACGCACCCGATCTGGTGGGTAATGACGGGTTGTGGGGCGGTGGTGCTGGTGCTGGCTTTTATCTCGAATACAGGGTGGGCGAAGGGCAGTACGGAACGGGTGAAAGGATTGCTGGTGGGGGTGGGGTGAGGGCACAAAGCTCCTGTTTTCTGGAAGCTAGTTTTTGGGTTGCGGCACTTCCCTTCCCTGCCGAACGCGCTCCGGCCGAGCCAGCAGCGCCCGGCCAGGAGAGCACGGCTCAGTTGCCACTGAGTTGGATCTGGTGAGCTTTGTAGTCGTTCTCTACACGAATGCGGCGGATCACGGTCAAGCCTTCACTGCCAAGCAGGTAGGTCGTTCCCGTATCGCCATTCACGACGCGGTGCTTCACCAGCTTCACCGTCGTAAGCAACGCAGGGTCCGCGGGTGTCGAGATATCGACGACCTGGTAATCCCGAGGAATTGCACGGACATAATTGTAGGGTTCATCTACTCCTAAGAATCCGGACTCTCCCAAGGGCTCCGTCTGTCCGGGATCGACCAATGCGGACACAATGCGAATCGATGGCTTTCGCGCCTTGCTTAGATCTAGCACGCCCACAGTTTTGCCATCACGGAATCGAATCAGTTCCGCCTGGCCATCGAGGGGGCGGACGAAGTCAAAGGGACCGCTCACGGTCAACGGCGTTGACGCGACCGTTTTGACATGACTAAGGTCTGTGACATCGAACACGGTAAGCCGGGCACCCTGCTGTTGTTCCACATATAAGTACGTGCTCCCGGAGTTATCCGCGTGCAGAAAAAAGCTATTGCCGCCGAGCTGGGCTTCTTCCGGTAAATTGCGTGGCTCCATGACCACGATCTCTCCTGACCTGGAGCGCAGCTGCGCATGAGCCAGCAG
>CAXSDM010000104.1:0-6235 GCA_964235575.1 uncultured Acidobacteriaceae bacterium | reverse complement strand
TTGTATGGAGGAGACAAAGATGAACGCGGAGCGCAGTTCGACTAAGACGATTGCAGTGGACTTACGGACCAGTGGCACCTGCTTTCTCTGCTGATTTGTGCTCAGTCTCGCGGCCAGCTACCTTGCGCATCGCATTTCACCGCACGCCCTCTACGAAATTGCAACGCAGTCACCCACAACACTGTAATCTCATTTCTTGCATCAATCGTAAGGAGCGTCATCCATGGATCCTGTACTCGCGCCCAGTGAACCGCAGATCGGCTTTATTATTCGTGAACGCGAACCTGTCAACTTCGAGTATCCGTTCGACCAGCTTAATGCCTTCCTTACGCCGAACGATCAGTTCTACATTCGAAGTCATTTCAAGGCACCGGTCCTAGATCGGCATGACTACAGGTTGTCCGTTGGCGGTGCGGTTCAGCACCCATTTGCGATCAGCTATGAGGAGCTTCTGGCGATGCCGTCCGTCACTCGACCTGCAACGCTCGAGTGCGCCGGAAATGGGCGCATTTTTCTAGTGCCACAGGTAAAAGGCGCACAGTGGCAACTTGGCGCGGTCAGCACGGCGGAATGGACGGGGGTGCCACTGTCTGCGCTGCTAGAACGCGCCGGCGTCGATCCGAGCGCGTGCGAAGTTCTGTTTGAAGCCGCCGACAAAGGTGTACCCAAGGAAGAGCCAATCCCACCAGGCGAAACGTCCTACTCCCGCAGTGTGGCTTTCAATAAGGTTCAGGATGTCCTTATTGCCTATGCGATGAATGGGGAAGAGATCCCCATCGATCACGGCTTCCCTCTGCGAGCGATCGTCTCCGGCCACTACGGGATGGCTTCGGTAAAGTGGCTGACTCACATCCGCGTACTTACCAAGCCATACAAAGGATATTGGCAGACTTCGGACTACGGCTACTGGGCCTATGACGAGAATAACAACCCGATGCGCGTTGCTCTCGGACAGATGGCGGTCAAGTCCGCAATCGCTCGGCCACGCACGCGCGAATCTATTCCGGCGGGGAGCAGCTATCGTGTGTTTGGCGCGGCCTGGGGCAGCGAGACACACGTCGCTGCGGTAGAGCTCTCAACCGACGACGGGAAGACATGGCAGCCCGTGCGCTTTCTGGATGAGCCACAGTTTGGCGTATGGCGGCGGTGGGAGTTTGACTGGCAGGTTCCCGAGGAGAAAGGCATGTATCAACTTCGATCGCGCGCGACCGACACCGAGGGAAACAGTCAGCCGGAACACCATGACAAGCGCTTCGGCACCTACATGATTCATCACACATTTCCAATTGAAGTTGTGGTGCGCTGATCATCTGCGTGCTCCGCATCTATCTGCGGCAGGTCGCGCATCTTTGCGACAAGCGCGAGGGACAGGCCTTGCTCCGCCGCATTCGCGTAATGCTTGCTGCGACCTACTCGCTGTGAGTGGTAGATGCCCGCATGTCCTGAAAAGAGATAGCTGAAGACGCAAGCGATGCCCGCATAGGCGCCAGCCTCCGCGCCGAAAAGTTCAATGGCCATCAGGGTAGATGCTATGGGAGTATTTGCTGCGCCAGCGAACACCGCGACGAAACCCATGCCTGCCAGAAGCGATGGCGGAAGTGGAAGGACGTAGGCGAGTGCATTGCCGAGCGTTGCGCCGATGAAGAACAGAGGGGTGACTTCACCGCCCTTGAAGCCCGCTCCTAAAGTGACTGCGGTGAAAAGAAGTTTGAGCAACCACTCCTGCGGATCGTGTCGTGGCCCGAACGAAGCCAGGATGGCCGGGATGCCCAGACCGATGTATTTTGTTGTTCCCAGCGCTAACACGCCAAGTGCCACGACGACACCGCCGCAAAACGGGCGAAGAGGAGACCATGCAATGTGCTGCTTAAAGAAGTGGCCGATGGCATGGGTTAGCTTTGCGAAACTCATGCCGACGACTCCAAAGACAGCGCCGGCGATCGCTGCCCAGAGCAGACCCGTGGCGTGGAGGGCGGGTACATCGGCCACCTGGTAGAGCGTATGGTGAACGCGCCAGGCGTGTGTTGTGAAGTCGCCGACGAAGGCTGCGAGAAAACACGGCGCAATCGCGTCATAGCTGATGGCGCCAAGGGCCAGGACTTCCAGTCCGAAGACGGCGCCCGCCATCGGAGTCCCGAAGACCGAAGCAAAGCCGGCGCTGATGCCGCACATCAGCAGAACGCGGCGTTCACGCGCATCCATCCGGAATGGCTTGCCGAGTTGGTCAGCAAGGGACGCGCCCGTTTGTATGGCTGTTCCCTCGCGGCCCGCGGAGCCACCGCACAGGTGCGTCATGAAGGTTCCGATCAGAATCAGCGGAGTCATCCGGACCGGGATCGTGCGCTTGGGGTCATGGATTTCGTCGAGTATCAGGTTGTTTCCTGCCTCGACCGAGGTGCCCAGATACTTGTACATCGCACCCACAAGCAGCCCCGATAGAGGTAGGAGCGCGATCAGCCACTTGTGTGCTTCCCGTGTCTCCGTTGCCCATACAAGAGAGACTAGAAGTACCGCCGAGGCAGTGCCACCCATCACTCCGGCGAGTGCCGCGATAGGAACCCAGCGCAGCAAGTATCGGATCGTCTGCAGGACTTCAGATACTGTGGAATACGAACGGAATCGAGACACAAAGCCTCCTACAGGATGTAGGAGTCATCAGCAGCGCGACGCGCCTGCAGTTATGGCGAACCCCATCGCCACAGTATGTCTTTCCACAATCTATCAAAATAGGCATCATGAAACAACTTCGACTTAAGTAGCTCCTCGAGAGTGTCGATAGCCCTACGGTATTCTTTGGTCTCTGGCTACCGCGAAGCCTCTAATAAGACCGAAGAGGCCTGCGACAGATTGATTTGTAACTTGTCCTGGTCAGCTTTGACGAATATGCTACTCCATGCATTTTGCCAGCGGGTAGACTTCCAGGAACGAGGAAGAATGAGGGTTGCGTGACGGGACATGTCGGCATCTTCGCGGAGACCTTCTTCCAGATTTCCCGCCAGAATGCGTACCTCTCCCTCACTTGCGCTCCAGGCGAAGATCGTCATCGTCTGATTGAGGTCGATTGCAGTGACATGAAGCGCATCGACGCTGGACAGCAAAGAATTCAAGACGCCTGCCACCAAGGCATAGGGCGCACCCGTATTGCCCCAGAGCTGCTTCAGCGGAAGGTCCATCTGGCCGTCAAGTCGCACCATCAAGGGTCCGTCGAGGTGAGATTTCACAATCTGCACGGACGGGCTTTTGCTCGGCACCCTGGATAAGAGCTCAGGTGGATCCCACAATGCTACCCGCTTGCCTCCTGCGTCGTTGAGCACCAGTTGTGGAGTCCCAGCGACGGAGTACACAACCCTTGCTTCGTTCGACGCGTGAAGTGAGTCAAGGCGAAGGACTGTAAAGAAGCTTGGAGGGACGTGGCTGGCTAGACTGGAAGGGGAGTTCGTCTCTGCCTGATATTTTTGAATGGGTCCGTACTTTTGCTCGGCAGGTCCACTCAGGCCGACCAAGGTCATGAGCTTCTCATCGACCCCACGGATTGGATCGCCGAAGATTGCGACCGGCTGACCCTTCGTAATTATGTGAGTGAGATAGGCGGTGTGTTCCGCGGAAAGATGAGACGGCGTCTGCAAAATGAATAAATCTGACTGTACCTGCGGCAGCCATTCGACACGGGTAATGGAAAGGATAGGAACAGGCCATTTGATTAATGTTCCCGCTTGTTCGTCGATCCACTCTTTGATATCGCTGTTGGGTTCAGCGTGCTTCGCCTGCCACTGCATTGACTCGCGGGAGTAGACCAGCGTCGGGCCAAACACCTGCTTCATCTGGCGCGCATCGGCAAACGCGGCGTTGACGGTCTCGCTGACGAAGTGAACATCCTGCTCGCTCAGGAGGCTGTCGCCCCGGTTGCCCCAGGAGATGTAAGACCCGGCCGGTAACTTCAAACCCTGCGGGGTCTTGACGGCTGCATGGGAATAGGCCCAGATCGCCCAGCGCAGCTTCTCCGGCACCGCATGCAAAGTGTCCCAGTCTTCCCATGCATCGAAGGTTTCGATCAAGGGGTAATGCCGCACCTTGGTATCGGCGAGAACCGCCGCATGCAGCAGGATATAGCCCAGCTGGTAAGTCCAGCCCTGCACAGGAGAGTTCCAGAACGACTTACGGCGAACGCCGACCTCGTTCCACGATCCGCTCCAGGATTGATCGATAAAGATGTCGAGATATCCCTCACGGGCAACCGACTCGAGATCCAAGCCGTTCGAGCGCCAGTCCGCAACGGCGCTTGCACCATTGGAGTACATCATCACCAGAGCATCAGGATTAGCCAGCTTTGTTTTGCGTACTAATGTGGCGACACCTTCGGTCGCTCTTGTGATGCGCTCGGGAGAGGGCGCAACCGGCCCCCAGGGACCTCCGCGCTTGTAGACAGTCGGCAGCCCTATGATGTCTCGCAGCAGGATCGCGTCAAATCCCACCGCTTTCGACAGGCTTCCCCATTGAGCCGCATAAGCGTCGTACATCGGCATTGCTTCCGGAATGCCGCCTGGCAATCCGCCCAGAGGCCGCGCGTCCGCGTGCAGGAGAGCGTTCGGGTCAAAGCGAGGTGAAAAGACCTCTGGATGGCGGGACGCCCAGGGCGCGTGCTCGCCGTAGGCGCTTTCTCCCCCAGTGTTGAACATGCCCACTTTGAAACCCGCAATGCCGTTCTTTTCAGCCTCCTGCCTGAGAGCGTTCGCCAGGTTCTTTAGATCGGCATAGGTCCACTGGTCGTTGGGCCGTCGCTTGGATCCACCTGTGTTGCTCTGGGCGAAACGGGCGGACCACTGTCGCTTCTGTTCTTCTGTCGTCCCGCTCAGGGGCGCATTCTCTGGAACCCATCCATCCACCGGTTGCTCCAGGCTGTTGCCGGCGCCAGTCGGCACGGACACTTTCTGCTGCAGATCGCCGGACCATTCCATGACCGGCCCCACCGTCCAGGCGACACTCAGAATGACTCCGCGATACCCCTGAAGGCCTGCATAAAGGGGCAGGTAGCGCTTCCAGAACTGCCGCGCGGATCCCTCCAGATCGGGTTGACGAAACCAGTAGAGATCCAACTCCAGCCAGCGGTCTGCCAGCAGAGGAGGTCGGTTCACGCTGTCCGGGGATTGTTCCGCATGCGTGAAGCGGGCGAGCGCGCGTGCACTTTTCGTGGTCGCGAGGATGGTCGCCGCAGCCAGCGCGGAGACGCTGCCAAGTAACGTTCGCCGTGTGATTCCGTTCCTGGACGTCCGTGTAAAAGCTGGTGGAAGGGAACCTGACTCTGCCATCGAGCAACCTCTAAAGGAAGTATGTTTATTCAGCGGAAAGGGCCGCTCTCTTGTAAGACGAGCAGAGGACGACCAGCAAGCGCACGCTTCCTTTTAAGAGTAAGGGAGCCGGCAAGAAGCCCAGCTCCCTTTCCTAAATAGCTCACCAACTAGAACGTCAACTTGAGAGCTGCCTGCTGCACGCGCGGCGGGATCGAGCCGACGGTAGTGATCTGCCCGAAGCTGCCGTTCCCAAAGGTAGTGTTAGGCAGACCAAAGTTAGGATGATTGAAGGCATTGAACATCTCCCAGCGAAATTGCAGATTATATCGTTCGCCGTAAGCAAAGTTCTTGATCAGGCCAAGGTCGGTTGAGTTCAGTCCAGGACCCTGGAAGAGATTGCGTGGGGTGTTGCCAAAGGTGCCAACTGGATTTGTGACGAATGCCGCGGGGTTGAAGTATCTGCCCAACTGCTGCGTCTTCGAGCCTTGGCGCAGAGAGCTTCTCGCCAACGCAGTATTGAAGCCCGGTGCAAAGTTAGCGAAGTCCGCGTTCTGCTGAGATAGGGAGTTGTTATTGCCGCTTCCACCGGAAATACTAAATGCGACTCCTGATTCCAGAGTGGTAATTCCAGTGATCTCATACGCACCCAACGCCTCTCGAATGAAAGCATTGTGACTCTTGAAGCTTGGGGTCGTGTAGATGAAGTTAGTCACCGAAATAAAGGGAGTATTGAGGTCCGAAATTCCGCGGTTGTAACCCAGGTTGAAAGGATTGGGCAGTGGTGCCGGGGCAAAGGATACGCTGGCGTTCGAATACGTATCGATCGTCTTCGACCAGGTGAAGTTTGACTGGAATTGCAGGCCGTAGGAAAGCCGCTTTTCAAGGCCTACCTGGAGCGACTGGTAGCTTGCCGTTCCATTGCTGGTGTTTTGATCGATGAAGCTGAA
>CAXSDM010000103.1:0-9817 GCA_964235575.1 uncultured Acidobacteriaceae bacterium | reverse complement strand
GAGACGTTGATCTGGCCGGGTTGCTGGACGTCGATGGCGCTGGCGCGGAAGTCGGGTAAGTCGAGCGGCTTGCGCAGTAAGCCACCGTTGGCGTGAGGATTGGCGGTGATGCGATGCAGGCCTTTCGGCGGCAATTCTTTGAGCTCGGGGATGAGCGTGCCGTTCTCATCGAAGAGCTCTTCGGGCTTGTAGCTGCGCATCCAGGCTTCGAGCTTGGCAAGGTTTTCGGGGTTCGTCTTGGGGTCGAGGATTGGGATCTGGTGGGCGCGCCAGAAGCCTTCCACCTTGTGACCGTCCACTTCTTTCGGGCCGGTCCAGCCTTTGGGCGAGCGCAGGACGATCATGGGCCAGCGGGGGCGCTCCATGGCGGCGGAAGGACCGGCTTCACGATGCTTCTGCTGGATGGCACGGATCTCGTTAATGCAGTGCTCGGTGACGGCGGCCATGCGCTGATGCATAAGCTCGGGCTGGTCGCCCTCGACGAAGTGGGGCTCCCAGCCCAGGCCGCGGAAGAGCATCTCGAGTTCCTCATGCGGGATGCGGGCGAGGATAGTGGGGTTTGCGATCTTGTAGCCGTTGAGGTGCAGGACTGGCAGGACGGCGCCGTCGCGGATGGGATTCAGGAACTTGTTCGAGTGCCACGAGGTGGCGAGAGGACCGGTTTCGGATTCGCCATCGCCGACAACCACAGTGACGATCAGGCCGGGGTTGTCAAAGGCCGCGCCGAAGCCGTGGACGAGGGAGTAGCCGAGTTCGCCGCCTTCGTGGATGGAGCCCGGGGTTTCAGGGGTGCAGTGGCTGCCGATGCCGCCGGGGAAGGAGAACTGCTTGAAGAAGCGCTGCAGGCCTGCGAGGTCCTGGGATTTATCCGGGTAGACCTCGGAGTAGACGCCCTCAAGGTAGCAGTTGGAGAGCGTCGCGGGTGCTCCGTGGCCCGGGCCGGCGATATAGATCATGTCGAGGTCGTACTTCTTGATGAGCCGGTTGAGGTGGACCCAGGTGAAGGTCTGGCCGGGGTCGGAGCCCCAGTGGCCGAGCAGGCGGTTCTTGATGTGCTCAGGCTTCAGTGGCTCGCGGAGCAGGGGATTGGCAACCAGATAAAGCATGCCGGCGCAGAGGTAATTGCAGGCGCGCCAGTAGGCGTTGGTCAGGCGAAGTTCGTCCGGGCTGAGCGGAGTGGGATCAAGGTCTTCGTGCGACGAGGTCGGGGTCATCGGGATCTCCGGGCAAAGCTGGTTGGATGATCGTGCAGGACGAAGCGTTTGAGGAGTGTGGCGGGAATCAGGCAGCGGCCATGCGGACGACGTGCCGGGCGATCATCAGGTCTTCTTCGGCGGGAACGACATAGACGGGAAGGTTTGAGTCTGCGGTGCTGATTTTGCGCAGGCCCTCTCCTTTGGCACTGTTGGCGGCCTGATCGACGCGGGGCTGGTTGGCGAAGAGTTGGTCGGATGTGGCGAGGCGGGTGGCGGCGTCGTGCTCGCCGATGCCTCCGGTGAAGACAAGGGCGTCCAGGCCGTGCACGGCCGCGAAGCCGGCGATGGCCATGCGGACGCGGCGGCAAAAAATGTTAAGAGCCAGCATCGCTTTTGGGTCCTGGGCGCTCGACTCGCGGAGTTTGCGCACGTCGCTTGAACCAGCAAGGGACTTGAGGCCGGAGTCATGGTTGAGCAGCTGCTCCACCGAGTCGACCGAGGCACCCGGCTGGCGCAGCAGGTAGAAGATCAGGCCGGGGTCGAGGTCGCCAGGACGCGTGCCCATCAGGACGCCGCCGGTAGGGGTAAGGCCCATGGTGGTGTCGATGGAGCGGCCGTCGAGGACGGCGGTGACGCTCGAACCGCTGCCCAGGTGCGCGACAATCAAGCGTTTTGGGAAGGGAAGTCCGGCGGCGGCGCGCAGCTGGTACACGACCGACTCGCAGGAGAGGCCATGGAAGCCGTAGCGGTGGACGCCGGCCTGGCGTAACGGCTCAGGGATGGGATAGGTGGTCGCTTCCGGTGGCATGGTCTGGTGAAAGACCGTGTCGAAGCAGGCAAAATGGCCGATGCGCGGAAAGCGCGCCATGGCTTCGCGGATGAGGGCAATAGCTTCAGGATCGTGCAGCGGAGCGAAGGAGACGGCTTGTTCGAGATCAGCGAGAACCTCCGGGGTGATCCGGGCGTGGTCGCGGAGTTTGGGGCCGGGATGAACGACGCGGTAGCCAATGGCGTCGATGGCGGGCATATCAGGGCCGGTCACGGCGTCAAGAACGGCGTGAATGGCCTCGGTCGAGGTATCGGCCTGGACGGAGTGCGGCGCCTGGGTAGGGCCTGACCCTGAAGACTTGAGCTCGAGTTCCGGCTCAGGTGTGCCGATGCCGCTCAGTTGGCCGTCGGCGAGGCCTTCGGGGGCGTTCCCGTCGGAGGCGGCGCGGTAAAGCGAAAACTTGATGGAAGAGGAACCGCTGTTGAGGACAAGAATCGTCACACTCGTGCCTCGGAGTGGGGCTGACCCGCACAGAATACGCCAGGAAGCGTCATCCACTATTGGATGCGGTCTACGACTCTGGATGGTTAAAAGTCAATATAGAAAGAGTCGCGTAAGATCAGATCACATGGCTATTCAAGACAGGATCTTTGGCAAGCCACTCGCCACGAGCGATGAGCGAGCGGAGCACATCGGCGTCTCGGCGGGAATCCCGATCTTCGGATTGGACGCGCTTACCAGCGCGGCGTACGGGCCGGAACAGGCTTTGTTGTATCTGATCCCGCTGGGGCTGCTGGGGATACATTTTCTGATCCCGATTATCAGCTCGATTCTGATCCTGCTGGTCATCGTATTTTTCAGCTATCGGCAGACGATCGCGGCCTATCCCAACGGTGGCGGCAGCTACACCGTCGCGACCGAAAATCTGGGCGAAGGTGCGGGGCTGCTGGCTGCGGCGGCGCTGATGATCGACTACATCCTGACGGCGGCCGTGGGTATTTCGGCCGGCGTGACGGCAGTGACTTCGGTCGAGTCGCGTCTGATCCCCTACACGCTGCCGATGTGCCTGATCATTCTGGCGATCCTTGCGGTGGTCAACCTGCGCGGCGTGAAGGATACCGGCGCGGCCTTTATTCTGCCGACGTTTCTCTTTATCGGAACGCTGTTGATTCTGGTGGGCGTCGGTGTGTTCAAGACCCTTGCAGCGGGCGGGCATCCGCAGGCGTTGGCCGAGATGCCTCCGCCCACGCCGGCACACGGACCTTTTCTTGGGCTGGCGTTTGTCTGGCTCATCATGAAGGCGTTTTCAAGCGGCTGCGCGGCGATGACGGGCGTAGAGGCCGTCTCGAACGGCGTGATGGCTTTTGGTGAGCCGCGCGCCAAGAAAGCGCAGTGGACGCTGACGGTGATCATCGGCATCCTGATTGTGCTGCTGTTCGGCACGTCCTGGCTGGCCAAGCACTACGGCATTATGGCGATGGAACCGGACGATCCGCACTACCAGAGCATGTTGAGTCTGCTGGTCAAGGCGGTGTTCGGGCGAAGCTGGTTCTATCTACTGACGATGGGAAGCGTCTTTTTGGCACTGGCTCTGAGCGCGAACACGGCGTTCGCGGACTTTCCACGGCTGACCCGAGCCATTGCCATGCGCGACCATCTGCCGCATGTGTTCATCCTGCGTGGGCGGCGGCTGCTGTTTTCGCACGGCGTGTATGCGCTGACAGGTTTTACGGCGGTCATCCTGATCATCTTCAAAGGCGTAACGGATAAGTTGATTCCGCTGTATGCCATCGGCGCGTTTTTGGCCTTCACCTTGTCGCAGTCGGGCATGGTCGTTCACTGGAGGAAGCAGGAGGGCGATCACAAGGGCCGGGCATGGCACATGTTCGTCAATGGTATTGGCGCGGTGGCGACGGGGCTGACGACGATCATCGTGCTGGCTTCGAAGTTTCTTGCCGGCGCGTGGGTGACGGCGCTGCTGGTGCCCACGTTGATCCTGTTGATGCACTCGATCAAGAAGCACTACACGCGGGTTGCGGGCGAGATGAAGGACATGACGCCGATCAACCTGGACAACCTGGAAGAGCCGGTAGTGGTGATTCCGATGGCGGGGTGGAACCGCATCTCGGAGAAGGCGCTGCGCTTCGGGCTGCTCATGTCGAAAGACATCAAGGTGGTGCATGTGCACTCGGAAGACGAGGACCATGGGATTGAGGATGAATGGACGGGAAAGATCCTGGAGCCTCTGCGCGACATGAAGATGCATGAGCCGGAGCTGGTGACCATTGCGTCCAACTTCCGCTTCATCATCTCGCCGCTGATGGACTACATTCTCCATTTGGAAGCGGAAAACCCGGGCCGCAAAGTTGCGGTACTGCTGCCGGAACTGGTGGTGCGGCACTGGTGGGAGAACCTGCTGCATAACCAGCGGGTGCAACTGCTCAAGCTGCTGTTGCTCGTACGAGGCAATCAGCGAATCGTAGTGGTGAACATTCCCTGGTATTTGTAGGCGTCCGCTTCAGGCTGCGGAGCCCGCTCCAACCAGAGCGGGTTCCAGGAACGCAGGCTCCGATGCCGTTGCGTGAAGGTGGAAGGCTTCGGCCAGCAGCGTGTAATTGCGCAGCCGCGCCTGATGATCATAGGTGATGGTGTTGACGACCAGCTCGCCGATACCGAGCGAATCGGCCATGGCCATCAGGGAGTCGCGCACGGCCTCCGGTGTGCCTACGAGATAGCGGGGAAACTCTCCGGACTCGGGTGGCAAAGCTCCGAAGCGGGCCAGTTCGGCCGCTGCCTCAGACGGTTCTGCGATGGGCCGGCGGTCATTCTGGCGGATGCGCAGCTGGAGCAGGCGGACGCTCTGGGCAAGACGCCTCGCTTCGGCGTCCGTATCGGCGCAGATGACGCCGACGGCGGCCATGGCTTCGGGTCTTTGCAGGGCGTCTGGGCCCAGCTCGATATTCGGCTGAAAGGCACGCTGGTAGTGGCTGATGGCGGCGCGTGTAGAGTCGCCTGAGAAGAAGTGGGCGAAGGCGTAGGGCAGGCCGAACTGGGCTGCGGCCTCGGCGCTCCACAGGCTCGACCCGAGCAGCCAGACGCGGGGCGCGTGCGGCGTGGAGGGCGCGACCAGGATGCGCGAGAAGGGATGGCTGGCAGGGAAGTCGTGATGCAGGAAGGCGAGCAGCTCCGAAAGCTGGTCGGGGAAGTCGTCTACCTGCAAGGCGTTTGCGGGCGCAGTGCGATAGCGGCGGAGAGCTGTGGCTTCGATGGGTCCGCCTCCCGGCGCGCGGCCAATGCCGAGATCGATGCGGCCGGGGTAGAGCGCCTCGAGTGTTTGGAACGTCTCGGCAACTTTGAGGGCGGTGTAGTGCGGGAGCATGATGCCGCCGGAGCCGAGCCGGATGGTGGAGGTTGCGGCGCCGATGCGCGCCAGCATTATCTCGGGCGCGGTGCAGGCGAGCGTCTCCATGGCGTGGTGCTCGGACATCCAGAAGCGGTGGAAGCCGAGCGCCTCGACGTGCTGGGCCAGCGAAATGGAGTTGCTAAGCGCCTGTGCGGGCGTGGAGCCGGTGGACACCGGGGACTGGTCGAGCACCGAAAGACGGGGAACGGAAAGGCGGATAGGCTGGCTCACATCATTTAGATGTGCGGAGAGCCTAGGCCGATGCGAGCGTGTGCTGGGCGGCCCAGGACTTCGAAAGCGAGCGAAGCTGCGCGACGGAGCTGACGATGAGGCTCGCCGCTTCGTCGACTTCTTCCTCGGTGGTCATGCGCGAGAGCGAGATGCGGATGCTGGAGCGGGCGCGCTCCGGGCTGAGGCCCATGGCGGAAAGGACGTGCGAGGGCTCGGCGGCACCGGACTGGCAGGCGCTGCCTCCGGAGACGGAGAGGCCGTTGAGGTCGAGCGTGATGATGAGCGACTCGGAATCGACGTGATCGAAGAAGAGATTGGAGGTGTTGGCGGTACGCGGGGTGGATGCGCCGTTGACGCCCGATGCGGGGACCTGGGCCAGAATCCTTTGCTCCAGACGATCACGGAGGGAGGTAAGGCTGTCTGGTGTGGAGCCGGCAACCGATGTGTCCGGGGAGGCGTTCAACCACTGCGCCGCGAGAGCAGCGGCCTTGCCGAGAGCGACAATGCCAGCCACGTTTTCGGTTCCAGCCCGGCGTTGCCGCTCGTGGGTGCCGCCGTGGAACAAAGGCGAGAGGCGTACCGTCTGCCGGACGAAGAGCACGCCCACGCCTTGCGGTGCGTACATTTTGTGGCCGGAAAGGGAGAGCAGGTCGACGTCCTTGAGCGAGCCGCTTGGCTTATCCTGCGCGCAGCTGAGACTCAGGTCGATGGGCAGCTTGCCTGCGCCTTGGACGGCGTCGGTGTGGAAGAAGGCGCCGTGGGTCTTCGCCATCTGGGCGAGCTGCGGGATCGGCTGGATGGTCCCGGTCTCGTTGTTGGCCAACATGATGGACACCAGGCGAGTGTTTGGCCGCAGCGCGGAGGCGAGTGACTCCGGGGTGACGACGCCGTTCCCGTCGCAGGGCAGATAGGTGACTTCGACGCCGCGTTTCTCGAGCGCCTGCGCGGCGTGGAGCACGGCGTGATGCTCCATGGTGGAGGTGATGAGATGCTGGCCGGGCTCGACGACGCCGAAGAGCGCGAGATTGTCGCTCTCGGTGCCGCCGGAGGTGAAGACGATCTCCTGCGGCTTGGCGCCGAGCAGACGAGCTACCGCGGAGCGTGCCTGCTCGACGGCGGAGCGGGCGCGCTGGCCCGGCTGATGGATGGAGCTGGCGTTGCCAAATTGTTCGAGCAGGTAAGGACGCATCGCCTCGAAGACCTCCGGCAGCAGAGGTGTGGTGGCGTTGGCGTCCATGTAGATTCGACGCTGAGGCTGCAGAGATGCGCGCATGCGATCCAGTTTACGCCCTCCAGAGCGCCGCTCTGCTAGGCTAGATGGCGATTCGTGAGGAGAAACGGGAGAGCGTATGAGCATGCGGAGATGGTCGGTCTTGATGGTGACGTTGAGCTTGGGGAGCCTGGGTTTGGCGCAGGCACAGATGAACGGGATGAGCGGTGCAGGCGGGACGGAGAGCAAGATAACGCCGGCGAAGACCGCGGACAATCTGCTCAACCTATTCGAGGACGAGTGCATGAGTGCGGCGAAGGCGATGCCGGCGGAGAAGTACAGCTTCAGCCCGGCCTCAGTGTCCATTCCGGGAGCGAAGTTCGACGGGGTTCGTACGTTTGCGGAAGAGGTGAAACACCTGGCGCAGGCGAATTACTCCTTTGCCCGCGTGGTATCCGGGGCGAAGCCGGATGTGGATATAAAAGCGATTGGCGCGCTCAAGGACAAGGATGCGATTGTCTCTGCGCTGGCGAGCTCGTTTGCGGCTCTGCATACGGCGAATGCAAGCCTGACGATGCAGACGGCGTTCGACGCGGTGTCGTTTGAAGGGACGACGATGGCGAAGACGAGTGTGGCTGCGTTCGCGGTGGCCCATGGGTTTGACCACTATGGGCAGATGGTGGAGTACCTACGCATGAACGGGATTGTGCCGCCGGCGAGTGCGAAGTAAGGATCATTCAGGGAAGAATTCAAGAACAAAGAAGTCACGCAAAGAAAGACCCGCGAAGGTCGCTAAGAGCGATGCGCAGGTTTTCCTGTTACACCCATCAGGCGTGCTGCTGGTGAGAGGAACGTGGACTCGTACGACGTATTACCGCGCTTTGATGGGTGTGTAGGGCTCGGGGTAGGGCTGGCCGGTGTACTCGGCGCGTGGGCGGATGAGGCGGTTGTCGTCGTGCTGCTCAAGCACGTGCGCGGCCCAGCCGGAGATGCGGGAGATGGCGAAGATGGGTGTGAAGAGATCGATGTCGATGCCAAGCGTGGTGTAGGTGCTGGCGGAGTAGAAGTCGACGTTGGCGTTAAGCTTCTTCTCGCCCTTGACGAAGACTTCGATCTGCTGCGAGAGATCGAACCACTTTGTGTTGCCGGCGGCCTTGCCCAATTCTTCGGACATGCGGCGCAGGTGCGTGGCGCGCGGGTCTTCGGTGGTGTATACGCGGTGCCCAAAGCCCGAAATTTTCTCCTTGCGCGCGAACATCTGGCGGACGTAGTCGACCGGGTCGGCCCCTGCCTTGTCGATGGCATAGAGCAGCTTCATGGTGGCTTCGTTGGCTCCGCCGTGGAGCGGCCCCTTGAGCGCGCCGATGGCTCCGGTAATGGCCGAGTGCATGTCCGAGAGCGTGGCGGCGATGACACGCGCCGCGAAGGTGCTTGCGTTGAGCTCGTGATCGGCATGCAGAATGAGTGCGATGTCGAACGCGCGGGTTGCGGTCTCCGAGGGCTTTTCGCCGTTCAGCATCCAGAGAAAATTGCCGGCATGCGAAAGGCTGCCATCGGCTTCGACGAGGGGCTTGCCTTTGCGGATGCGGTCAAAGACCGCAACCAGCATGGCAATCTGCGAGGTGAGGCGGAAGCTCTTGCGCAGGTTGGCCGCGTGGCTGGAGTCTTTCTCATCAGCGTCGTAGATGGAGAGCAGCGAAACAGCGGTGCGGAGCACCTCCATCGGCGAGGCGGACGTAGGCACGGCGCGCAGCAGGTCGAGGATCTTGGGGTCGAGCACACGCGCCGCGGCAAGCTCCGCGCTGAAGGCCGTCAGCTCCGTTTGCGTGGGCAGCTTGCCATTCCACAGAAGATACGTAGTCTCTTCGAATGTCGACTGCTTGGCGAGCTCGTGGATGTCAATGCCGCGATAGGAGAGCACGCCGGCGTCGCCGTCAATCCAGCAAATCGAAGAGGTGGTGGCGACAATGCCTTCAAGGCCTTTGGTTGCGGTAGCGGTGGACATAAGGGCGATCTCCCTGCGAATTTGAACCAGCTATCGCAGCACCTAGATTTATAGCGGAATGCGGAAATGGTTGTCACGGCTTTGTGCGATTACCGGTACGATTGTGCGAATTTGGTAGTTCGGGTGGACCGCCGGATTCTTCCCTCCCGGCCGTTCCAGATGCTTGCCGATGCATGGTGTGCATTTCACGAGTTTCGGTCTATATAGTCATTACTTGCCGGAAGACGTGTTGCCCACGAGAAATAAAAGGAGAAACGATGAGCGAAGCAGGAGCCGTAACTCAGAGTCGCGTATCTACGCCGTTGCTTGCCGGCGCGGGTCTTACCTTGCTGCTCGCGGTGAGTGCGTTGATCTGGTGTTTTGGATTGAACAATCATCTCTCGATGGCGGAGAAGCAGCTGGCGGCGGCGCAGGCGCAGAATGCCGACCTGGCTCGCAAGCAGGACGCACTCAGCGCGCGGCTGAGCGCGACGGCCGAGACGCTGGGTAGAAGCGTGGGCATGACGCAAAAACAAATCGATGCGAAGACGCAGAATATCCTTGCCGCGCAGGCCGCGCAGCTGCAGGTGGTCAAGTCGCAGACGGCACAGACGCAGAAGCTGGCCGAACAGCAGGAAGCTTCGGCCAAGCAGCTGGGCGCGGTGGCGTCGGACGTGTCGAGCGTGAAGACCGACGTGAGCGGCGCCAAGGCAAGCATTGCCGACACGCAGAGCGACCTTGCTTCAACGAAAGCGCAGCTGCAGCGGACCATGGGCGACCAGGGCGTGATGAGCGGACTGATCGCGCGCACGCACGATGAACTCGAAACGCTGAAGCATCGAGGCGATCGCAACTACTTCGAGTTCACGCTGCAGAAGGGCGCCAAGCCGACACTGCTCTCAACCGTGAAGCTGCAGGCGAAGAAGGTGGATGACAAGCACTCGAAGTACACGCTGATGGTGAGCGCGGACGACCGCAACATCGAGAAGAAGGACAAGAGCCTGGATGAGCCGGTGCAGTTCTA
>CAXSDM010000102.1:1959-9842 GCA_964235575.1 uncultured Acidobacteriaceae bacterium | reverse complement strand
ACCAACCCCTTCACCGGCGAGCAGATCCCCATCTGGGTCGCCAACTACATCCTCGCCGACTACGGCACCGGCGCCATCATGAGCGTCCCCGCCCACGACGAGCGCGACTTCGACTTCGCCACCAAGTACAACCTCCCCATCCGCCGCGTCGTCGCCCCCAACCTCGACACCGACGACCTCCCCCTCCCCTACCTGGGCGAAGACGAAGGCGTCCTCATCGACTCCGGCGAGTGGTCTGGCGAAGCCTGCCTCGAAGCCCAGGGCAAGATGGCCGCCTTCGCCCAGGCACAAGGCTTCGGCAAAGCCACTGTCACCTATCGCCTCAAGGATTGGGGCGTCAGCCGCCAGCGCTACTGGGGCACCCCCATCCCCATGGTCTACTGCGCCTGCTCCCCCAACGAGCCCATCCCCGTTCGCGAGTCCGACCTCCCTATTCTCCTCCCCGAGCAGATTCACATCACGCAGGAAGGCGGCAGCCCGCTCGGCCGCGTCCCCGAGTTCGTCGACACCACGTGCCCCCGCTGCGGCCAGCCCGCCAAGCGCGAAACCGACACTATGGACACCTTCGTCGACTCCAGCTGGTACTTCTACCGCTACACCGACGCCCACAACAACCAGGCTCCCTTCAGCTCCGACCGCGCGAACTACTGGTTCCCGATCGACCAGTACATCGGCGGCGTCGAGCACGCCATCCTCCACCTCATCTATTCCCGCTTCTGGACGCGCGTTATGCGCGACCTCGGCTTGATCCGAAACAGCGAACCCGCGGCACGCCTCTTCACCCAGGGCATGGTCATCAAGGACGGCGCCAAGATGTCCAAGTCCCGCGGCAACGTCGTCTCGCCTGATCTCATGATCGACCGCTATGGCGCCGACGCCACCCGCATGTACGCCCTCTTCGCCGCTCCTCCTGACCGCGACCTTGACTGGCAGGAAGACGGCGTTGCCGGCATAAGCCGTTTCCTCGCTCGCATCTATCGCCTTTCAGTCAAATACGCCACGCTCGCCCAGGCTGCCGGCCGTCCTTCGATTCCCGAAGATAAGTCGGCCCGGAGCCCTGAAGATGTTCGCCTCCTCCGTGCCCTCCATCAGACTATCGGCAAGATGACGCAGGACTTTAGTGGCCGCTGGCACTTTAACACCTCAATCTCGTCCGTCATGATTTTTGTCAACGAGATCGTCGCCAGCGAAGAGGCCATGGACGCCGGCCGCGTCTCCCCGCCGGTCATCGTTGAAACGCTCCAGTGCCTCACACAGATGATCGCCCCGTTCGCCCCGTTTCTCGCCGCCGAGCTCTGGCAGGAACTCGGCGGAGCCGGCGTTGTTTTTCGCACTTCCTGGCCCTCCGCCAGCGACTACTGGGCTCATGAGGACGAGGTCGAGATTCCCGTTCAGGTCAACGGCAAGCTGGTCACAGTGATCCGCGTCGCTTCCGGTGCGGACGAGTCCACGCTTAAAGCTGCAGCCCTGGCAGACGAGAAGATAGCCTCTCGCATCGCCGGCAAGACGCTCGTCAAGACCATCGTCGTCCCCGGCAAGCTCGTTAATCTCGTGGTGAAATAGTTGCTCACCCCGCAACCGGTCAATCGAATCATATCCAGCCGGCCCGTCCGCGGCACACAGTCCTTCGTCCACACGCTCTCGGCCTGCTGGCGACAGCCCTCCCTCACTGCCATCGAGGTCGCCTGGCGCTGGATCTTTGGCATTCCTGCATTCCTGCTCGTCGGCTCGCAAATCCGCACAGTCCTCGTCGCCGCCACCTCCGGCACTCTCGACCCTGCTTCTCTCGGCCTCGACCACGCTATCCTCGCCGACCCCATCGGCGCTCTTACCGCCGATCCGCTCGGCGCTGCCCAGAAATTCACCTCAGCATTGGCCCAGGTGCTCCCCGGCCTCGAGCATGTTGCCCTCCGGCTGCTGCCGGCGCTCGCCCTCGCCTGGGTCGCAGTCTGTTCCATCGGCCGAACCCTTCTGCTGCGCCGCTTCCAACCCGCGCTGCGCCCCCGTGTTTTCACCCTCGCCTTACTCCAGGCTCTCCGCCTCGCCGTCCTCGCGCTCGTGCTCTGGTTCTGGTTTCGCCTCGTCACCGGCAGCGCCGACCTGGCTATCCACGCCCCCATCGCCGCCGGCCAGGAGCCCAACCTCGTCCTCTATTGCGCCCTGGTTATCCTCTCCACGCTCGGCCTCTTCACCGCGTGGGCCTTCGTTAGCTGGCCGCTCGCCATGGCCCCCTTGCTCTCCATGCTGAACGACACAGCTCCCGCAGCCAGTCTCCGCGCCGCCTTCACCCTCGGTCCTCTCCGCGCCAAGCTGGTCGAGATCAACCTCGTCCTGGGCATCGTCAAGATCGCTCTCCTCGTCCTCGCGATGGTCTTCTCCGCCACCCCGCTGCCGTTCCAAAGTGTGACTACCCCGGGGTTCCTCGCCTGGTGGTCGGCCGGCGTCGCAGTGCTCTATCTCCTCGCGTCGGACTTCTTCCACGTCGCCCGCCTGCTCGGCTATCTTGAACTCTGGCGCGCGTACCAGAACGAAACTCCTCGGCAATAGCTGAGCGTTTCCGCGCCCCGTCCCCCCAACCTCTCCATGTACAGTGGGGAAGCAGAGACAGAGAGGAACACCCGAATGTCCGTTGCCCTGTATGGCCTTGGTTATCTCATCATCGTGGCCGGTGTCGCGTATCTGGCGAGCCTGATGCACATCCCGCAGACCTGGATCGTCGCCATCGTTGTTATTCTTCTCGGCATGGGTCTCGTTACCATCGCCCAGAACAACCGCGGAAAGTCCTGAGACCTACCCGCTAGACTAGGAGCGTGGACACCTCAACCATCGTCATCCTGGATTTCGGTTCGCAGTACACGCAGCTGATCGCGCGTCGCATCCGCGAGTTCAACGTTTTTTCGGTCGTTCTCCCCTGCACAGCGTCGCTCGACCGCATCCAGGCCCTCGCACCTCTCGGCCTTATCCTGTCCGGTGGGCCGTCTTCCGTCTACGATCCCCATGCTCCGGCCGCCGACCCAGCTATTCTCGCCCTCGGCCTACCCATCCTCGGCATCTGCTACGGCCTGCAGTTCATCACTCACCATCTCGGCGGCACGGTCGAGCCCGCCGCCAGCCGCGAGTACGGCCACGCCGAGGTCGAGATCATCCGCGAGTCGCCCCTATTCCGCGGCCTGCCCTCCACCCTGAACGTCTGGATGTCCCACGGCGACCACGCCGCCCAGCTCCCGCCCGGCTTCCACCTCCTCGCCCAGACCTCGAATGCCACCGCAGCTATCGCCGACGAAGCCCGCCGCATCTGGGCCGTCCAATTTCACCCCGAGGTCGCCCACACCCCGCAAGGCACCGAGCTTCTCCGCAACTTCGTCCTCGACCTCTGCGGCGCCGCGCCTGACTGGACCCCCGAGCACTTCATCCAGTCCATCATCGCCCGCATCCGCGATCAGGTCGGCCAGGGCCACGCTATCTGCGGCCTGTCCGGTGGCGTCGACTCCTCCGTTGCCGCAGTGCTTGTCGCGCGCGCCATCAGCGACCGGCTCACCTGCATCTTCGTCGACAACGGCGTCCTCCGCAAAGACGAGTTCGCCACCGTCCAGCGCACCATGCGCGAGCAACTCGGCCTCAACGTCGTCGCCGTCGACGCATCCTCCCGTTTTATCACCCGACTGGCCGGCGTCACCCATCCCGAAGCCAAGCGCAAGATCATCGGCAGCGAGTTCATCGCCGTTTTCGATGACGAAGCCCGCACCATCTTTGAAGCGGAAAAGTCCTCTGGCGAAGAAATAGCCTGGCTCGTCCAGGGCACCCTTTACCCTGACGTCATCGAGTCCTCCTCCGTCCACGGCCCGTCCCACACCATCAAGAGCCACCACAACGTTGGCGGCCTCCCCGCCGACATGAAACTAAAGCTGATCGAACCGCTCCGCGACCTCTTCAAAGACGAAGTCCGCCGCATCGGCCGCGACCTTGGCATGCCCGCTGAGATCATCGACCGCCAACCCTTTCCCGGACCCGGCCTCGCCGTCCGCATTCTGGGCGAAGTCACCCCGGAGCGCGTGGCGATCCTCCAGGAGGCCGACGCCATCGTCACCGCCGAGATTCAGTCCGCCGGCCTCGAACGCAAGCTTTGGCAAAGCTTCGCTGTGCTGCTCCCCGTCAAGAGCGTCGGCGTCATGGGCGACCAGCGCACCTACGCCAGCACCTGCGTCCTGCGCGCCGTCGAGAGCGAAGATGGCATGACTGCCGACTGGGCGCCGCTCCCCTACGATCTCCTCCGCCGCATCTCTAGCCGCATCGTCAGCGAGGTCCGCGGCATCAACCGCGTCGTCTACGACATCACCAGCAAGCCCCCAGGCACGATCGAATGGGAATGAGACAGGCGTGTCATACTCATCCAGAGGTGACACATGCAGACACACCGGGCACGGATGAGCGAGAATGGCAGAATCGTTCTTCCCGTGGAGCTAAGAAAGGCGATGGATCTCCAAGGTGGGCAGGAGCTGATGCTCACTTTGGACGACGACGGATTGCACATTCAGACCTTCCGCCAGTCCTTCGCGCGCGCGCAAGCGATGGTGCGAGAGTTCGTCGAGCCGGGCCGTTCTTTGGCCGAGGAACTCATCGCCGAGCGCCGGCAGGTAGCGAAGCTTGAGGAGGAGCGTTGGTCCAAAAGCTAGTCCTTGACGCGTCCGCCATGCTCGTTCTCATTCAAGGGGAGCTCGGGTGGAAGCGCGTGGCGGAAGTCATGGAGCATGGCGCGGAGATCCTGGTCAGTTCCGTCAACCTCGCTGAAGTAGGCACGAAGCTTGTCCTTGGGGACCGCACTCCAGCGCAGGTGCGCGTCGGTCTCGAACCCTTTTTCCAGTATGTTGTCAGCTTCACTCAAGAGCACGCCCTCTATACAGCCGAAATCACACGGAAGACCAAACCGCTGGGATTGTCGCTTGGAGACCGAGCCTGCCTCGCCCTGGCGGCAGAGCGGCAGGCGAAAGTTCTAACTGCGGATCGCGCATGGACAAAACTTCAAGTCGGCATCGAGGTGGAAGCTTTGCGTTAGGAAGTAATCAAGGTCCGAACCCTTGCCCTGAGCCGCTGAACCACGTAACGAGATGAATTTCGATCCAGGAGAAGACTGGAGGAACCCGCCCCAAAAGTTGTAGAGGACCGATGCGCCGATGACCGCAAGCAGGCTCTATGCTGAGAATGTCTGAGACCGGAGTTGGTTGAAGCAACGTTTTGGGATAAAGTCAACACACAGCCAAAAACTTAATAGAGGAGTGAACATATGTCCGTGGACAATGCACTGTTCAACAAGTACAGCCTGGTCAAGGGTGCGGCGCGCCGCGCTCGGCAGCTGCAATCGGGTGCTCCTCCGCTGTCGAATTCGAAGTCGATGAAGGCCTGCCGAGTGGCCCAGGACGAGATCCGTCAGGGGTTTGTCACGTTTGTGTTGCCGGAGCGGATCGTCGCTCCGGGGGTAGATGACACATTGTCGCTCAAGCCGCTGTAAGCTGGGCAGATGGCACTTGCCGCCGATGAGCTTGCGCAGCTTCGCGCGTACGTGGAGTACTACCGCGATCTTGGCGTGCTGGACTTTTACAGGATAGGCGAGGCCACGCACGGGGAAGCAGAACCGGTGACGGGCCGGGCCTCCTCAACTCTTGTTCCTCCTGAAGTTCTGGGTGCATTGAACGTACCGCCTCCGCTGGTTGAGGCGGTTTCTGTGTTTGCGGTGGAAACGGCGCCGGTATCTGCGCCTGAGGAGTTGGATATCGCGAAATTGATTTCGTTGCAGGCGCGGGAACCTCTGCCGGGGGCCCGTGTGGCTGCTCCGGAGCGCGCGGCTGCCCTGGTTGCGGTGAAGGCGGAGATAGGCGATTGCACGCGGTGTCCGCTGGCGTACGCGGGGCGGCGGACGATTGTGTTCGGAGATGGCGATCCTAATGCGCGGTTAATGTTTGTTGGGGAGGGGCCGGGCGCGGATGAGGATGCGCAAGGATTGCCGTTCGTGGGCAAGAGCGGGCAGTTGTTGAACAACATGATTGCCGCGATGGGGCTGCGACGCGAAGAGGTTTACATTGCGAACATCGTGAAGTGCCGGCCGCCGGCAAACCGCGCGCCGGAGCCGGTGGAGGCGAATACCTGCACGCAGTTCCTGGTCAAGCAGATGGACACGGTGCAGCCGGAGTTCGTGGTCGCGCTCGGGGCGACGGCGGCGATGTATCTGCTGGGGGTAAAACAGCCACTGGCGTCTTTGCGCGGGCGCTTCCATGAGGTGCGCGGGGCGAAGACGGTGATCACGTATCATCCGGCGTTTCTGTTGCGCGATCCGCGCCAGAAGGGGGAGGCGTGGAAAGACCTGCAAATGGTGATGGCGGCAATGGGCTTGAAGGGCAAGCAGCCGGGCTGACAGTCAGAACCGACGACTACTGGATGGTGAGGGCAATGGTGGCCGGGGTCGGGACGGGGGTGCTGGGGTTGGTGGTGGAGGCGGTGATGGTGACGGTGTAGCTGCCGGGCGTGGTGCCGGGGAATGGGGTGGGCGTTGGGCTGCCGCTGGAGCCGCCGCCGCCGCACCCTGTGAGGGCGGCGAAGACGGCGGTGAGGGCGAGGGCGGAAAGTAGAGAGATGCGGGACCTGCGACGGCGAAACGGCAGAAGGCCAAGCAGGAGGGCGGCAAAGAGGGTGGCTTGTGAGGCTTGTTGGCGGAGGCGGGTGGAGCTCTCCGGGGCGAGGCGGCTGACGGGGTTGGCGTGGATCATGTGCGCGGCGGTGGAGGTGAACGTAACCGTGCTGATGGGAGGAGAGCTGCCGAGAGTGACGGCCACGAGAGAGGGGGACACAACGCAGGCTGGTGGGTTGGCTGCGACGCCCGTGCCGTTATAGGTGACTGTGCAGGCGAGGGTGACGGCGCCGACAAAGCCGTTGCTGCCGAGGGCGCCGACCGTGAGGGTGTTGCCCGAGGAGGCTCCTGCGGTGAGGGTCAGGGTGGGGGTGGAAGAGACAAGCGCATAGGATGCGGGCGTGGAGAGGACGAGGAGCGTCGCGCCTCCTCCGCTAGAAGCCGCCCAGTAGCTGTCGCCGGAGTAGGAAGCGGTGATGGTCTGGGTACCGGCGGCCTGGAAAACCTGGGTGACGGAGGCGACTCCTCCGCTCAGGGTAAGGGGTACACCCAGGGGTAGACCGTCGTCTAGAAACTGGATGGTCCCCGTGGCGAACGGTGCGGAGCTGGGGGTGAGATAGGGAAGGGACACGGTTAGTGTGACAAAGCCACCCAGGCCGACGCTGGACGAGGTCAGGTTGATTTGGGGCGTGGATTGCAGCTTCTGGACAACGTAGGGGAGTGAGGGTGAACTGGAAGGCGAGAAGACGGAGTCGCCGAGATAGTAAGCGGTGAGGGTGGAGGTGCCGACGGTGGAGAATGTATTCGGAACGGTCGCGGATCCGTTCACCAACGGTACGGTGGCGAGGTAACCCAGGGCGCTCGAGTAGAAGCGGACGAGGCCGGTAGGGACCGCTGAGCCGGACGCGGGCGTGACCGTGACCGAGAGGTTGGCCGAGGTGCCGACCGGGATGGAGGTGCTCGCGAGGGTAAGTCTGGACTGGGAGGCGAGGCCGGTGACGGTAAGAGAGATGCCGGGGGCGGTCGCGGCGGCGAAGTTGGTATCGCCTGAGTAGGCGGCGGTGATGAGGTACGTTCCGGCGGCTGGGAACGGTTCGGCGGAGGTGATGGCTCTGCCGGAGGTCAGCGCAATGGGTGCCCCGAGGGCGGTTCCGTTGGCGAAGAACTGGACGGTGCCGGTGGGGGTTCCGGCCGTGGTGGAGGTGAAGGCGGCGGTGAAGACGTCGGTCTGGTTGTCGGCGACGGTGGAAGTGGCTTCGGTAAG
>CAXSDM010000102.1:0-1859 GCA_964235575.1 uncultured Acidobacteriaceae bacterium | reverse complement strand
AGATTGCCCTGGGTATGTCCGGATTTCTGGTTCAGCAGGGCGGTAACGGCAGCCATGGCGGGCGCGGCGGCGGAGGTGCCATAGAAGTATTCGTAGCGGCCGGCGGCGCAGTCTCCGTTGCCGCTGGCGTAGCAGGCGTAGTAGCCGTCGTGGGCGGAGGCAGGAAAGCTGACATCGGGAACGTCGCGGACGCCGTCGGCGGGCACGCCGGTGCCGGTCTGCCAGGAGGGTTTGGAAATGTAGAGGCTGGCGCCTCCGCCTCCGGAAGCGGCGACGTAGCTGCCGGTAGAGGAGACCGGCTCGTTCCAGGCGCCTTCGGGAATGTAGCTCAGCGCGGAGGCAAGCCCCGTCCCATTGGTGGCCGACCAGTACTGCGAGCTGCCGGTGTTTGCTCCGTCGGCGAACTCAGTGCCTCCGACGCAGGTGGCGTAGGAGCTTGCGCAGATGTAATTGATGCTGCGGAACTGGTAAGCGGGCGGAACGCCGAACTGGGTGTCGCAGGTGGCGGCGCCGGAGTCTGCGGCGGAGACGAAGACGGAGATGCCTTCGCTGGCGGCCTGCGCGAAGAGCGTGTCCCAGAGGCTGACGCCGGAGGATCCGGAGAGGACCTCGCAGCTGCCGAAGCTGATGTTCATGACGGGGTCGAGCAGCGTCTGGACGTTGTACTGGGCGGCGATGTAGATGCCGTTGAGGCCGCCGGCGGTGCCGCTGACGACGAGGTCGACCGAAGCGGCGGGTGCGGTGCCGAGGACGCGGGCGACGTCGAGGGTGGCCTCACTCTGGTCGCCATTGCCGGTGATGCCAGGATCGACGCCGGTGGGAGGAACGATGGTGTTGGGAAGGTTGGCGGCGAGGTTGGTGTTGGTCTCGTACTCGGAGATGTCGGTGGACACGACCCGCGAGCGGCCGATAATCGCGATCTTCTGGCCGGTGCCGGTGATGCCGGAGAGGTACGTGGGCTGCAGGTCGAAGATAAGGGCGAAGTCGGCGGGCGTGACGTAGTGGGCACCGGAGTTGGCGCTGGTGAACTCGGGGTGCGGGCCGCTCGAGGACGGCGCGGCGGCGGAGCCACTGCCGTTGGTGGGGTGGATGGGCGTGTCGGCGAGGCCGGCGATAGAGCCGATCAGGGGGAGCAACGCGGTGGGCAGTTGAGGATCGGCAGTAGCGGCGAGATGTGATTCGCCGTTGACGGCAAAGAAGTGGAAGCCGGTGGCGAAGGCGCTGGCGACGACGGAGGCGGGAGCGGAGGCGTGGATGAAGATGCGGCTGGGAGCGGTGTCGACGATGGTCAGGCCGCGGGAGCTGAGCCAGGCGGTGAGCGTGTCGAGGTCGGCCTGAGTGGGACCGTAGAGTTCGCCAACCTGTTGCGGGGTGAGCCAGTGATGATAGTTGGGCGAAGCGGGGTTCTGCTGGTCGGCGAGGAGCTGGGTGAAGGCAGCCTGGCGCTCGGCGGAGCGGGTGAGGACGAAGGTGAGGTGGAGTGGCAAGGCGTCAGGAACCTGGCCCTGGTCGCGGTCCGGAGAGGCCCAGGACGGGACGTGGCCGACGAGTCTGGCGGTTGCGGTGAAGTCGGGGTGAGCGGCGATGCGGTTCGCCTGGAGAGTCGTAGATAACTGAGCCGGGGAGGTAGCGGTCAGGCAGGCAAGGCAGACAGCAAGCAGAACGCGAAGGGGCGTGAATGGCATCGGTGACCTACCGGATCAAACGGAATGAGAAGAATGTACAGGGAATTGGGCGTGTTGGCGAAGGTTTGCGCATGCGAAAGGAGCTTCGGCCCGGGTGCGTTGCCGGCTGAGACGGTGAGCGGGCGAGATCGAGGAAGAATTTATTTGCCCATGGCAGAAAGAAGGTGGTATTTT
>CAXSDM010000101.1:4330-10141 GCA_964235575.1 uncultured Acidobacteriaceae bacterium | reverse complement strand
CCGCACCGACCAACTCATGCACCTCACTCATCACCGGCGTCCCGGCCCGGTTTCCATCGATATAATCCTCAAACTCCTTGCGAAACTTCTTTACAAAGGCCAGCGTCGGCATCGCTGCCGCATCGCCCAGCGGACAAAACGTCCGTCCCATCATGTTGTCCGCCAGGTACTGCACATTATCGATATCCTTCCGGCTTCCGCCGCCGGCATACACCCGCGCCAGCGTCTTCTTGATCCAGTCCGTACCCTCACGGCAGGGAATGCACCAGCCGCAGCTCTCATGCTGGTAGAAGCTGATCACCCGCAGCGCAAACTCAACGATCGACACCGTCTCATCGAGCACCACGATTCCGCCCGAACCCAGCATCGTCCCAGCCTTGCCCATCTGGTCGAAGTCCAGCCCCACGTCTATCTCATCGGCCGTCAGCACCGGACAGCTCGACCCGCCCGGCACCACCGCCTTCAGCTGCTTGCCGCCCTTGATCCCGCCCGCCACTTCATAGATTGCCTTGCGCAGCGAGTAGCCCATCGGCAGCTCATACACACCCGGCCGCTCCACATGCCCCGAAATCCCAAAGAGCCGCGTCCCGCCATTACGCTCTGAGCCCAACTTCGCGTACGCCTCGCCGCCCATCAGCAAAATATGCGGCGCACTCGCAATCGTCTCCGCATTGTTGATTACCGTCGGCCCGCCATACAGCCCCACCACGGCAGGAAAGGGAGGCTTTATCCGCGGCACCCCGCGCTTGCCTTCAAGCGACTCCATCAGCGCCGACTCTTCCCCTACCTCATACGCGCCCGCACCCGTCTGCGTGATGATGTCGAAGTCCACACCTTCCTTGCCGAAGATGTTCTTGCCCAGAAAGCCCTTGGCATACGCATCCGCCACGGCCTTCTCCACGATCTTCAGCAGATACCGGTACTCCCCGCGCAGATAGATAAAGCCCAGCTTCGACCCGATCGCGAGGCCCGCAATCATCGTGCCCTCAATCACCGCATGCGGGTCCTCAAGAAAGATCACATGGTCCTTGCACGTCCCCGGCTCGGACTCGTCGCCATTCACCAGCACATACTTGGCCTTGTCGTTCTTCGGCACAAAGCTCCACTTCAGCCCTGTCGGAAAGCCCGCACCGCCGCGCCCGCGCAGTCCGCTCGCCTTCATGGTATTAATGATCCACTCCGGCCCCTCGGCAATCGCTTGCTGCACAGCCTTGTAGCCATCGAGCTCGACGTACTTCTCGATATCGCGTGCGCCCTGGCCAAACCTGCGCTTCAACACGATCGCTTCATCCGGATGCGACACATGGGTCGGCATTACTTCACGTCCTTCCCGCGGCCTTCGGCATAGTCCTGAAGGATCGCGTCTACCTTGATCGGCGTTAGGTCATCATGGAAGTCATAGTTCACCTGCATGGCCGGAGCCCAGCAACATGCCCCGATGCACTCCACCTCTTCAAGCGAGAACACGCCGTCCTTGGTCACCTGCTTGTGCCCAATGCCCAGCTTCTCCTTGCAGTGGTCCAGGATCTCGTACCCGCCGCGCAGCATGCAGCTGATGTTCGTGCACACCTGGATATTGAACTGTCCTGCCGGCTGCGTCCGCAGCATGGAGTAATAGCTCAGCACATTGCGCACGTCCAGGTCGAACAAATCCAGCCGCTTGGCGATCTCCTGGATCGCGCCCTCGCTCACAAAGCCGAGTTCATCCTGCGCATACAGCAGCATCGGCACCAGCGCCGAGCGCTTCACCGGGTAGATTGTCGCCAGCTTGTCGAACCGCGCAGCCGTTTGGGGAGTAAAGATGGATTCTGCAATCGCAGCCATGAGCATAGCTTATCGCATCAGCGCAGCGCAGGTGGGCGGGCCGTTTGGTGCGATGGAGAAATGACGGCTTGCCGCGAAGAGAAGCCAATCTCATCGTGCAAGCCGCCGCATGCCTCGGGTGAAAACCAGCCCGGGTTACAGCACCAGCGACGGCGGCAGATGCGCCCGCGCCGAGGCAAAATCCTGCTTCGGTTCCGGTCCCATCTCGAGCAAAAGAGTGCCGCCCTGCGCAATCTCAGAGTGATGGAACCACGCCCTCTGCTGAGGCTTGCCGTTCAACGTGAACGCCTGCACGTAGCAGTCCTTCGGGTTTGAGCGCTTGACGTCGATCTTCAGCGTCTTGCCTCCGCCCAGCTGTACCGTTGCCTTCTCCACCAGCGGCGAGCCCAGGATGTAGTTGCCGCTGACCGGATCGACCGGATAGAACCCCAGCGCCGAGAGCAGAAACCACGCCGACATCTGCCCCACATCCTCGTTGCCCTCCATACCATCCGGCTGCGCGCGATACATCGTGTCCATCAGACTGCGCACCCGGGCCTGCGTCTTGTACGGCGCGCCGGCATACACATACAGGTAAGCGATATGGTGCGACGGCTCGTTGCCATGCGCATACTGACCCACCATGCCGGCAATATCCGGCGGCGCATCCGGAGGAAGATCCGGCGCCGCGTGAAACAGCCCATCGAGCTTCGTCACAAACGGCTTCTCCCCACCATAAAGCGCAATCAGGCCCGCCGGATCGTGCTGGATCCCAAAGCTGGTCTGCCATGAGTTCGACTCCGTAAAGTCGCGCCACCGCTTCTGATGGCCCATCTCGATCGGATCGAACGGCGTCGCGAAGCTGCCGTCCTCGAGCTTCGGCTCCATAAAGGTGCTCTTCGGATTGAAATAGTGCTTATAGTTCAGCGAACGCGTCCGCAGCCTCGCGGCCTCGTCGTTCTTGCCCACCTTCTTGGCCACATGCGCCAGCGCCCAGTCGGCGTAGCAGTACTCAAAGGTCTTCGAGACCGACTCCTGTTCGCGGTCCGACGGAATATAGCCCATCTGCCGGTAGTAGCCCAGCCCACGATAGTTCTCCACCATCGCGCGCTCATTCATCACCTTGTACGCCGCCTCGGGATCGATGCCCGGGAACCCCTTCATGATCGCCTCGGCCATCACCGAAGCCGAGTGATAGCCCGTCATGGTGCCGGTCTCGGTCCCCTGCAGCGGCCACACCGGCATGCCGGCGGGGCTCTGCTCGGCCATGCGGATCAGCGTATTCACAAAGTCCGGAACGCGATCCGCCTGAATCAACGTATACGCCGGATGCGCCGCGCGGAACGTATCCCACAGCGAGAAGGTCGTATAGTTGTGCTGGCCCGCCGGCATCTGGTGTACCTGCGCATCCATCCCGCGATAGCTTCCATCAACGTCATCAAACAGCTGCGGGCCGAGCGACATGTGGTAGAGCGCGGTATAAAAAATCCGCTTCTGATCTGCATCCGCGATGTCAACCTCCACCCGCCCCAGCTGCGCGCGCCACTTGTCCTGCGCCGCCGCGCGCGTCTTCGCAAAGTCGAAGTCCGGCTGCTCCGCCTGCAGGTTCTTCGCCGCACCTTCGGCGCTCACCCCGGAGATGCCCGTGCGCACCAGGATCGCCTCGTTGGCCTTGGTCCTGAAGTGCAGCACGGCTTTCAAATCATCGCCTGCTACCGGCGCGGTGTCGCCGAGCGGCTTCCCGTTCGAATAAAACACCACCTTCACAGGCTTCTTCGAGACCTGCAGACGAAAGAAACACTGGCGATCGTGCCCCCACGCACGCGTCATGTGGCCGCCCGCAAGCGAGTCCGGCGCAGGGCTCGAGAGCTGCGCCTTGTACACCGATGAACTGTTGTTCGTCAGGTAGCTGTGCGTCAGATTGACGATCAGCCAAGCCTCATTCGATTGCGGAAACGTGTAGCGATGAATGCCGGTGCGCTCGGTCGAGGTCAGCTCGACGTGCACCTTTGGGTCTTGGAGCAGAACGGCATAGTACCCCGGCTCAATGACCTCATCCTTGTGGTCGAATCGCGAACGATAGCCCTGGTCCGGGTTCGATCTTGGCCCGGGCTCAAGCTTCACCGGGCCGGTGCCCGCCATCACCAGAAAGTCGAGCAAATCGCCGCAGCCGGTGCCGCTCAGATGCGTGTGCGAGAAGCCCATGATGCTCGTATCGGAGACATGATAGCCGGAACACCAGTCCCAACCATCGTTATAGGTGTCGGGTGAAAGTTGCACGGCGGCAAACGGCACGCTGGCACCCGGAAAACAATGGCCGTGGCCCCCGGTGCCGATGCGCGGGTCGATCCACCGCAGCGGGTCCGCGGCCGCCTCGCCCGTCGGGGCGGCAAAGCTCGGCAGCGGAAGAGCGGCTGTAGCCGCGGCGGCAGAGGCAGTCTGAAGAAAGGTGCGGCGGGAGATCATCGTAGGTCCTTGGGCGAGTCGGGATACTGCGACTCTTATCTTAGTACGCTTGGTACGGCCGTGAGCAGGACAAAGGGTTAGTCTGCGGACAATGTATCTGAGTCGCCGGAAGCGCTGGTCTGGACGCAGCCTTCAATCCCTGATCAGCAACCCACGCGCCACCCACTCCGCCGCCATATCCATCTCCTCCGTCCGGTCCCCCACCGAAACCGACCCATCCTCCGCGATCACGAACGGAGCCACCACGCCCTCACTCGTCGTCATCGCATCCCGCGTAAACCGCACCCACCGCGTATCCACCCGCAGCACAATCTCGTCTGCGCCCACCTCCACCACCGCATGATGCGCACTCGTCAATCCATGCGCCGCCGCATACACCCGTAGCATCGAAGCCCACGACGTCCAAAGCTCACGGTGTATAGAGGATAGTGCTTGCATCTAGAAGCTTCTCCACAAAGCACATGGCTGCAATGTCATGGATGGGCCAAGAAGCCTTCATCACATCTGAGACATCGTTTAATTCCAAAACATTGCCGAGATTAACAAAAGACAAAGGAGGATCAGAAAGGAGTCCGCTTTCGTTTACCGCAAGCGTTCCATGTCTCGAAGGAATATCTGAGCTTGCCCATAGCGAAACGAGCTTCTTCGACGTGAAGCTGTAATGAATCATCTGGGATAAGGGATCTAACAGAAAATGTAACTCAACAATCGGACCAGTGAGTGATACTAGGTGGTCGTCTTCTCTGACGAAATTTATAAATATCTTGCTATCACGCTTGTTGAGCGCTTCTGAATAATCCATAAGGGATGCTAGAAACCTATCCCAGAAGCCAAAACCCGTTCGACCTAATCCTTTGTATTTCGACTTAAGGGATTCCGCCCACATGTCGTGATTGTTGCTCACCGATCGATCTCCCCCAGCACAATATCGATCGACCCAATCACCGCCACCACATCCGCCAGCATCCGCCCTTTGCACATCGTCTCAAGCGCCTGCAGCGTAGCAAAACTAGGATTCCGCATATGCACCCGGTACGGCTTGGCCGTGCCATCGGACACCGCGTAGTATCCCATCTCCCCACGCGGCGACTCGACCGCCTGGAACACCTCGCCCGCCGGAACCGCAAAGCCTTCCGTCACAATCTTGAAGTGGTGGATCATCGACTCCATCTGCGTCTTCATCTGCTCGCGGTCCGGCAGCACGATCTTCGGCGCAATCGCGACGATGCGTCCCTCCGGCATCCCGTCCAGCGCCTGCTGGCAGATCTTCACCGACTCCCGCATCTCCTGCATGCGCACCACGTACCGCGCCCACACATCGCCCACATCGGACACCGGCACCTGGAAATCGAATTTCTCATACCCCGAGTACGGCATATCCCGCCGCAGATCCCAGTCCACGCCCGACGCCCGCATCGGCGGCCCCGTCACGCCCAGCGCAATCGCATCTTCGGCCGAAAGATAGCCCACACCCTTCAACCGTCCCATCCAGATCGGATTGCCCGTCAGCATGTTCTCGTACTGATCGATCCGCGACGGCAT
>CAXSDM010000101.1:1833-4230 GCA_964235575.1 uncultured Acidobacteriaceae bacterium | reverse complement strand
ATCCGCTTCAGGTTGGGGTGTCCGCCGAAGTGGACGCCGAACAGATCAAAGATCTCGCGCTCATAGAAGTTCGCGGAAGGCCACACCGACACAATCGAATCGATCGCCGCATCCTCATTGAACAGCCGCGCGACAAGGCGGACCCGCTGCTTCATCCGGTGCGACAGGATGTGGTACACAATCTGGTAGCGCGGCTCGGAAGGCAGCCAATCTACCGCCGTGACATCTTCAAGAAAGTTATACCCGGCGTGCTTCAAAGCCGTCGCCGCGGCGATTACACTCTCGCGCGCCACCGTGATGGTCATCTCGTCGCGGTCGAATTTGGCATCGGTCGCCAGATCCTTCAGCGCGACTACGGCCGCATGCTCCGGATGCGCCGCAAACACCGCCTCGGTCCCATACACTGCGCTCGCAGGGTCGTACATTAAAGGTCTCCCTTGTCGTTCGCCCAGTTCAGGATGCCCTTCTTCCAGACATAGAACAGCCCCACCGCCACAAACCCGAGATACACCAGCATCTCCCAGAAGCCAAACATCCGCGACCCGGTAATCGCCGGCAGGCGCTTGAAGATCACCGCCCACGGCAGCATGAACACCGCTTCCACGTCGAACAGGATGAACAGCATCGCCACCATATAGAAGCGCACGGAGAACCGCCCGCGCGCATCGCCCACCGGGTCCATGCCGCACTCATACGTGCCGCCCTTGGTGCGCGAGTTCTTATGCTTGCCGATGAAGAAGGAGCCGCCCACCATCCCGCCCGCCAAACCCACGGCGACCAGGATCTGCAGCACCAAAGGAAGATATTGCCAGATGTAAGGATACGGAGATGTCTGCATGGCCAGCTTCGAGCTTAGAAGTGGGCCAGTCGAGAGTCAAGGAGCCTGTTCACCGGGCGGAAACTTAAGTACCGTCACAGCAATCCCCGGTACCAATCGATCAAGCGTTCGCCCGCGACCGCAACAAACAAGCCCCCTACCCCAAGGAAACTTCCCAGCGGCAAACGCGTCGCAGCCCCAGCCCGTCCACGCGCCAGCAGCATCACCGCGTAAGCACTCGCCAGCACCACCCCCACGAACAGCGTGAGCACCGCCGGCCAGAACCCCAGAAACGCCGCCACCATCGCCAGCATCTTCACATCGCCCAGCCCCAGCCCCTCGCGCCCGCGCACCCGCTTGTACCCCCAGCGCACCAGCAGCAGAATAAGCGCCGCCCCACACACCGCCGCCACCCGTCCAAAGATCAACGCCTCCGGCCCGGTCAGAAAGACATTCCCCCGCGCCGCAAAGCTCCCGGGACTCGCAAGCCGCAGCTGCTTGGCACTATTCAGCACAATCTGGTCGTCCGTGGGCCCAAGAAAAATCGCCTGCGTACACACCAGGAACAGCCCCGCAGCGATCCCGCTCAGCGTAAACGCATCCGGCAGCCGCTGCCACTCCCAGTCAATCACGATCAGCCCGATCAGCAGCCAGCCCAAAACCGCAGAACCCAGCAGGAAAAGAAGGTACGTGACAGGGAAGTCAAACGGAGAAGTCCGCGGCTGCTGCGTGGGCCCGAAGAACGCCAACCCCAGGGAGTAGCCCAGCCGCGCAAACCAGACTCCAACCGCCAGCTCCACCACCGGATACCGCCACGAAATCCCCACCCCGCAGTCCCGGCACCGCCCCCGCAGCAGCAACCAGCTCAGCAGCGGAACGTTGTCGTACCACCGCAGCGCGTGACCACACGCCCGGCAATGCGAGCCTGGCCGCACCACACTTTCCCCGCGCGGCACCCGCACGATGCACACATTTAGAAAGCTGCCCAGCAGCAGACCCACCACCAACCCAACGATCTCAGCCGCAAGCAGACTCACACGCTAAGTATAGATTCCAGCGGTTCACGCCTAGAAATCAACATGCATCCGCACCGACTCGACCATCACCGGCCCGCGATCCTGGTTGTATCCGGGGTGCTCCACCAACTGCTCATCGAAGGCATAGTAGAGCCCCTTCCACGTGTGGTGGTTGTAGTAGAACTCCACAATGTCCTCGCGCGCATAGTTCAGCTTGCCATCGCCAAGCAGAAAGCCATGGCCGCCCATGGCCAGATACGCCTGGTGGTCCCGCTTGATCGCATTCGTCACAAACGTCAGCCCAACCTTGTCGTTCGGCAGTCCCAGCCCGCGCATGATGTAATCCCCGCCCAGCGCCATCGTCTGGTCAATCTCCGTATACGCATACGACTCGTGCTCGCCCTCGTTCCACCCGAACTGCCCCCAAAGCCGGCCGTTGTCGGAAACCTCCTGGTCGAAGTTCGCCGCCACGCCATACTTCACCGTCGGCTTCGGCGCATGCGCGGTAATGTCCGGAGTCGGCGTCCCGTGCTCCAAAAACAAAATGTTCTGCTGCCGGTAGTC
>CAXSDM010000101.1:0-1733 GCA_964235575.1 uncultured Acidobacteriaceae bacterium | reverse complement strand
TGCAGGTGCGAGTCGGTCCCCACCGGATTCTGGTCCATCAGATCCGGCAAGCTCATGCGCCCCGCCCACAGCTCAATCCGCCGATCCGGCAGCGCGGGCTGCAGCGAAAACGACGTCCGCGACACCTCGACCAGATGGTCCGACAGGCCAATCACCTGGTGCAGCTCATACCGCGCCAGGTACGGCTTCGAGCCAAGGTTCGGATTTCGAACCACGTCCAGATTCGTAAATCCCGCCAGCCCCAGCGCCTGCGAAAGTCCGCGCCCGCCAGCCGACTCCACATCGAAAACACCGTCGGTTGCATACTTAGAATTCTTGTTCAGCTCGAAGGCTGTGTAAATCGTCCCGATCAGCGACGTCTTATACTCGCCCCGGCCGACAAAGCTGTTGACACTCTCGTAGGGCGAGTGAAACGGCGCGTCCGCCTGAAAGATGATGTTTGCCTGCCCGCCAACCAGGTACCGCGTCGTGTCGGAATGAGAAAAAAAAGTAGGCGCGCCCTGGTCCGGAGCGCTTTGCGGAGAGGGCTCAGACGGATGCTGGGCCGTCGCAAACGACACGCCGACACACGCCTGCAGCAAAAGAAAAACCACTTTGACCATGTCGCCTTATTCTCGCAGAGACCGTGACCGCACCCCGTCAATTTGACGGAGCAAACACATCGACAGACCGCCTCTTGACGCCGCCCTCCGTCCTGGACTAACTTGAAGCTACACGGGAAAGGAGGATGGTCCAGCCTATGAAAATTGACAGTAATTGTTGTAGCAAAACGGTACGTGAGGTGACTGAGGCTTAGAGCATCCCGCTCTAGTCCTGGAGTTCCAGAAGTTCCACTCCGAGGCCCATCCAGAAGCGTGGATGCCTCAGGTCAATCTCAACAGTCCACCGGCAATGGCCCGCTCACCCGAAAGGGAAGCGGGCCATCCGCTTTTCCGCCTTCAACCGCTTACCATGGACTCTATGGCATCCCCGGTCATCGCCGCACCCCTCGTCACAAACACCTTGGCCCCTCTCGTCATCGCCGGCCGCACCTTCCACTCGCGCCTCATCGTCGGCACCGGCAAATACAAGGACGGCCCCCAGACCCGCGCCGCCATCGAAGCCTCCGGAGCCGAGATGGTCACCGTCGCCGTCCGCCGCGTCAATCTCGACCGCACCTCGGACTCTCTGCTGGACTTTATCGACCCTAGCCGCTACTTCCTCCTGCCCAACACCGCCGGCTGCTACACCGCGGACGAAGCCATCCGCGCCGCCCGCCTGGCCCGCGAGGTCGGCCTCTCCGACTGGGTCAAGATCGAAGTCATCGGCGACCTCCCCACCCTCTACCCGGACGTCCAGGCCACCGTCGAAGCCACCCGCGTCCTGGTCAAGGAAGGCTTTACCGTCCTGCCCTACACGTCCGACGACATCGTCTTTGCCAAGCGCCTCATCGACGTCGGAGCCGCCGCCGTCATGCCCCTCGGCGCGCCCATCGGCACTGGCATTGGCCTCGCCAATCCCAGCTCCCTGCGCATGATGCGCGAGCTCATCACCGAGGTTCCGCTGGTCGTTGACGCCGGCCTCGGCACCGCCTCCGACGCCGCCCTCGCCATGGAACTCGGCTTCGACGCCGTGTTGCTCAACACCGCCATTGCCGGCGCCGCCGACCCCGTCCTCATGGCCTCCGCCATGGGCAAGGCCGTCGAAGCCGGCCGCGAAGCCTTCCTCGCCGGTCGCATGCCGCGCAAGCTCTA
>CAXSDM010000100.1:0-10150 GCA_964235575.1 uncultured Acidobacteriaceae bacterium | reverse complement strand
GCCGTCCTCAAAACCGAGCGCCTCCGCGCCCTCGCCGGAGACGGCGGCGTCCAGGAGTGCGGCATGGCCCAGAACTGCGTAGCCGCCTGCCCCAAGCAGCTTCCACTCATTGAAGCCATCTCCGACGTGAGCCGCGACGTTGTCTTTCAGCAGGTGAAGGATCTCTTCGCGCGGTAGTTCGAGTACCTTGAAGGCAAGAAATCCCGCCACCAGGGCGGGATTTCTCTTACAACCCAACAAACCTACTTCGTAAAAATACTGCTGCCCGGAATCTTCGTCTCATCCGAGGTGATCCGGTTCTCCGCGCGTTTCGCGCTCTCCATCGCATCCTTGTTCAATCTGCTCGCGTCTGACTCTTCCCCGGTCGACTCGATCGCCTCATGCGAAGGACGTCCCGGAATCTTCGTTGCATCCAATCCTTGTGCCATGGTCCACCTCTTCCTCTCTGGATGACGACCAACCTTGTCGAGTTGTCCGTCTTTCTTTCGTAACTGGCCAGATTACTTCTCCGCCAGCACCGAAATCTTGTGGATCTGCGGAGGCTCGCTAAATAGCTCGCTAGCTTTCGCCATCAGCGCCTTTGCGATCTCGCCATTCAGGTGAGCATCCCGCGCCGCTTCCGTCTCGAAGGTATCAAAAATGCTGTACGCCCCGTCGTCTTCCTTGATCGCGAACCAGTCTACCGTCCCTTGCTCCGCCTGTGCCATCGTTTCACCCTGCTTCAGAAAAGCCTCGACGTCGGCCTCTTTGCCCGGCTTCGCCTTCATGCGTACATACAGCGCCAGCTTGCTCATCTTGAACTCTCCTCGGTATTGGATGCGCTGGCCGGCCGTCCTGCCCGCCTTTGCTCTCATCTTCCCCTTGGAATAGTCTTAACCCGTGATGATGCGTCTTCGCTTCGCCGTTCTTTCCGCCGCCACGCTCTTCGGCACGATCTCATCCGTTGCCCAGACCTCGACTCCTCCCGCCTTGCCGGACGCTCCCGGCGCGGTTGCCGCACCGAAGCCCTCGCCCATTCCCACCGGATCCACCGCCGTCATCGACACCTCGATGGGCCGCCTCACCTGCAAGCTCTTCGACAAGGAAGCCCCCGTCGCCTCCGCGAACTTCATCGGCCTCGCCGACGGCACCAAGGACTGGACCGACCCCGTCACCCAACAAAAAGTTCACGGCAAGTCGTACTACAACGGCACCACCTTTCATCGCGTCATCCCCGGCTTCATGATTCAGGGCGGTGACCGCCGCGGCGACGGCACAGGCGACGCCGGCTACTACTTCGACAACGAAAACGACCCTAACCTCACCTTCGACGTTCCCGGCCGCCTCGCCATGGCCAACGCCGGCCCCAACACCAACGGCACCCAGTTCTTCATCACGGAAGCCCCCCAGCCCGACCTCGACGGCAAGTACACTATCTTCGGCCAGTGCGACGCGCACACCGTCCTGCTCGTCGCCACGATCGCTCGCGTCGATCGCGACCGGAACGACAAACCCTCAACACCGGTCACGATCGACAAGGTGAGCATCGTGCGGGAGGGACAGCCCATGCCGGCGCTTCCGCCGCAACCGGCCGCCGCTCCCGTCCCAGCTTCACCGGCCTCTGCGCCCAGCGACACGCCGCTCGCGCCTCCACCGGCGACACCGAAATTCACTCGCTAATCCGGCGAACAGCGCTCCGCTGCACTTCCCGGCGCATCGAATCAAAGTCACCTCACGCACGTTCAACCAGCAAGGAGCAACCTGTCACCATGCCTACCAAGCCCGGCACCTACGCCACCTTCAAGACGAGCGAAGGCACCATCACCTGCGAGCTCTTCGAGTCCGACGCACCCGTTACCGTAAAGAATTTCATTGACCTCGCGGAAGGCTCGCGCGAGTGGAACTCCCGGTCTAAAAAGGGCGACAAGCTCTACGACGGAACCATCTTCCATCGCGTCATTCCCCAGTTCATGATCCAGGGCGGCGACCCCGAAGGCACAGGCATGGGCGGCCCCGGCTATAAGTTCGCCGACGAGACCAAGGGAAGCCAGCACAGCTTCAAGCAGCCCGGCAAGCTTGCCATGGCCAACTCGGGCCCCAACACCAACGGCAGCCAGTTCTTCATCACCGTCACCGACACCAGTTGGCTCACCGGCAAGCACACCATCTTCGGCGAAGTCGTCGAAGGCTATGACGTTGTCGAGAAGATCAGCAAGCTTCCACGCGACGGCCAGGATCGGCCTAAGACGCCGGTCGTGCTTGAGTCGGTTACCGTCCAACGCATTTCGTAGTTTACAGTTTTTAATAAAGTCGGAAAAGCCCGAGCTGGTCTCGGGCTTTTTCATTCCTGTTTCTGCTTGTTTTATATAGAACGTAATTCGCTAGTATACCCAAGCTACTTATTCACAAAAATACCCGTCGGAAATACCAGCTTCGTTCGATCGCCGCGTTCTAGCGCTCGCACCAGGTAGTCCTGGTTATGATTGAATGCATGCGCTAACGAAACAACCGCCTGGGGCAAAGGAGCGCCGTCCTGACCGGGCTTCTCCGGTCCATAGGCAAAACGGAAAAACATCACCAAGTCAACGGTCATAAACACCAAGGCGCATCCCTTGGCAAAAACAAGTGACTTACTAGAGAGCCGCGCGCAGAGCAGAAGGCCAAGCACCAGGCTAAGTTGCAACAGCCTTGAGCCTGGGTCTGAAACACCCAGAAACGATCCCGGCGCTACAAGGTAGAACGGAAGCAATGCCACTACACCGATCCATAGAAATCGCTCTTTATTCCGCTGAAAAGAAGACCCTCGCAGCACGGAAAAAATGCACCACGCCACCGCAAGGGCAAGGGCAAGGTTCAACCCAAAGAGGAGCACAAATCCTCCCTTACCTACCCAGGCGACCAGCGCCGACTTGCCCGCATACGTCGGATTTACAAAGCCCAGCGACTTCAGGTACGAGTTCCCCTTGAAAGCCCAGAAGGCCGGCGAGTAGTTACGCACTGGGTCTGCCATGCCCGCTTGTCCCTCTGCATCTGCCCCCAGAAGATAGCGGCCAGCAACATACCAAAGGCACGCCAGCCCGGACGGAACCAGCTGCCAGAGCAGGCGAAAGCGACGAAGCTCAACGCAATAGAGAACGACCAGCAAACCCGCAAACGCAAACGGAAGCATATGCGTCAGGAACGTGAGCAGCAGCAGGACGCCAACAATCCAATCGCGCCCAGTGTGCGGCTCCTGCTGCCTGCGCACAAGTACAGCCGCAATGACCAGCAACCAGCTCATCCCCATTTGGAAGTTGATGAAACCGTCCCAGAAATTGAGGTTCAGAAACAACGCCGCGCCAAGAATGCTTGCGCCCGCATCGGCACCGATCGCTCGCAGGAAGAAACGAATCGAAGCCAGCGCGAACACAAGTTGCGCTGCCAGCCAAAGCCTCGCCGCCAATTGCCAGGACATCCACAGCGAAAGCAAGCCGATGCCCACCGTAGCGGCGCTGTTCGGAACCGGATAAGGCTTCAGCGCGTGCGCCGCATCCGGCAAGCCAAGCAGATGATCGCGCAGCAACACCCCTTGGTACGTCCAGTTAGCATAATCCGTAAGGCTGGGGATCGAACCATGTCCGAGAATTATCAGAACATAGCCCAGAAAAACAGCGCCGCAATAGACTTCCAGGAACCTGCTCCAGCCGGGCAGGCTGCGCGTTGGTGATCGCATCCATCTATGCTACCGGAACGCCAAAGCTGCAGTTCGGCGGCGGCGAAAGAAGTGAATCAGCGGGAGCTCTACCCAGCGATAGAACATCCAACCTGCGCCGAGGCAAAGCGCAAGCGAAGCAATAACAACTGGGAGCATCGTCCGCATTTCGGCCCATGGCATCGCCTCCAGGAGCATGGCCACCACGGGCAGGATGAAGCCGTGGGTCAGGTAAATCGAGTAGGACGCATCGCCGATCAGCAGCATCCAGCGCGGCACTCGGCGGCCGACGCTGTCTTCCAAACTCAATGCTGCTCCCAACATCGCTGCAGCCGGTAAGCCCCACAGTAAGGGCCGAAGCAGACTTCCTTCTTGTCTTGGGAAGAGCACAAGCAAGCTCATCGCGACGCATAACACCACCCATGCGGGGGCAGGCCGCAGCTTCCAGCCGCGACGCCACACTTGCTCGAGCGACATCCCGAACAGGAACTCGAGCAGGATCGGATCGCACCAGGTAAGCAGCGCATACACCCTCGCATGCACGGCTAGCGGAACCAGCGCCAGCGCGATCAGCAGGGGCGTCAGCATGCGCAGCGGAGGAAGCTTCAACGCAAGCGCCAGAGCAAACAACGCGTAGTACAGCATCTCGAAGTTGAGCGTCCAGCCTACCGGCACCACCGGCAGCGCGGCATGGATCGTGTTCCAGCTTGGCAGGAACAGGTACGACGCCACAACATGCCAGCTTCCGCCAAGTCCTCGCAAACCCAGCGCAGGAATCCAAAGCAGAAGTGCAACCTTGAGCGTGGTAGCGATCCAATAGATCGGGACGATCCGCTCCACGCGCCGCTTCAGGAACTCCGTCGCCCCCCCGTGCCGGCGCACCAGCCGGCCCGAGGAGAGCGACATAACGTATCCGCTGATCACGAAGAAGATGTCCACTCCGGCGGCCCCGGCCCACCAGTTCTGGTGCCGGCTGCCGAAGCGCTCCGTGGCCACCTCCGTTGCGTGTAGCAGGAGCACCATCACGGCGGCCAGCCCACGCATCGCCTGCACCGAACGGAGCGAGTGCTTCCCCTCTGCGGAGGCGCGCTCCATCTCGCTCTGCCGATCGCCGGCCTGTACCTCAGTCAACGGGCTCCGCAGCACATGGGCTCCGGAAGGCGCAGCCACTAAGCGACCCCGATCACCGTGCAAAGCTCCTTCACCGCGTCCGCGCTCTTGTTCAATGCGGCCTGTTCTTCCTCGGTCAGCTTGATCTCGATGATCTTCTCCAGCCCCTTCGATCCGAGCTTGCACGGCACCCCGACATACAGCCCATGGATGCCGTATTCGCCTTCGAGATACGCCGCGCACGGCAGAATCTTCTTCTTATCTTTGAGGATCGCCTCAACCATCTCCACCGCCGCCGCGCTCGGCGCATAGTACGCCGAACCCGTCTTTAGATGTTTCACAATTTCCGCGCCGCCATTCGCAGTGCGCGTCTCCAATTCCTTCAAGCGCGTCGGCTCGATCAACTCCGTAATCGGAATCCCCGCCATGGTCGAGTAACGCGACAGCGGCACCATCGTGTCTCCATGGCCGCCCAGCACAAACGCCGTCACGTTCTCAACCGACACCTGCAGCTCCTCCGCGATGAACGTTCGAAACCGCGCCGAATCGAGCACCCCGGCCATCCCAATCACGCGCTCCCGAGGCAGCTTGGCTTTCTTGTACGCTGTCTGCGCCATCGCATCGAGCGGGTTCGAAACGATAATGAGAATCGTTTCCGGCGACACGGCCACAACCTTCTCGACCACATCGCTCATAATCTTAAAATTCGTATTCAGCAGATCGTCGCGGCTCATCCCCGGCTTACGCGCAATCCCTGCCGTAATGACCACGATGTCCGAGTTCGCCGTGTCCGCATAGTCGTTCGTGCCCAGGATGGCCACATCACGCTTCTCGATCGGCATCGCCTGCAGCAGGTCGAGCGCCTTGCCCTGCGGCACGCCCTCCACCACGTCCAGCAGCACCACGTCCGCCAGTTCCTTCGCGGCCATCCAGTGAGCAGCGGTAGCTCCAACGTTACCGGCCCCGACGATTGTTACTTTCTTACGCATAATGTTAGATTCTCCAGTGAGGCTTCCAAATAGGTCGAAATCATCATACGTGCGTGGCGAATCCCTTACCATGCAAGGTTCGGATATCGACCGCGAAACTTACTGACGGGTGAGTACACTCCCAAAATAGCCAGACCAGCCATCACAGGCGCCACCTATCACAAGCATCGGACCCAGCTTGATTGTCGTGGCAGCCACATCCAGCACACTTCCGTGCAACAGCAGCCTTGATCCGTCATTCATCAAAAACGATGCGTTAACGCCGTCCCCAAGCACGGCTCCCGACGGAATAGCCGCCGTGCCGCTTGTGAAGCACGACGACCCTGTTACCTGAATGGTCCCGCTGAGCGCGCTTACGCTGTTCACCAGCGAACCGTAGAGCGGAGGGTCGAGGCTCGCAGGGCCGCCCTGCACAAATGCGACGGTCACCGACGAGGCAGGCATCGCTGGCCCACTCTGTGGGCCCAGCGTTCCCACCCCGAGAAACGTTCCGCTCACAGTTTGAATGGGCATCGCCGTAAACGTTCCTGATACCGGAGCGCAGCCTGTATTTGCATTCGTGGCCGTGTAGGTTCCCGTCCAGTTCGCACCTGCTGCTTGTGGAGCCTTCCCATGAACGCTGAGCATCACCGTCGGCACGAGCGTACTCACTTGATTCGTCTGCAGCGTAAAGCTGCCATCGGCTGCTATCGTTGTCGCCGGTAAGGCACCCGAGCCGCCCACCGCGCCATTGCTGCACGGGTAGAAGACCGACATGTCGGCCAGCACCTGACCATTACTGACATCCAGCGTCATCGTCAATCCAAACTGTTGCGGCAAAGGAAACACCGGGCCCGATACCGGAAGGCTTCCGGCAAGCAGCCAGTTGCCCCTAAGAGCATTGCTCCCAGAACCAGCAGTTGTGGGCGCTGGTGATTGCCCGCATCCGGTAAGCAGAAGCGGCAACAGCAGCGCGGCAAACACTAATCCAGTCGAGCGTTGAGCATTCATGGCTGCTCGAATATAGCTCAGCTCCTTTGCATCGGAACAGATTTCGTTCCTCTATCTCTATCCCATGCTCCAAAAGTAAAGCGCGTTTCCGTCAAGGTCGTGGAAGTGAACAAACGCGCCCCCGCTTCCCCGCACTACCGGGCCCACCTCCAGCGCGCCACCTTCCATCGCCTTCACCCGCGCCGCTTCAACGTCATTCACGTTCAAGCCCAGTATGATTGCACCGTGCGTTCCAGGATCAGGCTGCTTCGCATCCTTCGGGTGGAGGCCAACCGTAAAGCCACCGGCCTCCACCGTCGCCCAATCGTTTCCAAAATGCGAAGCGACTTTCATCCCAAGCACATCCGTATAGAACCGAAGCGCCTCATCCATTTTGGTGATGAACACCGTCGCGTTCCCGCCTGTCACCATGACCGGCCTCCGTTACATATTCTCAATCATCCGGCTGGCAAACTCACTGGTCTTCGCCTTCGTCGCCCCTTGCATCTGCCGCTCAAAATCATACGTCACATACTTCTGCTGAATCGTCTTTTCCATCGAACTCTCAATCATCCGCGCCGCTTCGCTCCAGCCGATAAAATCAAACAGCATCACGCCCGACAGGATCACCGAACCCGGATTAATCACATCCTTATCCGCATACTTCGGCGCCGTTCCATGCGTCGCTTCAAACACCGCATAGCCGTCACCGATATTCGCGCCCGGCGCAATGCCAAGGCCGCCCACCTGGGCCGCGGCCGCGTCTGAAATGTAGTCTCCATTCAAATTCGTCGTCGCCAGTACGGAGTAGTCGCTCGGCCGAATAATGATCTGCTGAAAGATCGAGTCCGCGATCCGGTCATTGATCAGGATCTTCGACTTCCACTTGCCGTCTCCATGCGTCGCGCCGATCGTCTCCACGGTATGCCGCACCTCGGCCACGATCTCTTCACCAAACTCCTTCGACGCAAACTCAATTCCAGGCTCAACCAGAGCCGCATTCGCTCCATGCGTCAACGTAGGATCCGCTTCCAGATTGCCTAGAATCCAGCTCTCGCGCTCCGTGATCACCTGGTCGCGAAACTCCTGCGTCGCGACTTCGTATCCCCACTCGCGGAACGCGCCTTCGGTGAACTTCTGAATATTTCCCTTATGTACCAGCGTCACCATTTTACGATTGTTCTTGATCGCATACTCGATCGCGGCGCGCACCAGACGTTTCGACCCCGTAATCGAAATCGGCTTCACACCCACGCCCGAGTCCTGCCGGATCTTTTTCTTCGTGCCTTTCAGCATATCGTCGTTCACGAAGTCGATAAACTTCTTCGCCTCCGGAGTCCCCTCGCGAAACTCAATACCCGCATAGATGTCTTCCGTATTCTCACGGAAGATCACCACGTCCAGCTTCTCCGGATGCTTCACCGGGCTCGGCACGCCCGCGTAATACTTCACCGGCCGAATGCACTGATACAGATCCATGAGTTGTCGCAGTGCCACGTTCAGGCTGCGAATGCCGCCGCCCACCGGCGTCGTCAACGGCCCCTTAATCGACACGCGAAAGTCCACGGTCGCCTTAACAGTGTCGTCCGGCAACCAGTTCTGCGTCTGGCGATAGCTCTTCTCGCCCGCCAGCACCTCGTACCACTCCACCTTGCGCCTGCCGCCGTACGCCTTTTCTACCGCCGCATCAAACACCCGCTGCGAAGCCTTCCAGATGTCACGACCCGTTCCATCTCCCTCGATGAACGGCACGATCGGACGATCAGGCACCGTGTACCTGCCGTCTTTGTACTCAATGGGCTGACCATCCGCAGGAACTGTGATGTTGTTGTAACTGGATTGCATGAAGAGTTCGACCCCGAATTTGGATTCAGCCAAACCTATCAGCTTCAAAAGACGGCTGACAACCGGAGCAGCCGTTTACCGCACACATTCTCCGGTAACCGCCTGCCTCTTCCTTAAACACACGAGAGGCCGATTCTGCTCGGCCTCTCGTGTTTTGTCTCGGATCTTGTTCGGTCCCAGCCTAAAACTGTCCCCACAGCAACTGGTTGTAAACATCGTGATGAAACTGGATTTCGCTCGGCTTCACAATCGTCCCCAGCAGTCGCGCGCAGCGATCCGCTGAAGCCTGCTTCAGGTCCGCGTAGCGCGCCTTCACATCCGCACCCAGCATCTCGGTCGTCCACTCCGCCTTACGGAAGTCCTCAAGCGCCGTGTAGATGTTGTCCGGCAGATACCGTTCCGCCTGCCGCAGGTTCTCGATCTTCGAAATCTCTCCCGTAAGCCCCGTCCGGAACAGCGAATACAGCACCATATACGGATTCGCGTCCGGCCCCACCGACCGCACCTCCACACGCGCCGACTTCTCGTTGCCGATCGGAATGCGCACCATCGACCCGCGATCCGTCGCCGAAGCCTTGATCTGGTTCGGCGCCTCGAAGTGCGGATCGAGCCGCCGATATGCATTCACGCTTGCATTCAGCAACAGGCAAAGATCACTTCCGGCAGTCAGAATCCGGTCCACAAAATCCCAGCCAAACTGAGATGTCTTCTCCTCGCCCGCCGGATCCCACATCAGGTTCTTGCCATCTTTGAGCACCGAAATGTTGGTATGCATGCCGCTGCCGTTCACGCCCGTCACTGGCTTCGGCAAAAAGCTCGCGCTCATCCCCATCTGCGTCGCCACTTGCCGGCAGATCAGCTTATACAGCTGAATCTGGTCCGCCGCCGTCACCACATCGCCATAGGTGTAGTTGATCTCGAACTGGCTCGGCGCAACTTCGGGATGGTCCTTCTCGTTCTCGAAGCCCATCGCCCGCTGCACCTCCGCAGTGGTGTCGATGAACTCCCGCAGCGGATCGCCAGGCAGCGAGTGATAGTACCCGCCCTTATTCGTATACTCGAACACGCCCGTTTCAAGAAACGCCTTCTCCGCGTCAATGCCGTCGAACAGGAAGCCTTCGATCTCATTCGCCGCGTTCAACGTGTAGCCATTCTTGTCGAACATCTCGCCTGCAAAACTCTTCAGCACGCCACGGATATCGCCAGCATAGTGGCTGCCGTTTTTGTCGATCACCTCGCCGAACACCAGCACCTTGCCCGCGCCAAACACATCCGCAGGCGTCCAGTAAAACGCCGACCAGTCGATTGCCAGGCGAAGATCGCTCTCCCGCTGCGCCGTAAACCCGCGAATCGACGAGCCGTCAAATGTCAAATTGTCGTAGCTCTTCACCAGGAACTTCTTGTCATAGTCGAGCATGTGCAGCCGGCCTTCCAGGTCCGAGAACACCACGGTCACGGCCTTGATCCGCTTTTCGCCGGCCAGGTACTTCAGCCGCTCCTCCTGCAGCTTTTCGATCGGCACGCGCTGTTTGCGCTGGTCTTTGGCCGCCAGGTTCAGGTCCTCCAG
>CAXSDM010000099.1:3440-10197 GCA_964235575.1 uncultured Acidobacteriaceae bacterium | reverse complement strand
GACGGAATGATCGTCAGCTCATCCGTTGGCGAGACCGGCGAGTCTTCCTTCAGGTTCAGGTAGCGGATGTCCTCGTCATTGAGGTAGACGTTGACGAAGGAGCGCAGTTTTCCGTCAGCGCCGAAGAGGTTGCCGCGCAAACCGGGATAGGCCGCGACCAGGGCCTCGAGCGCGTCCTTCACGGTGCCGGCGAGGATGGAAACCGATTCATGGCCTTCGGTATAGGTGCGCAGCGGAGTCGGTATGTGGATCGTCATGGGGCCTCGATGGTCTCAGGTGCGCTGGGTTCGTCGATCAGGATTTCTATAGCCTCGTCGGCGAAGTGCTTGTCGTCTTCGCCGGTGCCGAGCAGCAGGAAAGAATTGGTCACGTCGGCCCTGCCCTGGGCGACGCGGGTGATGACGTAGGAGCAGCCCAGCCAGTGGGCCTCGGCGATGTCGGTCGAGGACCACTGGGCGGGGTGGTCGGGGTGCGAGTGATAGAAGCCGACGATGTCGAGCGAGGCTGCGCGCGCCTGGCGCTGGATGCGGATGAGCTCGACGGGCGAGATGTGGTAGCGGTTGTGCGCGGAGTCGGTGCGGGTGTTGCCGGCCGGGATGACCTGCTGGACGGCGTTGGTGCCGTATGCGGCGCGGCCGAGGAGAACGCCGCAGCACTCGTGCGGATAAGTCTGCTCGCCGTGGGCGCGAAGGGCTTCGTAGTTTTTGAACTGAATGCTGAGCATGATGTCAACGCGGGAGCGTTCGGGATCAGGAACGCGCCTCGCCCTCCTGCCAGAAGCGCTCGGACATATACTTCTCGGCGGAATCGCAGAGAATGGTCACGATCATGGCTTCGCGACCGGCGGCGTGCTCGCGCTCGGCGATTTGAAGAGCCGCGGCGGCGGCGCCTCCGGCGGAGACACCGACCAACAGCCCCGATTTACGCGCCAGCCGAAGGCACATGGTGTAGGCACTCTCAGTGGGCAGATCGATGTTCTCATCGGCAAGCGCGGGATCGTAGATCGGCGGGACAATCGCGGTGGCCATGTGCTTCAAACCTTCGAGACCGTTGAAGGCAGAGTCCGGCTGCATGGAGATGCACTGGATGGCGGGGTTCAGCTCGCGCAGGCGGCGGGTGGTGCCCATGAAGGTGCCGGAGGTGCCAAGACCGGCGACGAAGTGAGTGACCTGACCTTCGGTCTGGCGCCAGATCTCATTGGCCGTGTGCAGGTAGTGGCTCATCCAATTGTTTTCGTTGCCGTACTGGTCGGCGTAGAAGTAGCGGTCAGGGTGAGCCGCAGCCATTTCCCTGGCCTTGCGAATGGCTCCGTCCGAGCCTTCGGCGGGGTTGGTCCAGACGATTTTCGCTCCATAGGCAGCAAGGTACTTCTTGCGCTCGGGTGAGACGTTCGAGGGCATGCAGAGCGTGACCTCGAAGCCCATGGCCGAGCCGAGCATGGCGTAGGCGATGCCGGTATTGCCGCTGGTGGCGTCAAGCAGGGCCTGGCCGCGGCCGAGCAGGTTGCGGCGCATGGCGTCGGCGACAATGGCAGAGGCAGCGCGATCCTTCACCGAGCCGCCTGGGTTCGCCCACTCGGCCTTACCCAGAATCTGAATGCCGGGGAGCGCGCCGGTGAGCTCATCCAGGCGCAGGAGTGGTGTGTTGCCGATACGCTCAAGAAGGGTCGAGCCTGCGAGTTTGGTAGCGGTCATCATCCTGTTCTCTCGAACGCTCTGCTTTCCTTGGACGCCTGGAATGTGCGACAGTGAACTCTGAGTCTAGCCTAAACCCATGGTCAAAAAGACACCGAAACTTACCTATGACGAGATGCTTGCCGCTCTTGGCAATCAACGGTTTGATGTTGCAGGAGCACCCGAAGGTGCAAGTCGCCGGCCGAGAGCGGTGCGAGTGACCAAGCATGGCTGCGCGGCGGTGATTGCGCCGGGCACGGCGGCTCCGGTGATGATGCTGCACAAGGCGGGATGGGTGCTGGGCGGGGAGATCAGCCGGCTAGTCGACCGCGGCTACCAGAAGTTCCTGAAAAGCGCGAAGCTCGAGATTCCGGCGACGGCGGAGCACCTGCGCGCAATCCACGAGTTCCAGCAGGAGCTCGATGCGATTACCGGTGAGCGCGAACTCTACAACGAAGCCCTGGGAACGACGAGTGACGTGTACCTATACGACCGGGTAGCGGGGCGGCCGGACGCGAACAAGCGCTGATCGTGCTCGCGGGCCTCACTCACTTCTCAAAGCCGCTGGCCTTGCGGAAGCGAAGTAGCCTTTCCTGCCTTAGGTGTTCTACTCTAGGCGGCCTGATCAAAATTTTTGTCGACCTTCTGTTCTTGTGCGGTCGCAGCGGGAACGCGCGCCAGGTACACACGCCGGCGACAGAAGACGCAGCGGTGCGGATACGAACCAAAGAAAGCAGGAATCCAATCGAGAAAGCGTCGTTCGCTTTCCCGAAAATCAGTACAGCCACATTCAGCACACTTCGTTGTCATACTCCGTATTTTTCGGTAAGTCGGCGCACTTGACAAGATGTCTTAAGTCACTCACTTTGGTGACTTTCTTCGTCCTTCCAGATGGAGGCTTCCAAGACGCAAGAGAAAAGGCTGGATGGGCGTGTGGCCCATCCAGCCTTTCTGTTTGAAGGCGACTCAACCAGAGTTACTGGTTGGAGGCGGCCTTCTTTTTGTGGTGACGCTTGGCAGTGCCGAGCGCGGTGCGGGGCTGCGGCTTGACCGAGCTCTCGTTGACCGGAGTTGCGGTCATCGAGGAGGTATCGGCTCCGGCCGGGATCAGCGTGCTGGTGACCGTCTTGGCGTCGTCAGACCCGGTGTAGACCATGATGCGGGAAGCATCGATGCCCTTCTCCTTGACCAAGTACTCCTTGGTGTTGACGGCGCGCTCGGCGGCGAGGCGATCGGACGCGGTTGCGGCCTTGCGTCCCTTGCGGGTCTTCGGACCGGACTTCTCGCTGCCTGTCTCATTGCCGACGAGGGCGAGCTTGGAGTCCGTGGTGCGCTGGAGGTTGAGGGCGAGATCATCGAGGCAGGCCTTGCCTTCGTTGTCGACGCGAGCCGGACGGCGTGTGTCGCGGTTGAAGCTAATCGAGCAGAGGTTCTGCGTGGCAGGCTTCGGCGCGACTGGCGGCGGCGGAGCGAGGACCGTGACCGAGGTGTTCGCGGTGGCAGTCTGACCCTTGTCGTCGACGACGTTACAGGTGACGGTAATCGTTCCTGGAGCGGCGCCGGTGGTGGAGAGTGTGGCGGTGCTGGTCGTACCGCTGATTGTGCCAGCCGTGGTGCTATAGCTGTAGGTCAGAGGACGATTCTGCGGGCTGACGCCGGAGGAGGTGATGGTGGAGGAGTCGCCGGGGTTGACGGTGGACGGGTTGGCCGAGCAGGTCAGGGTTGGGGGCTCAAACTGCTTGACGGTGAAGTCGACCGAGCAGTCGGCCATCTGGCCGGGCTTGTTGCCTTCAGAGACGTGACCCTTGACGGTGTAAGTCCCGGGCGCGGCGCTCTTGGTGTCGATGTTGGCGACGTTGCTGGTTCCGGAGATGGTGCCGCCGGTCGAGGTCCAGTTATAGGTCGCGGTCTTCTTCGGATTCAGGTTCAGGGCCGTGCCGGTGACGGTGAGTGGATCTCCCGGGAAAGAGGTGGTCGGGGAGACGACGCAGGAGTAGGTGATGGGAGGCGGCGGAATGATGTGGCCGAAGTGCGTCACGATGCCGGTGCTGAGATCGACGCCGGAAAGGTTGGCGCGGCCGCCGAGCACGCCACCGGTGGGGATGGTCGCGTTGGTGGGACCGAAGTCGGCGTGAATGTAGCGGTAGTCCGCTTCAAAGAGGCGGATCGAGAAGCGATTGTTCAGGAACGGCAGATCGTAGTCCATGCCGCCGCCGGCCGTGAGGTTCGGGCCCCAGGTGTAGGGCTCGTGCTCGAGAGACGCCGGAAGTTCGCTGTTTGGCCCGGCGAGCTTGCCGCCACCAGCCAAGCCGTGGGCGAAGAGGGTGTAGTTCTGCATGGGAGCGCGGAAGATGATACCGCCGCTGGCGTTGTAAAGGCCGTCGTTGACTCCGTCCGGATGGGCGACAAAGTCGATCTCAGCACCGACATACTTGCTGAAGAAGAACGCACCGCTTCCCATCGCGCCTTCATTCACGGAGGAGTAGTTGATGCCCGCCGGCTTCACCTGTCCGTGAGCTCCGAAGTAGGAGTAGCCGGTGAAGATATCGACTCGCGAAGGGTTAGGCCCCACCGGGGCGGTAGTGCTGGGTGCGGTCTGCGCACTCAGGCTCGCGGCTGCAAGGCTGACTGCGCATGCAGCCAGTCCTAACCGGCCAATAACATGAAACGGGCGATAAACCATTCGACTTCCTCCGCTAGAGATAAAACTTTTCTAAAAATTTGAGCTTACAGTCCATGAACGTCTTGCTGTTGAGTTATGGTCCAACAAAGTTTACAGCAGTTAACTCGTCCAGCCACAACAAAATGCACCCTTTACAGGCATGGAAACACCTTATCAGGGAAAGCTTTCGATCTTCGGGATGGATTGGCGAAGGTAACCTCGCCAGTAATCCCTTCGAACATTTAGGTCAGGTTCAAGGTACGACGAACACTTCCCCGCTCGCTCTGGATTTTCTCCTGGAGCAAGGTGATGGCATAGAGCAGCTGCTCCGGGCGCGGTGGACATCCAGGCACGTAGATGTCTACGGGGATGATCTGGTTGACACCCTGCAGCAGTGCGTAATTGTTGAAGACACCGCCGGAGGTGGCGCAGGCGCCCATCGAGATGACCCACTTGGGTTCCGGCATCTGTTCATACAGGCGGCGGATTACCGGGGCCATCTTCTGCGAGACGCGGCCTGCGATGATCATCAAGTCGCTTTGGCGTGGCGAGGGTCGAAAAACTTCGGCGCCGAAGCGGGCGATGTCATAGCGGGAGCCACCCATCGACATCATCTCGATGGCGCAGCAGGCGAGGCCGAAGGTCATGGGCCACACAGAGTTTTTGCGCACCCAGTTGATGGCTGCGTCGAGCGAAGCAAGGACGATGCCTTCGGGCTGATCGTAGCCCCAGTTCACTTCCTGAATTTTTTCCCGGTTTTGCGTGAAGCTGTCGAGCGTACCGAAGAAGTAACGATCCTTGCCGTTGCCTTCGACCGGCCGGCCGCTGCTTGTCGTCTCTTGTGGGGGAGTGTTCATGATTCGATGCTATGCCTGTATCCGGAATAGTTTTCCCGGTATGTTCTTTTTATCCTACACGTGTGAGCTTCAAGCGAATGGATGCCCTAGTGCCGTTGCAGGTTGGTTGCTTCCGTGGTGCACGTGATAGACGAGAGTTTCAAAGTGGGACTGAACTGGAAGCTGCGCGGCAGGTTGAGGTCGACCCGGAAGCGTATCCAGAGCAGGCTTCCGAGGGGACTGGCCGGGGTGTCGGGAGCCTGGACGACGGTATGCGCGGTTTGGGCGAAGTGGGAGGCGACGGTGGCGGCACTGCGGCTCTGGTCGGCTGTGCCGGGAAGCAGGTGGACGTCGAGCAGGGTGAGCGAACCTTCAGAAGCCTGGGCGATCTCGGTGGAAAGATCAAGCTGGAGGGGCGCGGGCGGCGTGGCGCCGGCCTGCTCGAAGCGCTGGTAGACGGCGGCGAGTCGGTCGAAGGCGGCTTTCGAGGTGGCGAAGCGGAAATGACGGGGGTTCCAGCCGACGGCGTCCTGGGCGCGGAAGGCGAAGTCGGTGGAGAGGGAGAGAGGGGTGACGGACTGGTAGGGGGGCGTGGCGAGCTCGGCGTAATCGTGCTCGCCTGCGGGGCCGGTGGCGGGGAGCACGCGGAGGATCCAGCCGGAGTGGATGGGCTGGAGATAGAAGATGAGGCCGTTGCCGAGGGGGTGGGTGTACGGTTGGCCGGCGGCGGCTTCGCCCTCGAAGGTGGCGTGGCGGCAGGTGCTTGGGGCTTTGGGTGGGGCAGCCTGGGCGGGGGACACGAGGGAGAAAACGGCAAGTACGAAAGCTGTGCGGCGGTTGAAGGTGTACATCCCACTCATCGCGATGGTGCCGCGATGAATGGGGCACCCGACGGAAAGGCAAATACGGGGTTTCTGGCTGCGCCAGAAGGACGATGGCTTAGAGTTAGCGGGCATTGGCTTCGATGGCTTCTAGGAGCGTTCGGCGGAGGGTGGATTCAAGGGTGGGGTCGAGTTTCAGGCCGCGAAGGGTGAGGTAAAAGACGTCGATGGCCATCTCGCCTTCGGTGTCGATGAGGGCGACCTCGATGTTGCAGCCGTGGCTGGCAAGGGTGGCGGAGAGTGCGCGCAGGAGGCCCGGGGTGTCCTGTGCGACGATCTGCAGGAGCGTGCTATGGGTCGAGGCCGCGTCGTCGAAGTCAATGCGTGTGTCGACGACGACCTTGGGGTGTTTGCGGGGGGCGCGCTGGCGGCCAGCGAGCAGGAGGTCGAGGCTGGTTTCGCCGGACATGACGCCGCGCACGCTTTCGACAAAGCGGGTGCGCTCGACCTCGTTGAGCTCGAGGGTGCGGAAGGTGTCAGTGAAGCGGAAGCTGTCGACGACGAAGCCCTGGGAATTCGAGAAGGCGTCGGCGGTTACGATGTTCATGCCCCAGGCGGCGAGGGCGCCGGCCATCGAGGCGAAGAGGCTGGGGCGGTCGCGGGTGACGAGGGTGAGCTCGCTGAAGGCGGGGGCGTAGCGGAAGTCAAGCTGGTTGGCCTCGGCGGGGGTGGGTTGGGCGAGGTGCGCGGACATCTCGAAGTGGG
>CAXSDM010000099.1:0-3340 GCA_964235575.1 uncultured Acidobacteriaceae bacterium | reverse complement strand
ACGGCGGTGATGTCGGCGTAGGTGAAGAGGGTGAGCATGCGCAGGGCTTCGGGCGTCGCGACGCGGGCGGCGAAGAGGCGGATGGTTTCGGCGTCGAAGATGTCGCGGCGCAGGGCGCGGGACATTTCGAGGTGGTTGCGGATGAGGTCGAGCACGAGGCCGGCTTCGTAGGGGTCAAGCTCGAGGCGATCGAAGACGCTGCGGGCGAGGCGGACGGATTCGCCGGTGTGGGCGAGGGTGGAGTGGCCTTTGCCGGTGTCGTGGAGGAGGGCGGCGAGGAAGAGCAGCTCGGGGTGCGGAAGCTCCTCAAGAATGGGGGCGAAGCGGGCGGACCAGGGTTCGGGCGCGGGTTTGGTGGAGAGGGCGTGGAGGGTGTCGATGAGGACGAAGGTGTGCTCGTCGACGGTGTAGCGGTGGTAGGCGTCGCGGATGACGAGGGCGTCGATGCCGTGGAACTCGGGCAGGACGAGCTCCAGGATGCCGAGGGTGTGCATGGCGCGGAGGGCGTGGCCGGCGAAAGGTCCGGTGAGGATGGCGCGGAGATGCCGCCAGAGGCCGGGGCCGTCTTCGAGGTGAGCGGAGAGGAGCGGGAGTGCGGCTTCGAGGCGGCGCTCGGTGGCGGGGGTGAGGCTGGCTCCGGTGCGGGCCAGGGTGGCGAAGAGGTTGAAGGTGATTTCGGGGTCGTGCTCGGGGAGTGGGTCTGCCTTTGTGAGCTCGATACGCTGGTTGCGGAGCTCGAAGCCGGATTGCGCGGGGGCGGGACGGCGTAGGCCGGCGAGAGCGCCGAGACGGGCGAGGGTGCCGGGGAGGCTCGAGGCGGCGTCGATGGCCTGCGCGGTGTGGCGCTCGAGGACGCGGGCGTGGCGGAAGTAAAAGCGCATCCAGTAGGAGGCGTCGGCGCTGTCGGATGGCCGGCGGAGGCCGAGCGAGGCAAGGGCGGCTTCGTCCTGGCTGTGCCAGTCGAGCGTGTTGTCGTCGCGGCCGTGGCGGAAGTGCAGAAAGGCGCGGACGAGGATGAGGAACTCGCGGGCTTCCTGGAACTCGGGGGTGGGTGGAAGGCTGGGGACTTCGGCGAGGCGGGCGAGCCAGGCGCAGGAGTGTGCGTCGCGGAGGCCTCCCGGGCACTCCTTGACGTTGGGTTCAAGATGGAAGAGCGTGTCGCCGAAACGGGTGTGACGGGTGCGGATGACCTCGAGCAGGCGGCTGACGATGCGTTTGCGGTCGCGCTCGATGAGCTTGGGGACAGTTTTTTCAAGGAGCTGGGCGGCGACGGCGGGGTCACCGTCGAGGGGGCGGGCGTCAAGCAGGGACAGGGTGAACTCGACGTTTTCGGGCTGGAAGCGGCCGCACTCGGTGAGGGAGCGGGTCATGGGCGAGACGCGCAGGCCGGAATCCCAGAGTTTCTGGTTGAGCAGGCGCAGCGGCTGCTTGACGGCGGCTTCGGAGATGCGGGGGTCGAGCAGGAAGAGCAGGTCGACGTCGGAGGCGGGAAAGAGCTCGCCGCGGCCGAAACCTCCGACGGCAAGGACGGCGACTCCGGCGCGGAGGCTGGGGTCGGTGGCGACGGTAGACCAGAGTTCGCGGACGAGCTGGTCAACGGCTGCGGCGCGGGTGCGGACGGCAAGGGTGCCGGCGGAGGGCTGCTGCAGGTTTGCGTCGAAGGCGAGGCGCAGGGCTTGCGTCTGCTCGGCGTAGTGCGAATTGGGAGGAGTTCCGGGCTGATCGCTCATGCGGAGCTTCCTCCTTGGGCGGTGTCGGCGGGTGGCGGCGAGCTTGGACGTGCGGTGAAGCGGAAGGCAAATACGGGGATTCTGGCTTCGCCAGAATGACGGCATGAAAATGGGCAACGGCAGAAGCAGATTCCCTTCGGGAAGGGCAACAAAGGACCTGCTACTACAACGAGAAGGGCTGCTACTACAACCATGGGCTACTGCAGTAACGGAGCTACTACAACTATTGAGCTATTACGGAAGAGCTAGAGGGCGATCTCTCCGCGTTCGTCGTTGCGGATGCGGATGGCTTCGTCGATGCGCGAGACAAAAATCTTGCCATCGCCGATTTTGCCGGTGCGGGCGGAGGTGATGATGGCGTGGATGGCGCGCTCGGCGAGGGTGTCGGGGACGACGACCTCGATCTTGACCTTGGGCAGGAGGTCGACGGCGTACTCGCGGCCGCGATAGAACTCAGTGTGGCCTTTCTGGCGTCCGTGGCCGCGCGCCTCGAGCACGGTGATGCCTTCGACGCCGATCTCGATCAGGGCGTCCTTGACCTCTTCGAGCTTGGACGGCTGGATGATGGCTTCAATCTTCTGCATGGTGCTTCCCTCTTCCATTTCTAAAATCGTTGGTGCTCGGATGTCACCCTAAGAGTATCTCTATGCGGCGAAGTCGTAGCCTTCTTCCCCGTGGAGTGAGATGTCCATCCCTTCGGTCTCGGCTTCGGTGCTCATGCGCATACCAATGGTTTTATCGACCACGACGAGGATGATCAGGGTTCCGCAGATGGACAGGGTCCAGGCGATGGCGATGCCGGTGAACTGGTTGAGCAGCTGGTGCGGGTTGCCCTCAAAGACGCCGGTGGCTTTGCCTGCGCCGAAGATGGGGTTGATGGCGGAGTTGGCGAAGAGGCCGGTGAGGATGGCACCGATGGTGCCGCCGGCTCCGTGGACGCCGAAGGCATCGAGGGAGTCGTCATAGCCGAAGCGGGCCTTGACGGTGACGACCATGAAGAAACAGAAGACGCCGGTGATGAGGCCGATCCAGAGCGCGGAGATGGGCGTGACGAAGCCGGCGGCAGGGGTGATGCCGACCAGGCCCGCGACGGCTCCGGAGATGGCGCCGAGGGCGGAGGGCTTGCCATTGCGGAGCCACTCGGCCGCTGACCAGCCGCAGGCCGCGGCGGCCGCGCCGAAGTGGGTAGCGACGAAGGCCGAGGTGGCGAGGGTTCCGGAGCCGAGCGCGGAACCGGCGTTGAAGCCGAACCAGCCGACCCAAAGGAGCGCCGCGCCGACGAAGCTGAGCACGACCGAATGCGGCGGCATGGCGACCTTGGGATAGCCGATGCGCTTGCCCAGGTAGAGCGCGGTGACCAGCGCGGAAACGCCCGAGGTGACGTGGACGACCGTGCCTCCGGCGAAGTCGAGCGTGGGAAAGCGGCCGCCGAGCGAGGCGTTGAGCAGGCCGCCCTTGCCCCAGACCATGTGCGCCATGGGGCTATAGACGAAGAGCGCCCAGAGGATCATGAAGACAAGCATGGCGGAGAACTTGACGCGCTCGGCGAAGGCTCCGGTGATGAGCGCGGGGGTGATGATGGCGAACATGAGCTGGTAGACCATGAAGGT
>CAXSDM010000098.1:2475-10423 GCA_964235575.1 uncultured Acidobacteriaceae bacterium | reverse complement strand
CGAGCACGGCGATGCGGGGGAGCGGGCCGCGCACCATGGCGACCTCGTCGCAGGCATAGAGGCGCGGACAGGTCTGGCAGTCCTTGTAGATCTTGTCGGGCAGCGCGGTGCGGTCGGAGACGCGGAAGCCGAAGTGGAAGAAGAAGTCCGGGATGCGGGTGAAGAGGCAGACGCTGGCGACGCCCTGGTAATCGGCCTCTGTGAGCAGCGCGCGGAGGAGCTTGCCGCCGGCGCCCTGGCCCTTGGCTTCGGGCTTTACGACGATGGAGCGGACCTCGGCGAGGTGCGGGCCGTAGAGGTGGAGGGCGCCGCAGCCGAGAAAGATGCCGGCCTCGGATTCGGCGATGAGGAAGTCGCGGACGTTTTCGCAGATCTCGGCGTAGTTGCGGCGGAGCAGCGTGCCGTCGCCGGAGAGGGAGTTGACGAGCTCGAAGAGATGAACGGCGTCCTGGAGCTTGGCCTGGCGGACGATGGCTCCGCCGACGCGGGGCCTTGAGGAGGAGGTCGAGGTTGAGTCGCTGATCTCTGGAACTACGCTGAACGTACTGGCCAAGACGATCTCCCTTCAGCTATTAAACGCCACTCTGGCGCGCGCCGCTAGTAGAGCTTCTGCCACTCTTGTGCGGGCGGTGCCGCCGACGACATCGTGGCAGTCGAGGGTAGCTTCAAGCGTGATGGCGGCGTAGAAATCTGTCGCGAAATCGGGGCTGAGCTGCTGGAGTTCGGGCAGGGTGAGGGCGGCGAGTTCGCGGTTGGACTCAAGGCCGAGGCGGACGGCGTGGCCGATGATCTCGTGGGCTTTGCGAAAGGGGACACCCTTGTTGGAGAGATAGGTAGCGGCGGCCATGGCGTTGAGGTAACCGGTCTCGGCGGCGGCCTTCTGGACGGCAGTGCGGAAGCGGAGGGCGCGGGTGAATTCGGGTAGGAGGGCGAGCATGCCGGTGGTGGTGTCGGCGGCGTCGAAGACGGGCTCCTGGCCTTCCTGGAGGTCCTTATTGTAGGCGAGCGGGAGGCCCTTGATGAGGGTTGCGAGGGTGACGGCGCTTCCGAGCAGGCGGGCGGATTTGCCGCGGATGAGCTCAGTGAGGTCGGGGTTTTTCTTCTGCGGCATGGCGGAGGAGCCGGTCGAGAAAGCTTCGGGGAGGTCGAGGAAACCGAACTCGGCGGTGGCGTGGAGGGTGAGCTCTTCGGCGAAGCGCGAGATGTGCACGCCGAGGGTGCTGCAGGCCTGGGTGAAGTCGAGCATGAAGTCGCGGTCGGAGGTCGCGTCCATGGAATTGGGTGTGGGGGCGGTGAAGTTCAGGGCGCGGGCGGCGATGTGCCGGTCGAGCGCGAGGGTGGCTCCGGCGATGGCTCCGGAACCGAGTGGGCAGAAGTTCATGCGTTCGCGGGCGTCGGTGAAGCGGGAGAGGTCGCGGTCGAGCATGGCGACATAGGCGAGGAGCCAGTGAGCGACCAGGACGGGTTCGGCGCGCTGGAGATGGGTGTAGGAGGGCATGACGGCTTCGCCGGACTGCTCGGCGAGGTCGAGCAGGGCTTCGGACCAACTGCGGAGGCCGGCTAGGATCTGGTCGATGGCGTCGCGGACGAAGAGACGCATGTCGGTGGCGATTTGCTCGTTGCGGCTGCGGCCGGTGTGGAGTTTCAGGGCGAGGGGGCCGAGGAGCTTGGTGAGCTGGAGCTCGACGAAGTGGTGGATGTCCTCGGCGTGGGGGTTGAGGGCGACCATGGCGTCGGAAGCGCTGACTTTGAAGGCGGTGCCGGGCATGTGCTGCCGGTAGGCTTCGGCGAGGAGGTCGGCGTTGGTGAGCTGGGCGCCCTCGCGGAGGGAGAGGGGAACGACGCCGTCGAGGCCTTCGAGCATGCGGGCGAGCTCGTCTGGCGTGAGGATGCCGGCGGCGGCGATGGCCTGGGCGTGGGCTTTCGAGGCGGCGATCTCGTGGGTGAGGAGACGGACGTCGAAGGGGAAGGAGCGCTGCCAGGACTCGAAGGCGGGGTTGAGGGGCTCGCGGAAGCGGCCGGACCACATTTTGGTGGCGTTTGATTCAGTCATGAATGAAATCTCTTGGCACGGGTCAATTGGAAGTTTGCACAGCTCCTGCGTCCTGGCAGGTGGTAGCTCCTACGGTTGCGGTCCGCGGTTGACCGCGCTGGTCGGTTCCGGTCGCCGTTGAGGGGCTGAGGACGCAGAGGGCTTTGCTTCCGGAGAGGGGAAGCATGGTTTGGGTGGGGCCGCCGTTGTTGGCCAGGGGAGCCAGGTTGATCTGCGTGGCAGAGAGGCCGTAGACGTTATTTCCGACGGAGAGCAGATACGGATAGAACTGCTGGGTCGCGGTGAACGACTTTCCTGGGTTGGTGATGGTCAGCGGGGAGAGCGTTGCACCGTTCAGCGGGGAAATGACGAGCAGGCCTCCGAAGGCTTTGCCTGTGATGGACGTTGTGTCCAGGCCTGAGAAATTTTCGTAGAAGTAGGGGCCGAAGGCGGAGGCGAGGGAGGTGGGTGAGGAGAATGGTCCGTAGGAAACGGTTTGGGAGAAGGTGTTTCCGAGGCTATCGCTGAAGGCGATGTTGATCGTCGATTGATCGACTGGGGTGGGAGTTGCTGAGCCGAAAAGCACGTAGACGTAGAGCGGCGCGCAGTAGAGGCCGCCGCATTCTTCAGCGCCGTCGCCGTTGAGGATGCTGTTGGTGACGGTCATATTGACGTTGTTGTTGTAGACGCCGCCGCCGAAGGTGGCCAAGTTTCCGGCAATGGTGGTGTCGGTGATGGAGGCGGTGCCGTTGCTATAAAGCGCCCCTCCCTCGTAGGCCTGATTGCCGGTCAAGGTGCTATTGCTGAGATTGACTGTTCCGTTGGCGAAGTTATCGATTCCGCCGCCGAAGCCTGCGCTGGCTTGCGAAATGTTGCCTTGGAAGGTGCTGCCGAAGATGTTGAGGGTGCCTCCGTTATTGCTGATGGCTCCTCCGGAGCTGACAGCCTGGTTGGCGAGGAAGGTTGAGTTGTTGATGCTGAGGGTGCCGAACATGTAAACTCCGCCGCCGAGCTGGGCCGCGTATCCGTGCGTGATGACCAGATTGATGAGGGTGGCCTGCACGTTGGCGGCCTCAGTGAAGACCGTTGCGAGATTGTTGCCATCGATGGTGGTCAGGTTGGTGAGCGTCGTGCCGCTGCCGGAGGTGGCTCCCTGGATGGTGGTGTTGGATGGGATTGCGAGGCTTCCGTGCACAAGAGTGATCGTTTTTGGCGAGGTCTGCGCAAACGTGATGGTGGCCGTTTGCGTACTGGTCGCGGTAGCCTGCGCGGCGGCGATGGCGTCGCGAAGGCTGCAGTTGCTGTTGGCGGAGCCTGCGTTTGAGGGTTGATCCAGACAGTTCGAGGCCACGCCCGCCGTGGTGTCCGTGAAAGCCGTGACGACGTACGAGTGCAGGCCGGTGTTGGTTAGGGTGAATGGAGCTGTAAGTGCGGCGGTGGAAGCGGTGACGGTGTAGGTGCCTACGGAGGTGTTGGCTCTTGCGGTCACGGTGCAGAGACCGTTGCTGTCCGACGTGCAGGACATTGAGGAGAAGGTGACCGCGGGACCCGACGCGGGTGCGGTGAAGGACACCGACGTGCCGGGGACTGGCTTGTTGTTGGCGTCGAGAACCAGCACCTGGAGCGGTGAAGAGAAACCGTTGCCGACCTCGGTGTTTTGATTGCTTCCTGAAGATACGGTGAGGGAGGCGGGTGGCAATTGGATGACGTACGAGGCGGCTGCAATGGCAGAGAGCTGACCGTTCAGGCTGGTGACAGCCTTGACGATTTGTGATGTCGAGACGGAGATGGGAGCGGTGTAGCGGGTGGAAGAGGCGGAGGGAGTGGAACCATCGGCGGTGTAAAAGATGCTGGCTCCGGTCGCGCTGGCGCTTAGGCTGACGGTCTGGACCGAGGTATAGGTGCCGGCGGCGGGCGAAAAGGTTGGCGCGGCGGGGAGCGGGGTGATGGTGTAGACCGCGGAGGCCAGGCCGCTGAGGGAGGCTCCGGGCGCCGAAGCGACGGCCTGCAGCGTTGTCGTGGTGGAGATAGCGATAGGCGCTGTGTAGGTTTTGGAGGAAGCGGTTGGCGCGGAGCCGTCGGTGGTGTAGAAGATGGTTGCGCCGGCCGTGGCGTCAGCGAGCGAGACCGTTTGTGCGGAGGTGTAGGTTCCTGCGGCGAGCGAGAAGGAGGGTGTGGCGGCGGGTAAGGCGATGGTATAAGCCGCGGATGTGGGGCTGCTGAGCGAGGCTCCGGGCGCGGAGGCGACAGCCTGGAGTGTTGTCGAGGTGGAGATAGGGATGGGCGTCGTGTAGATTTTTGACGAGGTTGTCGGCGTGGAGCCGTCTGTGGTGTAGAAGATGGTCGCACCGATGGTGGCGTCGGCGAGCGAGACCGTTTGAGCGGACGTGTAGGTGCCGGCCGCGGGCGCGAAAGTCGGCGCGGCGGCGACGGGCGAAGGCGTGGAGGCAGAGGATCCGGAGCCACAACCGATAGCTGCGAGGGAGATAGGAAGCAGGATCGAGATGAGCAGCAGATGGTTGAGCAAGCGAGATAGCTTCACGGGGCCTCTGTGGGGGGCGCACATTGCGCGCAGGGATGCAATCGTTCGTTACGGTAGCACGGCTCTCTTGTTTGGTCTCTAGCACTCCGGTCGATCCGATCGGAATAGGCGGTTACTCCTTGTCCTCGCTGCTGCTGAGCTTTGGCATCTCGGTGCCTTTGCTCAAGGTGAGTAGGCCGGTTTGGGCGTAGGTCATGAGTTTGGCTCGGGTGTCGGTGATGTCGAGGTTGCGCATGGTGAGCTGGCCGATGCGGTCGCGAGGGCTGAAGGTGGACTCGGTTTTTTCCATGGAGAGGCGGTCTGGATGGAAGGTTAGGTTGGGCGAGTCGGTGGCGAGGATGGTGTAGTCGTTGCCGCGGCGGAGCTCGACAGTGACGGAGCCGGTGACGGGCTTGGCGACCCAGCGCTGGGCGGCTTCGCGGAGCATGATGGCCTGGGGGTCGAACCAGCGGCCCTGGTAAAGGAGGCGGCCGAGTTTGCGGCCGGAGTCGCGGTACTGCTCGAGGGTGTCCTCGTTGTGGATGCCGGTGAGGAGGCGCTCGTAGGCAATGAAGAGGAGCGCGAGGCCGGGGGCCTCATAGATGCCGCGGGACTTGGCTTCGATGATGCGGTTTTCGATCTGGTCGCTCATGCCGAGGCCGTGGCGGCCGCCGACGGTGTTGGCTTCGAGCAGGAGGGCTACGGGGTCGGGGTACTCGGTGCCGTTCAGGGCTACGGGGAAGCCTTCTTCGAAGCGGATGGTGACTTCTTCGGGTTTGACTTCCACGTCGGAACGCCAGAAGGCGGAGCCCATGATGGGGGCGACGATCTTCATGGAGGTGGAGAGGAGCTCGAGGTCCTTGGCTTCGTGGGTGGCGCCGAGGAGATTGGAGTCGGTGGAGTAGGCCTTCTCGGTCGACATTTTGTAGTCGAAGCCGGAGCGGATGAGGAACTCGGACATCTCCTTGCGGCCGCCCAGCTCATCGATGAACTGGGCGTCGAGCCAGGGCTTGTAGACCTTGAGGGACGGGTTGACGAGAAGGCCATAGCGGTAGAACCGCTCGATGTCGTTGCCTTTGTAGGTCGAGCCGTCGCCCCAAATGTTGACGTCGTCTTCCTTCATGGCCGTCACCAACATGGTCCCGGTTACAGCCCGGCCGATGGGGGTGGTGTTGAAGTAAGTGACGCCGGCGGTCGAGATGTGGAAGGCCCCGGACTGGAGCGCGGCGAGGCCTTCGCGGACGAGAGGGAGGCGGCAGTCGATGAGGCGGGCGCGTTCGGCGCCGTACTCCAGGGCCTTGCGGGGGATGGCGTCGTAGTCGGATTCGTCCGGCTGGCCCAGGTTGGCGGTGTAGGCGTAGGGGATGGCGCCTTTTTGCTTCATCCAGTGGAGGGCGGCGGAGGTGTCGAGGCCGCCGGAGAAGGCTATGCCTACTTTTTGGCCGACGGGGAGGGATTCTAGGATGACGGACATGTGTAGCGGACCTTTGTCGTTGTAAAGCTGAATATCTAGTTGTGTCTTAGTACATTTCTGAATGAGTGGCGCTGATCTTGTTCAGAAGCTAGTGATGTGCAAAATCAACCCACACTGCAACGAACCAACACATAGCAGTGACCAGCCACCAACGACCTCGTTGCCATTGTCGCCGCGCGATAATCACCGCTCCCCAGACAAGATCTATTGCAAGGAATGCAGCTACAACCGGAAATAGGCCAACGAACCACACCAAGGGTTCTCCTGTAACTGAATAAATCCCCGCCGCTCGCTCCTGCGGAATAGCCCACGCGAACGAGGCGAAATATAAGTAAGTCGCCGTGCCTATAACGTTCAGTAAGAGCAGAATCATGTCTTCAGCCTGATGAGAAAGCGTAGTCGTCTGAAATCTTGCGGAAAAGACTTGCATACGGACTCTCGAAACGTGGTTGTGCGTTTGCGGGCCTAGACGCTGCGTGTTGGGATGGTGGGGAGGCGCTTGGCTCCGCCCAGCAAGGTGAGGAGGATGGCTTTCTGGGCGTGGAGGCGGTTTTCGGCTTGCTCGAAGACGACCGATTGGGGGCCGTCTAGGACGGCGTCGGTGACCTCGGCGTTGCGGTGGGCCGGCAGGCAGTGCATGAAGACGGCGTGCGGCTCGGCGTGGGACATGAGGGCTTCGTTGACCTGGTAGGGCTTGAAGATGGGGGCTCGGCGGGTGGCCTCGTGCTCAAAGCCCATGGAGGTGCAGACGTCGGTGTAGACGGCGTCGGCGCCGGTGGCGGCCTTGATGGGGTCGGTGTGGAAGGCGATGCTGCCGCCGGTCTGCTCGGCGATCTCGATGGCTTTGTGGGTGATCTCGAGCTTGGGGGCGAAGGCCTTGGGAGTGGCGATCGAGCAGTGCGCGCCGAGCTGGGCGGCGGTGAGCATGAGCGAGTGGCAGACGTTGTTGCCGTCGCCGACGTAGGTGAAGTGGAGGCCCTGCGCGGTGCCGAAGCGCTCCTCGAGGGTGAGGAAGTCGGCGAGAGCCTGGCAGGGGTGTTCGAGGTCGGAGAGCGCGTTGATGACGGGGACGCGCGAGCAGCCGGCCATCTCGGTGATGGTGTCGTGCGAGTAGGTGCGGAGGACCATGACGGACATCCAGCGCTCGACGTTGTGGGCCATGTCGGGGAGGGACTCGCGCTCGCCGAGCGGGGACTGGGTCTGGTCGACGAAGATGGCGTTGCCGCCAAGGGTGTTGATGGCTGCCTCAAAGGTGAGGCGGGTGCGGAGCGAGGCCTTCTCGAAGAAGAGCACCATCTGGCGGGCGTCGAGCGCGTGGCGGAAGCTGGCAGGGCTGGCCTTGACGGTGTGGCCGAGCTCCATGATGGCGGCCATCTCCTGGACGGTGAGGTCGGCGATGGAGCAGAGGTCGCGGCCCTGGAGCTGCTGGGTGGCGGCTTCAAAGGCGGCGTCGGACAGGGAGCCGAGGGTGGCGGCTTGCGTGGTGAGGGCTTGCGGGTTCAGAAGAACGGGATGGCTACTCATGGAATTCGGCTCCGGTGGCGGGCTGGCTGGCGATGTGGCCGGCGGGAACGGCGTTCAGGGTGAGGAGGTCGTCGAGTGCGGCCACGGCGGTGTCGACGTGCGAGCGCTCGAGGATGTAGGGCGGCAGGAAACGCAGGACGGTCTCGCTGGTACGGTTGAGAATGATCCGGCGGTCGAGCATGGCGGCAAGGATGGTTTTGGCGAGGTCGGCGGAGTCGAGTTCGACGCCGATCATAAGGCCGAGGCCACGTACCTCGCGGATGCAGGAGTGCTTCTGGGCGAGCTGCTGGAGCTGGGCTTTGAAGTAGGTGCCGACTTCGGTTACGTGTTCGAGCAGGTGCGTGCGCTTCATCTCGTCGATGACGGCGATGGCGACGGCGCAGGCGAGGGGGCCGCC
>CAXSDM010000098.1:0-2375 GCA_964235575.1 uncultured Acidobacteriaceae bacterium | reverse complement strand
TGCGCTTCATCTCGTCGATGACGGCGATGGCGACGGCGCAGGCGAGGGGGCCGCCGCCGAAGGTGGTCCCGTGCATGCCGGGGGTGATGGCTGCCGCGGCGCGCTCTGTGCAGAGCATGGCGCCGATGGGCAGGCCTCCGGCGAGCGGCTTGGCAACGGTGATGACGTCCGGCTGCGCGTCGAAGTGCTGGAAGCCGAACCACTTGCCGGTGCGTCCGAAGCCGCACTGGATCTCGTCGGCGATGAGGAGGGCGCCGGTGGAGTCGCAGAGCTGGCGGGCGGCCTGGAAGAACTCGGGGGAGACGGGGTGGATGCCGCCCTCGCCCTGGATGGGCTCGATGAGGATGGCGCAGACGTCGGTTCCGGAGCCGGCGCTGAATTTGGCGCGGAGGTCTTCGACGTCGTTGAAGCGGACGAAGTCGACGTCGGGCATGACGGGCGCGAAGGGGGCGCGGTAGGCAAGCTTCTGGGTGGTGGCGACCGAGCCCATGGTGCGGCCGTGGAAGCTGTGCTCGAGGGCAAGGAAGCGGGTGCCGAGTGTGCCGCCGTGGGTGTGGGTCGCCATGGCATGGGCGCGGGCGAGCTTGAGCGCGGCCTCCCAGGCCTCGGTGCCGCTGTTGCAGAGGAAGACGCGGTCGAGGCCGCTGATCTCGGTGAGGCGGAGGGCAAGCTCGGCGGTGCGCTCGTGGAAGAAGAGGTTCGAGGTATGGAGGAGCTGGCGCGACTGGGCGACGAGGGCCTGCTCGATGACGGGGTGTCCGTAGCCGAGGGCCGAGACGCCGATGCCGCTGAGCAGGTCGAGGAAGTCGCGGCCCTGTTCGTCGGTGAGATAGACGCCGTGGCCTGAGACAAACAGGATGGGGTTGCGCTCGTAGGTATTCAGGAGCAGCTGTTTTTCGGCGGCCTGAATGGATTCCAGTTTCGTCATGCGACCATCACCTCCGTACCAAAGTTGACGCGGGTTGTGCAGAGATCGGGAAGCGACGCGGCGGCGTCGGCGGGCAGGATGCGCACGCGTTTGACGCCGTGCTGCAGGGCATCGCGGCAGGCGTTGAGCTTGGGCAGCATGCCTCCGGTGATGACGGCAGACTTTTCCAGTTCGGCGACCTGGGCGAGCGAGAGCCAGCGCATGACTTCGCCGTCGGCGCCCTTGACGCCGGGGACGTCGGTGAGGAAGACGAGGGCGTCGGCGTGGGTGCAGATGGCGCAGGCAGAGGCCATCTCGTCGGCGTTGATGTTGTAGTACTCGCCGTCGAAGCCGAGGGCGATGGACGAGATGACGGGCACGGCACCCATCTTCCAGATGGCTTCGAGCCAGCGCGGGTCGGTGGCGGCGATCTCGCCGACGAAGCCGAGGTCGGGGTTGGTCTTCTTTTTGCGTGCGCGGAAGACGTGGCCGTCGCCGCCGGAGAGGCCCATGGCGGACTGGCCGACCTGGCCGAGCGAGGCGACGAGGCCCTTGTTGACGCGGCCGGCGAGGACCATGAGGGCAGCGTCGCGGGTCTCGGCATCGGTGACGCGGAGGCCGGAGATGAACTCGCTTTTCTTGCCCATTTGGGCGAGGGTGCGGGTGAGCTGGACGCCGCCGCCGTGGACGACCGCGACCTGGTTACCATCGGAGACGAGGTCGAAGATGGCTTTGGCGCAGAGCTGGAGGAGCTTGGGCTCTTCAAGGGCTGCTCCGCCGAGTTTGACGACGAACTTCACTTAGAGGCCCTCCTCTTCGTTGAAACCGTACATGAGATTCATATTTTGGACCGCCTGGCCGGAGGCTCCTTTGAGCAGGTTGTCGAGGCAGCTGACGAGGATCAGACGTTTGCGATCGGGGGCGAGTTGGAAGCCGATGTCGCAGAAGTTTGTGTGCGCGACGTGCTGAATCTGCGGGAGGTTCGGCGTGGGGTGGATGCGCACCATGGGGCTGATGCGGTAGAAGTCGCGGAGAGCCTGCTCGATTGCCTCGGGCTGCTGTGGCGCGGTGAAGCGAAGGTAAATGGTGGACAGGATGCCGCGTGGGATCGGCAGCAGGTGCGGGGTGAACTGGATTTGGGCGGAGGTGAGTTGGAGCTGCTCGAGCAGCTCGCCGGTGTGGCGATGACCGAAGACGGAGTAGGCGGAGAGATTGTCGGCCGCGTACATGAAGTGGGTCTTGTCGGTGGCTTTTTTGCCGGCGCCGCTGACGCCGCTTTTCGAGTCGCAGATGATGCCGTGGTCGACGTCGACGAGGCCAGCGCGGAGGAGCGGCGCGAGGGCGAGGATGATGGAGGTGGAGTAACAGCCGGGGTTGGCGACCAGGCGGGCTGTGGCGATCTGCTCGCGATGGAGCTCGGGCGCGCCAAAGACGGCCTCGGCCTGGAGCTGGTCGGCGAGCGCGGGGT
>CAXSDM010000097.1:8552-10425 GCA_964235575.1 uncultured Acidobacteriaceae bacterium | reverse complement strand
GTCATCGGGGTAACGGCCGCGCCGCTTACTTCAGTCGCCATGACTCCCCACCAAAGTTGACCTTTAGCCCGGTCCGAAAGGTGAGCGGAAGCGCCGGGTACCCGAACGCCTCGAAATAGTGCTCGCTGAGCAGGTTTTCGAGGTTAGCGTAGAGGTTCAGCCGCGGCGTGGCCTGGTAGCCGCCGCCGAGCGCGAGCCGCTGGTACGCGCCGTCGAGATCGCGATTCGGCAGCAGCAGGCTGAGGCCGAAGCTGGTGTCCAAGAGAAAGTCACTGTCATCGCGCCGCCCGACCAGCGTTCCAGTAAGCGAACCGTATACCTTCGACCGCGTGTACGTCAGCCCAAAGTAGCCGGTGTGCGGCGCAACGCGAAACGGCCTCGCCCCGACCAAGGGCGTGTACGCGCCAATAGGGATCGCCGCAAAGTTCGAGGCTGTGTTGAAGCTTTGGCCGCCGGGCACGTTGTCGCTCGAAAACGAGCGCTGCACCACCGCGTCCGTATACGTGTAGCCTCCGCGCGCGAAGAGATGGCTGCCGACCTTATACTCCGACTCGAACTCGATCCCTTGCGAGCGGAACGCGCCCGAGTTCAGATACGCCCCGATGTACTGCGGCGCGAGCAGGCCGGCAGCGGGTACGCCCAGCTCAATCAACCCGGCCGGCGGAACGTACTCGACATCGTTGGTGAACTGATTGTGGAAGTACGTCACGCCCACGCGCATTCGTCCATCGAACAGCTCCTGATCCACGCCGCCATCGAACGTGCGCGAGTTCTCCGCGCCAATCGGACCTACCTTGTACTGCGCGATCAAAGCGGCACCGTTGGTCTGCTGCAGAAGCGTGCCGTACAGCGAGTTCGCCTGTTGGTAGATGCCTGGCTCCTTGATGCCTTTGCCGAAGGTGCCATGGAGTTTCGTGCCGCTCAGGAAGCTTGCCGCCGATGGACGCACCAGGTAGTAGGCGATTGAGGCTCGCGGCGTGGCCGCAAACCCGAACAGGCCGTTGTCCTCAAGCCCTGTGCCGAGATTGTAGAAGAGCCGGTTGCGGAGGTCGCCGGCCAGCTGCACCGTGTAGCTGTAGTTGCCGCGCGCAATTGACGTTGGCACACTTCCAACATCTCCTGTTGAGCCGCGCTCGGCCTCGTACTTGAAGCCGCCAAGCGCCAGCAGATGCGGGGTCACGTGGAAGTCGGTCTGCGCGTAGACGAAATCGCGGCTTGAAGGCGCAAGATAGGTGGAGGGCAGATTGCTGTACTGGAAGACCGCCTGCCCGGAGACCGTGTAGCCGTTCGCGCCGGTTAGGGTAACTGGTGCGCCTGCGTAGTAGGTGGAGATGTCGCCAAAGCCGTCGTTGTAAAGATAAGGGAGACCGGTCGCGCCGAAGCTGTGGAACTCCGGAGTCTCGCGCAGGCCACCGTAGCGAATCTGGTTGTGCCACCTGGCCGTGGTCTGCTGGTTCCAGGCGCCGCTATAAAAGTTGTCCTGCTCGCTCTGCTTGGTAGCGTCAGGGATGCCGTAGAACGCCAGCGCGTTCGGCTGTCCGGAGTCCTGCGCCAGGTGCCGCACGGTAAAGCGAAACTCGTTGGCCGCGTTGGGCTTCCAGCCGAAGTTCCCCGCGTATGTCGCGTTATGGTATTTGCTGTTGGGCAGGTTGTTGCGCGTCTCCGCCACCCCAAAAGCGCTGTACAGGTCAAAGTGCTTGTACGCCGTGCTCGCCTCCACGTTGTTGCGGTAGGTGCCGAAGTTGCCGGCGTCGCCCGCGTAGGTGATGAGCGGCAGAGGCGTGGTGCCGCGCGCGGTCGTCACGCTGACCACGCCGGCCAGAGCGTCCGAGCCATAGAGCGCACTGTTCGGCTCGCGCAGCACCTCAATCGA
>CAXSDM010000097.1:0-8452 GCA_964235575.1 uncultured Acidobacteriaceae bacterium | reverse complement strand
CAGCGCACATCTGCGCCACGTTGACGATCGTTTGCGTACACCAAAAGCCATGGATTTCCCCCCTCGGGTTCCCTGCAGCCGGGCCGGTCTCCTGACTTGCGCTTCGTCGAACCGAGGCTGCCTTCCCAAAGAGCGTGCGCTCCGGTGGCGTTGGTCCCCCTTGCTTCGGTTCTCCACGCTTACAGTTACGGGGTAGTGGCGGAGTCGCACCGCGCTTCCCGAACACCCTGCTGGTTGTCGTGATGGTTGTGGAGCCGGCCGCAATCGCCCGCCCCCCGTTGCTTCAGAGATCGTCAGGGATGAAACTCCCGCGCCAGGTCTTCGAGCGCGTCTACCACCTCCGGGCTGGGAAAATCGACGCGCTCATCGACGAGATACACCTTGCCCTCGCGCACAGCCCGCAGCGACTCCCAGCCCGGTCGGCTGCGCAACACAGCCAGCGTCGTATGGCCGCCTCGGGTCAGCAGCAGCGCCTCCGGCTGCCGCGCAATCACCACCTCCAGGCTGATCTGCGGCCACTCCTGGTGCAGGTCCGCCGTCACGGACGCGCCGCCCGCATCGGCGATCATCTCCGTGATAAACGCGCCCTGGCCCACCGTAAACACGGGGTCGACCGAGATCGGCATAAACACCCGCACCGCCGGCTTGCCCTGGACGCGCAGCTTCACGGCATCAATTCGCAGCGTCAGCCGATGTACCTCGGCGTCGGCCTCCTCGCGCCGGTTGATCGCCTCACCCACGCCCTCGACCGTGTGCAGCACGCCCGCCATCCCGTGCGGGTCGGCCAGGTAGACGGGCACGCCCAGCTGCCGCAACTTGTCGAGGATCGCCGGGTCGTTGCCATGCGCCATGCCCAGCACCAGGTCCGGGTTGAAGGCCAAAATACGCTCAAGCGAGGGATGGAGGATTCCGCCCACGCTTGGCTTCTTGAGCGCCTCGGGCGGGTAGCGGGTGTAGTCGCTGATGGCCGCTACCTGCGCGCCGCCGCCGATCGAAAAGACATCGTCGACCAGGCTCGGGGCGAGACAGACGATGCGCTCCGGATGGTCGGGCACGGTGACGGCCCGGCCGGTCTCGTCGCGCACGATGCGGCTGGCGCGGCAAGGCACGGCCGCACACAGTAGCGCCAACACGCAAAGGATTGTGGCCCATCGGGGGCTCCTGCCGGAGCACCGAGATATCTGGTCTTCTTGGCTGTCTTGCTCTTCTGCGCGCACGTCAAACGCTCTCCCTGCCTGCCGACCGGCAAGCTCGACCACGCACATGAGCGCGAGCGATTCGGAGCGGGAACTATTTGGCAGGCAGCAGGTTACGCCCGGCGCGCAGCCGGCCGCCGAAGACACCTCGGCCAACCGCCCCGTACCGGCGCACATTTGCTCTTCAACTCTCCCAGCGAAGTTGAATCAAGCCCAATCTTGTCTGGCCGGTCTCCTGACTTCGCGCTTCAGCAAGTTCAGCCTGCCTTCCCAAAATCCGCAACGGACTCCAGTGGCTTTCCCTTTGACTTGGCCCAACTCTCAGCGCTCACAGTTACGGGGTAGCGACGGAGTCACACCGTCTTCCCGAACACCAGACAGGTTGAACTATACCCCGCCGCCTTGGTTTCATCAACGATCAACTCTCGAACTTTGATACCACTACACGGCATCGGAACCGAAGTATGCTGCCAAGAGCGGCGAAGTAACCACGATCCGTTACTGGTACCAGGTTACGAATCAAGTTCCAATGCATCCAAAGAGCACAATCGAGGAGGAGTATGGCTCAATCCGAGCGGTTTCGACATCAGCAGCGAGTTCCCCTGGCAGGCAGTGAGCGCACGGCTTTTGAGCGGGCGCCGGCCGAAACCACGACCCAGAACAAGGACGAGCAGGCGACCGTCTCGGTCGTGCTGAGGCCAAAGGCGGCGCTCAACCCAGGCACGCTGGCCACCAGCAACCGCCTCAGCCGGGAGGAGTTCGCCGCGCAGTACGCCGCCGACCCCAAGACGCTCGAGTTGGTGCGAGCCTTCGCCGCGGAGTTCGGGCTGGCTCTCGATGAGAACGCGCCCGGACCTGCCACCATTTACCTGAAGGGTTCGCTCAGCGCGCTTGAAGAGGCTTTCGGGGTCAAGCTCGATCGCCATCGTATTGGCGAGAAGACCTACCGTGTGCGGTCCGGCTCCATCTACGTTCCAAAGGACTTGGCCGGCGAAATCCTGGCGGTGTTCGGCCTGGACGACCGGCCGCAGGCAGCGCCGCACTTCCGCGTCGCCCATCCGCGTGCGGCCAGTGTCTCCTACACGCCCGTGCAGGTGGCCGAGCTCTACGGCTTTCCCGCCAAAGCCTCTGCTGCCGGCCAGACGATCGGCCTTATCGAGCTCGGCGGAGGATTCCAGCAGGCCGACATCACCGCCTACTTCACCGGCCTCGGACTGCCCGTACCCAGCGTGATCGCAAGCCTGGTCGACGGAGGCACCAACACGCCCGGGTCGGCCGATGGCGCCGACGGCGAGGTGATGCTCGACATCGAGGTAAGCGCAGCCGTCGCTCCCGGCGCGAAAATCGTCGTCTACTTCGCGCCGAACACCGACCAGGGCTTCATCGACGCCATCTCCGCCGCGGTGCACGACACGACCAACCGGCCCAGCGTGGTCTCGATCAGCTGGGGCGGCCCGGAGTCGACCTGGACCAAGCAGGCAACGACTGCGCTTGACGCTGCCTGCCAAGCTGCCGCGGCCGTCGGCGTCACCATCACCGTGGCGGCCGGGGACAACGGCTCGACCGACGGCGTGAGCGGCACGGCCAACCACGTCGACTTCCCGGCTTCCAGTCCGCACGTGCTCGCCTGCGGAGGAACCAAGCTCGAAGCCACCGGAGCCAAAATCAAAAGCGAGGTCGTCTGGAACGAACTCAAAGCGAAAGAGGGCGCGACCGGCGGCGGCGTGAGCACCCTGTTCCCGCTGCCGGCCTGGCAGGCGAAGGCCAACGTACCCGCCGGCGGGCGCGGCGTGCCGGACGTGGCAGGCGACGCCGATCCCTCGACCGGCTACCAGGTGCGCGTGGACGGGCAGAGCATGGTTATCGGAGGAACCAGCGCCGTGGCGCCACTCTGGGCCGGGCTGATCGCGCTGGCGAACCACGCCAACGGGCGTGACGCCGGTTTCGTCAACCCAACCCTGTACGGCGCAGCCTCGGCCTTCCACGACATCACCAAGGGCAACAACGGCAGCTTCTCCGCCAAGGCGGGCTGGGATGCGTGTACGGGACTTGGCAGCCCCATCGGGACGGCCGTGATTGCAGCCCTGGCTTTCTAAAGGACCGAGCAGCGCAAGCTCAGCGGCTGATTCGAAGAGCCACTTGCAGTACGCGCTGCTCCGTCGTAGTCGCCGTGATGGACCCGAAGGCAGCAGCGCCAAAGCTGCCGTTGGGCTGCGCAAAGGCAGGCGTGTTGGTCGTGTTGAAGAGTTCGGCACGGAACTCCGCGTCGGTCTTTTCAGAGATCCGCGTGTGCTTCACCAGCGCCGCATCCAGGTCGCGATAGGCAGGCCCACGCACAGGATTGCGAGAGGCGTTCCCGAAGGTAAACTGTCCTGCCGTCGCGAAGGCTGCCGTATTGAAGAAATGAGCCGGGGTGCGCAACTCGGGTGCCAGCGACGGATTTGCGACCAGGTTTGGCCGCTGCAGGGCCACGCCGGCGAACACATTGTTATTTGTCGCCTGCGTCACCGGCACTGGCATGCCGGACTGCATCAGTCCTATCGCATGGATGGCCCAGCCGCCGACGAAGAGGTCGGCGACATGGTTCGAGCCGAAGCGATGCCCGCGACCGGCCGGCAGATCGTAAATGCCGGAGACGCTGAGCACATTCGGCGTATCGCCCGAGGACGAGTCACGCTCCAGGTATGGCCGATAGGTGTCCGCTGCGATCAGCGACGAGGAGTTCGGCGAGGACAGCACCGTCGTTGAAAACACCGCACTCGCATCGTCGATCAGCTTCGAATGCGTATACGCGAAGAGGAGGTACGCCCCGTGGCTCAGGCGCTGCTCCACCTTCGCTTCGATCGCGTTGTAGTTTGCCGTGCCGCTGTTATTGCGGTAGATCGCAACGTTCTGGAAACGCGGATACGGCTTCAGCAGCTGCGCGGCCGCGACCGTCTTGCCGCCGATGGTGCTCGAGGCAGGAACCTGCCCATAGAAGGGGTTCGTCACCTGCGCCGTCAGCGAAGTGGGATTGGTCAAGCCCTGCGCAAGCTGCGCAGCGGTCAGCTGGTTGAAGTTCGAATCCGGAATACCGACGTGCACCACGTGCGTGCCGACGTAGGCCACGTCGAAGGATAAATTGCCGGTCACCTGCCGCTGAAACGCCAGGTTCCACTGCTGCACATAGCCTGAACCCGCGGTGCGATTCGAGGTATACACGCTCTGCCCCAGGCCCGCATTCGTAGTCAGCGCAATCGGCGCGACGGTCGGTCCGGAGGAGAGCGCAAATGCCGAGTTGATCGAGTCCTGCGTCTTCTGCTGCACATTCTGAATAAACGGAAATTGCGGCAGCGTAAAGGGTGTCGTGATGCCGGACTGGTCGAAGAAGACAATGCCAAAGCCCGAACGAGCCACCGTCTTCGGCGTCACAAGATAAGTAAAGCCGACCCGAGGCGCAACGTTTCCCCAGTGCAGCTCGCGGGCACTGCGCGAGTTTCCACTGACCCCGGCATAGTCCAGCAGCTGCGTCGACGTGTTGAACACCGCGCCCTGGTTGTTCTTCTCGGTCGAGGGCGAAGCCAGCGTCCAGCGCGCGCCCAGGTTGAGCGTCAAGCGGTCGGAGGCACGCCAGTCATCCTGCAGAAAGTATTCCTGAATATGATCGCGCGGGCGCAGAATGCTGGTCTGCAGATCGATCGAAAACGTATCCACTTGGCCCAGCAGGAAGCTGGCGATGGAGTTGCCCCCCGTGCTCGCGGCCGCGGCTGCCGTCTGCGTATCCGTGCCCGTCGTCGTGAAGGCGAAAGAGCCCGTTGGGTTCGGCGGAGACACGGCGTTGAGCTGATAGAAGCGGAAGTCTCCGCCGGCCTTGAGTGCGTGGCGGCCGCGCGTATAGACGAGCGTCTCCTCCGCCTGCCACACGCCCGTCTGATACTGCGAGAAGGTGCTGGCCGAGGGGCCAAGCTGCTGGAAGCCGGTGAAGGTAAACAGCGGCAGCGCATTGTTGAAGGCTGCATTGGTGGGAATGCCGGGTATGCCAAGCGCGCTCGACGCGGTGGAACCTAGCGCCGGGCCGAGGATGTTGTTGCTGCGCCGCGTATAACCTACGTGCACGTCGTTGACGAGCGTTGGCCGAAACGTATGCACCTCATCGAAGACCGCCTGTTGCCCAAGCACATGCGAGAGCCCAACGACGCCGCCCGTGCCGATCACCGAGCCCGTCACCAGGCCCGACCCATCCGGCAGCGGCGTCACCGGCTGCTCGACGTCGGAGAAGTAGGAGTAGCGTCCAAAGGCCCGGTCGCGCGTGCGAAACGCCCCATCCATGCGGAAGTCGAACTGGTTCTGGTGGTCCGCATCGTTCGCCGTGCGGCTATAGTTGTTGGCCGCGCCAGCAATCGTCGGAACCGGAAAGCGCGCCAGCAGCGCCTGCGCCGCGGGATCAAACGGAACGTTGATCACGTCGTTCGGGAACTCGGGCCGGATGTATTTGCCGCCAACGACCGCGGTCCGGGTCGGATTGTAGATCTTCGACACGCCTGTGAAGATACCCTGACGTTCTGCGACGGTCGGAACGGTGGAGAACACGGTACGCCCAATCAGAGCTTTGATGCCCTGGTAGTCGGTGAAGAAGAACAGCTTGTCATGCAGCACGGGCCCGCCCAGCGTGCCGCCGTATAGGTTGCGGCGATACTCGGGCTTGCGGCCGGCCGGGGCGAAGTAGTTCCGCGCATTTAGATCTTCATTGCGAAAGAACTCAAACAGCGAACCGTGAAAGTCGTTCGTGCCGGATCGCGTCGCGACATTGACGACGCCACCATTGAATCGCCCAAACTCGGCCGGAACATTGTCCGCCTCGATGGTGAACTCGGCGATGCCGTCAACGATGGGAAAGAACGCGACCTGGCCAGGCTCCGGCTGCAGCGCGGAGATGCCGTCGTACAGGTACTCGTTGGTGCGCGGACGACCGCCATTGATGCGCGGCAGCACTGTGCCCGGCGGCAGGCTAACCCCTGGCGCAAGCTGGGCGAGGTTGATGAAGTTGCGGCTGTTGAGCGGAAGCGCGACGACCGCCGTGCCGGGGATGTGCGTCTCGGTGTCGCTCTCGCCGGCCTGCAGCAGCGGAGCGTCGGCGTTGATTGTAACCGTCTGTGTGTCGTTTCCGACCGGCAGGACCAGGACGGTCGAGACCGTCTGCCCGACGCTCGCCGTTATGCCCTGGCGGCTCAGGTGCTCAAACCCCGTCGCCGTAACGTCGACCGAGTAAGCGCCCGGAGTCAGCTGCGTAAAGCGAAAATCTCCCGTCCTGGAGCTGAGCGTCTTCTGACGAACGCCGGTCGCGGTCTCCGTCAGCACCACCTCAGCATGCGCGATCGAGGCTCCGGATGGGTCGTGGATCGTACCCTCAAGGCTCGCGGAGATCTGCGCAAAGGCAGGCGCACACGCAAATAAAGCTACAACGGCTAGGCGGCTAGGCTTCAAAACGGAGCTCTCCTGGGGGATCGCAAAGAGGCAAGCAGCTGGATCAAAAGCGGCCCGAATCAGTGGTCACACGATTGTTCAAGGCGGTTGAAGATGGAGAGAGCGGGCGTACAGCATCCCATCCACGCTGCTTCGAAACTATACGAATCGAATCGTATGGTCAAGATGCGTGGCTTGCATGTTTGGATCGGACGCAGCTTCTTCTTGCCGGATCAGGCGTCGAGGCGCTCGATCATTACATCGGTCGATTTGATGAGCGCGGCCACCGGCTCGCCCTTCTTCAGGCGAAGCTCCCGCGCGGCGCTCGCGGTAATAATCGCCGTGATCCGCGCCTCGCCGATCGTCACGATCACCTCGGCCATCAGTCCCTCGATGCGCACGCTGGCCACCTTACCCGCGATCTGGTTGCGCCCGCTGACCCGCCGGTAGCGCTCGCGCGACTCCTCCGGAGCCTTTGCCTTGTCCACAGCCAGAAATGGCTTCAGCGCGGCGGCCGAGATGCGGTGATGACCGCCCGGCGTCCGCGTGCTCTTCAGTTTGCCCGAGAGAATCCACTGCTTGATGGTCGGATAGCTGATGGCAAGATGGCGAGCCGCTTCCCGCGGAGTGAGCAGAGCATCTTCCGGCATAAGAACATGCTACATGGAAACGGACTGAGGGCTTGATTGACTCTCGATCGAGAGCTTGGATGTCATGCGGCGAACTCGCCGCTGCTACGAAAGGGAACTGCAATCGAGCGGTCGTTCGATCCGGTCACGAACAGCTAAGTCCGTCAGAGTGAGCCTTTTGTGGGATTCAGGACCGAACCGGCGAGCGATAGCCTGAGTGAGTCGCAAAAGGCTCGACAATGCAGGATCGGCACGTCAGGGTGTTCCGCGTAGTTCCAGCGGCTTGCCTGAAGCAACAGTCTGGAGAGTGTGCGCGCAAATACGACGCTCAGCCTTCGGACGATGGTCTGGAGAAGAAAGTGGGTTCGACGACGAGCGCGAGAGTCGGAAGCCGGTCGAAGGTTCGAGAGTTGCCGCACCGGAACGACGGGCAGTCCCTGGTGGAGTTCGCCTTAGCGGTACCGCTGCTGTTGATGATCGTGACGGGCATAACGGCGTTCGGCGTGGTGTTCAATCATTACATCATGCTCACGGAGGCGACGTCCGTAGGAGCGCGGCAGCTTGCGGTGAGCCGCGGACAAACGCTTGACCCTTGCCAGACTTTTTCGGCCGCCGTCTCCGCGGCAGCTCCTCTCCTCAAGACCTCAAGTCTTACCTTTACACTCACCCTCAACGGCGACACCTACACGGGAACAAGCTGCAGCGGAAGCGTGACCAGCGGAGCGCCCGCGGACATGGTCCTGGGCACCAGTGCCGTGGTCAAGGTGACCTATCCCTACAGTCTGGGCATCTTCCGCTCGATCGTCTCAAATGGGCTTCTTACGGCACAGACGACGGAGCTGATGCAATGAGATTGCGCGGCGAAGCTTCCCTCCACGGACTGTGCCGCGACGAGAGCGGGCAGATGCTGCCGATGGTCGCGGTGATGATGCTCGTGCTTCTGGGAATGGCAGGGCTTGCGCTCGATGTGGGCCACCTCTACATGTGCCATCGGGAGCTGCAGTCCTCGGCCGACGCGGCGGCCTTGGCGGGTGCGACTTCCATGGCTGGGGCGACCTCCCATCCACTGGCGATGACCGTGGCGGACGTGCAGTCAATCGCGACCAGCTACAGCTCGGTGGCCAGCAACAAGAATGTCTACAGCAATCTCTCCAACGTGACCATGGTGAGTGGATATCCCAAGGT
>CAXSDM010000096.1:5309-10427 GCA_964235575.1 uncultured Acidobacteriaceae bacterium | reverse complement strand
CCCGAGTACATCGCCGCCCGCGCCGACGCCCTCCTGCTCCTTCGCTCCGCCCTCGCCGACCCCGACCACACCCCCCTCTTCAAAATGACGGAAACCTACCGCGCCGGCGCCGAAGGCCAGACCAAAACCTCCGCCCTGCTCCGCACCCTCGGCCTGATCCTCGAAGACCTGCTCCTCCTCCAGGCCGGCACCCCGGAGCGAGTCCGCAACACCGACATCCGCCCAGAGCTCGAACGCCTCGCCGCCGCCGTTACGTTCGCCTGGATCGAAAACGCCAGCCGCGGCCTCGACCAGGTCACCACCGGCATGCGTCGCAACCTGCTCCGTAATCTGTCTCTGGACGCCTTCGCCGCCGGCCTCGCCAGCTAAGCCGCTGGCTGCTTATCCGCAGCCAGGGCGATCTCCTTCTGCGACTCCAGCGCGGCCAGCCGCTTCTCGAGTGCCCCCCGCACCAGCGTGTACGTATCGCTCCCAAGCGGCAGCCGCAGCGGTGCCGGGCTCACGTCAACGCAGTCGATCATCGCCTGAGCGGCCTTCGCAGGATCGCCTGGCATCGGGAACTGGTTGTTCGCGACCGCTCTTCGCACGTCGCCAACGGGCGTCTTGTCGTACACCTCCATGCTCGGAGGGCTGACCATCCCGGCGGCAAAGTTGGTTCCGTTCGCACCCGGCTCGACGATCGTACAATCGATTCCAAACGGAGCCACCTCCTGCGCCACCGACTCCACAAATCCCTCAATACCCCACTTAGTCGCGTGATACAGGCTGAACGCGGGAAAGGCAAACTGGCCGCCCGTCGAAGACACCTGCAGAATGCGTCCTCCGCCCTGCTTCCGCAGGTGTGGAATCGCGCTGCGGATCACCTGGATCGAGCCAATCAGGTTGGTCTCGATCTGGTGCCGGATCTGCTCGTCGCTCACCTCTTCCGCGGCTCCGAACAGCCCATAACCCGCGTTGTTGACGACCACATCGATCTTGCCAAGCTCCGTAAAAGCCGAGTCGACCGTCCGGCGAACGGCCTCGCTGTCGGTCAGATCCAGGTATGCCAGCCAGAGCTGGTCCCCATACTTCGCTTTCAGGCCGTCGAGCTGCTCCACTTTGCGAGCCGTACCCGCCACGCGGTCGCCGCGCTCCAAAAGCTTCTCCGTCATCATGCGGCCAAACCCGCTATTTACTCCCGTAATCAACCAGGTCCGTTGCGGCATAGTCATCTCCTGTGGTGTCGTAGTCAGTGTCTTCAGCCTGAGCAGACACACCCTTATAGATGAGCGCTCCCCTCAAATGGACCTGCAACTTTGCTTGTAATCGGCCGCAGAGCTTACCGGGCAGCCTTGCGCAGGCGGTCGCGGATCGCCTCGCCGATCCCCGGTGCCTCTGGAACAGGACAGACAATCGTATTTGCCCCCGCGTCGTCCAGCTCGCGCAGACCCGCAAAAAGCCGCTGGGCCAGCCTCTCCGGTTCCTGCCATGACCCCCAGCGATACACCCGCTGCGCGCAGGAGCGATGCCAGCCATCCGGGAGCATCACGCCGACTGTCGCCACACCGTCAAACGCCAAGTCAATCGCCTGCACCAGCGCGAGTTCAAGGGGCTGACCGGCACGCTCTGCCGCGGTGCGCCCCTCTTCCACCAGCACCAGCCGGGCACGAGGCGCATAGTGCCGCATGCCAACCCCAGGGGACGGAAGACCTTCAGGCGCCGACGCAGAAAGCTCACCCGGCACGAAGACCTCCGCGCAGTCGACCACCGTCTCGAGCATCTGCCGGTCAATCGCCCCCGGCCGATAGATGCGCACGCCCTGCTGGGTAATCTCGGCCACGGTCGACTCAACGCCGACCTCGGTCGGACCGCCATCGAGCACCGCATCCATCCGCCCATCCAGATCCCCCAGCACATGCGCCGCCGTCGTCGGGCTGGTATGCCCAAACGTGTTCGCACTTGGTGCCGCCACCGGAACTCCCGCCTGCCGGATCAGCTCCAGCGCCACTGGGTGGGCCGGCATCCGCACCCCGACCAGCGCACGCCCCGCCGTCACCGCATCCGGGATCGCGGCCGTACGCGGGAGCAAAAGCGTCAGCGGACCCGGCCAGAAACGAACCATCAGCGCCTCCGCAGCTTGGGGCACCACGCACACCCGCTCCAACATCGCCCGGTCTGACACGTGCACGATCAGCGGATCCCAGTGCGGCCTCCGCTTGGCCAGGAAGATACCCTCCACCGCGGACCCGGAGAGAGCATTCGCGCCCAGACCATATACCGTTTCGGTCGGGAACGCGACCAGGCCCCCGTCGCGAAGGATCTTGGCGGCTTGGGCGATCGCCTCGGGATCACCGGCATCGAGGCGTTGGGTTAGGAGCGGCAATTCCACAGAGCTCCATCGTAAATGCAGGGGAAAGCGCGCATTCAGACGGAAAGCCTCGCTGCTCCGCCGTATACTCCCACTCATGCAGGCTGCCGAGATCGAGTTGAAGTTCCGCGTCCACTCCCAATCCACTCTCGAACGGCGGCTCGCCGAGCTTGGCTATCATCTGGACACCGTCCGCACTCTCGAGCGAAATACCCTCTATGACACACCGGACCGCGCGCTTCGGATGCGAGGCGAACTGCTCCGCGTGCGTGAGTACGGAGGCCGCGCCACGGTCACCCACAAGCGACATCCTGAACAGGAAGATCCAGCCAGCCGGTATAAGGTTCGTATCGAAACCGAGTCCGAGGTGACCGATGGAGCAGCCCTGGCCGAGATTTTCTGCCGCCTTGGCTACGGTCCTGCCTTCCGCTACGAAAAGTACCGCAGCGAATACTCGCATCCGTCTCATGAGGGCGCACACGTGGTGCTCGACGAGACTCCGATTGGCACGTTCGCGGAGCTTGAGGGGCCCACCGCCTGGATTGACCGCGCACTCGCCGACCTCGGTGTCAGCACCTCCGACTGCCTTACCGAGAGCTACGGCAAGCTGTTCCTCGCCTGGCGCGCGGAGACCGGCAGCCCTGCCGAAAACCTGACCTTTGATGAGGTCGCTTCTCCAGTGCTGATCGCTCTCTAAACAGAGCGGGATCCATTTTTCTGAGCGAGGCGCAAAAAAAGGTCTCATGTTTCTCCACGGACCGCCGATATGGTCTTCAGGACGCCAGAATCAATGCCTGGCGCTCGGAGGACAGAAATGAAGGTTGAGACGAAGCTCAATGCCGGCGCGGCTATCCTGCTGCTTGCCATCTTTATCAGCGCGTGTGTCGCTCAATGGCGTCTGGCAGAAGCAACACGGATTTCCGAGTCGTCCTTGGCCCACCGCGGTCCACTCTGTGCCGAACTCCAGCAGCTGCGTGAAGACCTGACCAAGACCGCGATCTTACTGGAATCGTCGTTGCTCGAAGCATCGGACACCTCCGGAATCCGGAACACGGACCCTGTCGGAAGCCTGGAGGGAAGCAGCCGCCTGAACACCCATACGGTCGAATTACAGCGACTCGCCGATGATCCGGAGTCGGGTCCGGCGGGCGCCAAACTCGCGGAGCTTACGCCTCAGGTCCGTGAGCTTACGCGCCTTGAGGGTCAGGTGGAAACCTTGATGAAGGAGGGAAATGCAGGCAGGCAGCAGGCAAGAAGGATGCTGGTACAGCAGGTGCTTCCGTTCCGTGTGGGTGTTGAACAAGCAACCTATTCCGTTCTTCAAGCCGAGATGGCCTTCCAGAACAAGGAAGTCGAGCACATGCGCAATCTTGACCGCACGACCACCGCATGTCTGTGGATCGCAGTCTTCCTGTGCGCCGTTCTTATGGCCACTCGCTCCCACTTATCGGCGCGTCGGCTAAAGGCTGTGGGGCTGATCGCCAATCGTGCCGCATCCATCGCTTCGGGAGATCTCACCGGTACGGAACTTGGGATCAAGTCGTCTGACCAGATTGGAGCGCTTGCTCACGGCATGCAGTCGATGCAGGGAGAATTGGCGTCCATCATTGGCACAGTGGCAAGCACTGCCGGAACACTCTCCTCAAGCGCAGTCTCCATGCGCTCGGCTTCCGACCAGATGCATCGGCGCATGGATCAGCAGGCGCAGCAAACGCAGCAGGCAGCGACGGCCATGCAGGAGATGTCCGCTTCGATCGCCGAGGTATCTCGGCACACTCAGTCCGCAGCCGAAACCGCACGCTCCGCGGCGCAAACGGCACGGGATGGAGGCACCATCGTCAAGCAGATGCTGGGTTCCATGCACTCCATCGCCTCAGCGGTTACGGAGACCAGCAGCACCGTGGGTCTGCTCGGCGAGGATTCAAAGCGCATCTCGCAGATCGTGACCGTCATCGACGAGATCGCCCGCAAGACCAACCTGCTGGCGCTCAACGCGGCCATCGAAGCCGCTCGCGCCGGCGATCAGGGCCGGGGCTTCGCAGTAGTCGCAGGCGAGGTCCGACGCCTGGCCGAGTCGACCGCGCAGGCAACCGGAGAGATCGCAAACATGATTCAGGGCATTCAGGAACGAACGAAAACAGCCGTTGCGAGCATGGCTTCAGGAACCTCTACCGTTCAGCAAGGTGTCGTCACCACCAACCAGGCGGGAGAGGCGCTGGAGCGAATCATCGGCATGGCCGAGCGAGTTGACCGCATGATCACACAGATTGCGATTGCCGCCTCGCAGCAGGCAACTGTCGCCGATCAATCCAGCGCCTCGCTCGATTCCATTCACTCCCTCGCCAACGAAAACCTGGAGGAGATGTCCACGACCAAGGCAGGCATTGATAGCCTGCGCGGAACTGTCGTCCGGCTGGAAAAACAGGTAGACCGATTCCAGGTGGCAGTAGCATGAAACAAGGACAGTGGAGAAGAGAGGGTCAGCAGTAGCTAACTCTCTCTTCTTTTCAGAAGATCTGGAAATTGACTTCAACGTTCATCTCTACCGAAACAGGATGACCGTTCTCCATCGCGGGCTTGAACTTATATTGACGAACCGCTTCCATGGCCTTCTCATCCAGGCCGAGGCCGATGCCCCGCAGCACGCGTACATGGGTCGGACGGCCATTGGTATCTACCTGGAGATACACCAAAACATTGCCGGCAACCTTGGCTTTACGAGCCTCTTCCGAGAACTCCGGTTCAGGCGCAAAGAGCACCACGGGAGCCGA
>CAXSDM010000096.1:0-5209 GCA_964235575.1 uncultured Acidobacteriaceae bacterium | reverse complement strand
GGCGCAAACTTCGGAGGATTTCCCTTGCTCACCGGAGCCGGTCCCTTCTGCCCACCGCCGCCGCCCATCACCACGGCCTTCGGCGGCGCTTTGGGAGGCGGAGGTGGCGGAGCCAGCAAGGTGATCTCCTGAACCTTCTTCGAAGCAATAATGCCCGTCTTCCTCGCGGCGACCCAAAGCAGAAGCGCAATCACCGCGATGTTGATCACGGTCGAAACAACCGTCGACGTCGGGTCGCGCTTGACCGCCATCCGGTCCACCACCGGAATAGGCGTTGACGTAAGTTCAAGCGGAGGAAGCTTGACAGGAAAAAATACGTCACGGAAGCTGCTTACCAGGGACTGAAACACCCCCTGCTCTGCCTCGCCCAGGTCCCCGCTTAGCCGCACGGACTCAAGGGGTTGCAGGTTCTGTCTCGGCCCGCCCCCGTCCTCTTCCGGGGACAAAAGGATGTTGTTCGCCATAAAACTCTTCACCCTCGGCTAGGTAGGGATCATGTCCCGCTTAGCACCCTGCCGTTTCTTTCATCGTTTCCGGTCTGAATGCCGGTTGGTGGTATCGCCTGCGGAAATTGGCCCAACGTCTATCTTACAGCGGTTATGCGCACCAGATGTCTTGAGATTGGACGCAGACCGGGGCCACGAGGTCTCGTTACCGCCGGCGCTCGTTTTGGTGGCCGCAACGGAGTGCGCCGGAACGCTACCGGACCGCTACAATGATAGTTTCCGGCCGGGTGAGCGGCCGGGTGGTCATGAGAGGATGCATGTCTGACGTGCGAAGCGAAACACCGGGGCCCGCAAGCGCAGCGCCCAAGCCGCTAAAGGCCACCCTCAACCTGCCTGAAACGGCCTTTGCCATGAAGGCAAACCTGCCCCAAAACGAGCCGGCGCGCCTCGCCGCTTGGCTGCAGGATGACCTCTACGGGCAGATCCGCGCCGCCCGTGCCGGCGCACCAAAGTACATCCTGCACGACGGCCCACCCTACGCCAACGGCGCGATCCATCTCGGCCACGCGCTCAACAAGTGCATCAAGGATTTCGTCGTCAAAACCAAGACCATGGCCGGCTTCGACGCGCCCTACGTCCCCGGCTGGGACTGCCATGGCCTCCCCATAGAGATCAAAGTCGACGAGCAGCTCGGCCGCAAGAAGCTCGACATGCCCGGCGTCAGCGTACGCCGCGCCTGCCGCGAGTACGCCCAGAAGTACGTCGACCTGCAGCGCCAGCAGTTCCAGCGCCTCGGCGTCTTCGGCCGCTGGAACGATCCCTACCTCACCATGTCCTTCGGCTACGAGGCCAGCATCCTCGAAACCTTCTACGCCTTCTTTGAGGCAGGCTTCGTCTACAAAGGCCTCAAACCCGTCTTCTGGTGCATCCACGACCAGACCGCCCTCGCCGAAGCCGAAGTCGAGTACGAGCAGCACACCTCGCCCTCCATCTACGTCCGCTACAGGCTCACCAGCGACCCCGCCCAGATCCACCCCGCCCTCGCCGGACGCGACGTCTACACCATCATCTGGACCACCACCCCCTGGACCATCCCCGCCAGCCAGGCCGTCGCCTTCAACCCCGAACTCGAGTACGTCGCCCTTCAGGCCTCCGCCCCGGACGCCGGCGAAGCCGTCTACCTCGTCGCCTCCGCACTGCAGCAGGAAGTCAGCCAGCGCTGTCAGCTCACCACCACGACCGAGCCTCTCGCCCGCTTCAACGGCTCACGCCTCGAACACACCACCTTCCAGCACCCCTTCCTCGACCGCACCGTCCTCGGCGTCACCGCCGACTACGTCACCGCCGACCAGGGCACCGGCGCCGTCCACACCGCGCCCGCCCACGGCGTCGACGACTTCCACACCGGCAAGCGTTACAACCTCCCCGAGCTCCAGTTCGTCGACAACGCCGGACGCCAGCGCAACGTCCCCCCTCAGCCCGACGGCACCCCCTACCCCTTCACCGACCAGACCGTCTTCGAATCGAACGCCGCCATCACCCAGGTCCTGCGCGAGCACGGCGCCCTGCTCTCCGCCAGCTTCTTCGAGCACAGCTACCCGCACTGCTGGCGCTGCCACAATCCCGTCATTGTCCGTGCCACCGAGCAGTGGTTCATCAGCATGGAAACCCCGATGACCATGCCTGACGGAACCCAGACAACCTTCCGCCAGCGCGCCCTCGACGAGATCAAAACCGTCACCTGGGATCCCGCCTGGGGCGAAGAACGCATCTCGAACATGATCGCCACCCGCCCCGACTGGTGCATCTCCCGCCAGCGCATCTGGGGCGTTCCCATCGCCGTCTTCCTCTGCAACCGCTGCCACCAGCCGCTGCAGTCGGAAACCGTCAACCGCAGCATCGTCGAGCTCTTCCGCCAGCACTCCGCCGACGCCTGGTACACCAAAACCCCCGCCGAGCTGCTCCCCCCAGGCACCCAGTGCGCCTCCTGCGGCAACGCCGACGCCGCCGAGTTCCGCAAGGAAATGGACATCCTCGACGTCTGGTTTGAGTCCGGCGCCAGCTGGCACGCCGTCCTCGACGTCGAACCCGAACTCGGCTTCCCCGCTGACCTATACACCGAAGGAGGCGACCAGCACCGCGGCTGGTTTCATTCCTCGCTCCTCACCAGCGTCGCCCTCCGCGGCGTCGCACCCTACCGCATGGTCGCCACCTCCGGCTGGACCCTCGACGAGCAGGGCCGCGCCTTCTCAAAATCCCTCGGCAACGGTGTCGACCCCGTCGACGTCGCCAAGCGCCTCGGGGCCGAGATCATCCGCCTCTGGGTCGCCTCCGTCGACTTCCGTGAAGACGTCGCCGCCAGCGAGCCCCTCATGCAGCGCGTCGGCGACAACTACCGCAAGCTCCGCAACACCCTCCGCTTCCTGCTCGGCAACCTGCACGATTTCACTCCGGGTCTCCATGCAATCGCCTTTGAGCGCATGGAAGCGCTGGACCAGTACATCCTCGCGCGCACCGCGGAGCTCGACGCCGCCATTCGCAAGGCCTACGACGACTTCGAATTCCACCGCGCCTACCACGCGCTCAACGAGTTCGTGAACACCGACCTCAGCGCCCTCTACCTTGACGTCCTCAAGGACCGCCTCTACACCCTCGCCCCCAACCACCCCGCCCGCCGCTCCGCCCAGACCGCCCTCTGGCGCATCGCGGAAGCGCTCGTTCGGCTCATCGCCCCCATCCTCAGCTTTACCGCCGACGAAGTCTGGCCTCTGCTGCCGCACGTCGAAGGCCGCGAGGCGAGCGTGCACCTTGCCCTTTTTCCGAACTTGGCCGACATCGTCCCCGGCAACGAGTCGAGCCTAGTCGCAGATTGGAAGCTGCTGGTTTCATGGCGCGAGACGGCCCTGAAGTCCTTAGAGGGGGAGCGAAATGCAAAGCGTATCGGCAAAGGGCTGGAAGCTGCTGTCCGCCTTGTGGTCGGAGCGGAAGGGCACGGGCCCTCGGACATACTCTTTGACTGCACTACGCAATATCGCTCCTCCCTTCCTGAGCTCTTCAATGTCTCAGAAGTCGACATTGTGAGGCGGTCTGCTAGTGACGCGAATGCTGTGCCCGAAGCTACTGCATTTCGCGCGTCCGGCAGCAAGTGCGAGCGCTGCTGGCGCTACGTCCCCGACGTAGCCGCCGACCCCCGCTTCCCCACAGTCTGCCTACGCTGCGCCGAAGCCCTCGAAGCCATCGGCTACCCCGCCTACGCCGCTCCCGTGGAGACCGCGCAGTGACCGCTCCCTCCCTCCGCAACCGCGATGCCCGCCCATGGATTCTCCTCATCGCCGCGGCCATCATCCTCCTCGATCGCCTCACCAAGATCTGGGTCTCGAACCACATCGACCGCGGCCATTTCCTCACCGTCATCCCCGGCGTCTTCCGCATCTCGCACGTCTTCAACACCGGCGCAGCCTTCTCCCTCTTCGCCGAATCGCTCTCCCCGGTCCTCGTCCGCAACGGCCTCATCGTCTTCTCGATCGTCGCCGTCATCGTCGTCCTGGGCATGATCTGGCAGATGGGCCGCGTCATCACCCCCAGCGGCGTCGCCCTCGGTCTCATCCTGGGCGGAGCCCTCGGCAATCTCTACGACCGCATCCGCTTCTCCTACGTCATCGACTTCCTCGAGGTCCGGATCATCCACTATCACTGGCCGGACTTCAACGTAGCTGACTCCGCTATCGTCGTCGGCGCATGCCTCCTCCTGCTCGAAATCTTCCGCACCCAACCGGTCAAGTCTTAGTGGTTCTCTTCCCAAAGAACTTGCGGAACGGCGCCAGCATTTGCATTTGCTTCAGTCCCGTTTCATCCTGAAAGGAGGAGCGTGCTCCATGGCAAACGTGATGATTCCGGATGAAGTAATGGCCCTCGTTGAAGCCGAAGTGCGTCAGCACAGTTATCGCGATGCGACGGAGTATCTGACCCGGCTTGTTCGTCAGGACCAGAAGCGCCACGCCAAGGAGCAACTGGAAGCCTACGTCCTCGAAGGTGTCGACTCCGGAGAGGAAGTCGAGATGACGGCGCAGAGCTGGCGCGATCTGCGAGCTGAACTGCACAGAGAGGCCGGCATAGAAGAATGATCCCGGCTGTCTCCACCAGTGCCAAGGCGCGCAGAGACATCCAACGTGAATGGCACTATCTGCTCAACGAAGCTGGGCTAACATCAGCAGACCGATTCCTAGAAGCCGTAGAGCAGACGTCTACCTTGCTGCTCTCCGCACCTGAGATGGGCATCCTCTGTGACTTCGCTGCCCCAAGAGGAAAACTGATTCGACGCTTCCCCCTCACGCTGCCCTTCGGACGATGGCTTCTCTTTTATCTCCCCACTCAGCGCGGCATTACGCTCTACCGACTTGCCCACGGAGCACGCGACCTGCATGCCCTGTTCGGTCTTTGAGAGAACCTCAGATCAAGCGTGCATCGTCCACCAACCCTGCCCTTTTGTTGTCATTCCCGAAGGGAATCTGCGTTTCCCCGTGCCGGCGGCCGCAACCCGGAACCTGGATCAGACGCTCCCTAAGCGCGATCCCAGAAAATGCGGGAAAATAGAAGTTTGCCCATGAACGACCAGATCACCATTCGCGGCGCGCGCACCCACAACCTCAAGGGCATCGACGTCGACATCCCGCACAACGCGCTCACCGTCGTCTCCGGCGTCTCCGGCTCCGGCAAAAGTTCGCTCGCCTTCGACACCGTCTACGCCGAAGGCCAGCGCCGCT
>CAXSDM010000095.1:5794-10653 GCA_964235575.1 uncultured Acidobacteriaceae bacterium | reverse complement strand
CCCGGCTTTCATCTGCTCGACGCCCTCACCGCCACGCACGCCTCAGAGCACCCCACCTCCGAAAGTCTCTTCACCCGCTTTGGCGGCCACGCACACGCCGTCGGCTTCTCGCTGCCCAGTCATCGGCTCCCCGCCCTGCGCGCCCGCCTGCGCGCCCACTCCCGCGCCACGCTCCGCCCGGAGCTGCTTTCCCCATGTCTGGAGTGCGATCTAGAAGTCGACCCCCAGGACCTCACCCTTGACCTGCTGCGCTGGCTCAGGCGCTGCGAGCCCTTCGGCATGGGCAATCCCGAACCGCTTCTGCTCGCGCGCGGCCTCGTCCTCGCCGGCCCGCCCCGCCTCATCCAGGAACGTCACCTCTGCCTTCCCCTGTCGCCCGCTCCCGACGGCCAGCCTCGCAACGCGATGGGCTGGAGCCGCTCCGGTCGCGTCTCCTGGGCCGAGCGCGCCAACGAGCTCGGCCTCGTCGGGGGATCGCATGTCGATGCGGTCTTCACGTTGCGCGAGAACAGGCATCCTCAATATGGAGGCCTCGATCTCATCCTGCAGGAGCTTACCGCGCAGCCATCGCTTCCACTGGACCAGCTCTAAGGACGCGCTCAACAAAAACTGCTTCGTCTTTGCCCGGATCGACTCTTATATACTGACGTTTTCCTCTATGGCGAATTCTGGTACAAGCCGTACGCTCTCTGCCCTGCTGTGGGGCGGAGGCATTCTCCTTGCCGCGCTTCTCGTCTTCTTCGGAGTCCGCAAACTCGGCGGGGGAACCGTAGAAGTTCGAGTCGTACCCGCCAGCTACCAATCCCTCTCGAAGACCGTGTCCGCCAACGGCAAAGTCGAACCTATCGGCGAGTGGCAGGCGCACGCGCCCTTTCCCGGCGTGATTAAGAAGCTTTACGTCAGCATCGGACAGCATGTCTCGAAGGGCATGCTACTGGTCAAGATGGACGATTCCGGACCGACCGCGCGCGTAGCCTCGGCAGAGGGCATCCTTGCGGCTGCGGAGCTCAGTCTGCACGATCTCGAAAACGGCGGTTCGCACGAGGAGCGGGCCCGCTTCTCCTCCGACATCTCCGCCGCCAAGCTCGACCACGACGACGCCGTACAGAAGTATGCTGCGCTCCAGCAGCTTTACGGCAAAGGCGCGGCCTCGCAATCCGAGGTCACCGCCGCGCAGCAGCGCCTGCGCGCCACCGAGCTTACCTTGCAAACCGCCCAGGCCCGCAACACCGATCGCTTCGGCTCCGGCGACCTCGTCAACGCCCGCGCCCGCGTGGCGGATGCGCAAGCCAACCTCCTCGCGGCCAAAAACGCTCTTGCCGACGTCGACATGCGCGCGCCCCAGAACGGCACCGTCTACTCCGTGCCCATCTCGGAATCTGACTACGTCCCCGCGGGAGACGACATCCTCGATCTTGCCGACCTGACCCACGTGCAAATCCGCGCCTACTTTGACGAGCCCGAAATCGGCAGTCTCGCGCGCGGCCAGCAGGTCGAGATCAAATGGGAGGCCAAACCCGGCATTCTCTGGCACGGCCACATCGAGCAGGCGCCCACCACCGTCATCACCTACGGCACCCGCAGCGTCGGCGAGTGCATCATCACTGTCGACGACACCCGCGGCGACCTGTTGCCCAACACCAACGTCACCGTCACCGTCACCGAGATGAAGAAGGATCACGTGCTCACCGTGCCGCGAGAGGCTCTGCACACCGATGGCACAGGCAGCTTCGTGTACCGCATCGTCCACGGCGAGTTGGTCCGCACGCCGGTCCAGGTTGGAACCTTCAATCTGACGCGCGAAGAAATCGTGGGCGGGCTCAAGGTCGACGACCTGGTCGTGCTTGGGCCCAAGTCAACCAGCGTGGATCTGGCCAGCGGATTGAAGGTCAAAGCGGTTTCATGACCTCAACCTCCATCTTTGTCTTAGCTCGAAATCGGATCGCTTGCAGGTCCTGTCTTTGCTTCGCGCTGACGGCGCTGCCGTATCTTGGTGCCCACGGCCAGATCTCGCTCACCTCTGCCGTCGACCTCGCCCTGCGCAACAGCGAGCGGATCAAGATGGCGGAGTCCGACGTGGACCACGCCCGCTTCGCTCTTGCCCAGACCAGGGACGTCTACATCCCCAACCTGGTCGGTTCGTCCTCCGGCCTCGGTTACGGGTACGGCTTTCCCCTCGGTCCGCCGACGCTCTTCAGCGTCTCCTCCGGTTCGCTGGTCTTCAGCTACTCGCAGAAAGATTACGTCCGGGCCGCCGCCGCCGGCCTCCAGGCCGCCAGCCTCTCCCTGCGCGACGTCCGACAGTCGGTCGCCGAAGACACCGTCAACACCTACCTCGACCTGGCGCGCACCGAGCAGCAGCGCGGCGCCGTGCTCGAAGAACGAGGCTTCGCCGAACGCCTGCAGCAGATCGTCAAAGAGCGCCTCGACGCCGGGCAGGACACCGCCATGGAGTACACCCGGGCCCGCCGCACCGAAGTCCAGCTGCGCCTTCAAACCATGCAGCTCGCTGATGAGATCGCCTCCTTCCGCGATCACCTAACGCGCCTGCTTGGACTTACCGGCGTTGAAGTCCACACGCTTCCCGACAGCATCCCGCCGCTCGTCCTCGATAGCGGCAGCCAGACCACGCCAAGCTCCGCAGCCGACACGCCCGGCGTCCAGGCGGCCTTCGTCTCCATGCACCAGAAGTACGAGCAGGCCTTCGGCGACGCCCGCTATCTCTGGCGTCCGCAGGTCAGCTTCGGCGCGCAATATAGCAAGGAAAGCTTTTACAACAACGGCTATCTTGCTTATTATCCGTATGTTACTGGCGAAAACCCTGTTACCGGCTTAGGTGCCGGCACCCTGCCCGCCCAGTCCGTCGCCTTTGCGGTAAACGTAAGCATCCCTCTCTTCGACCAGGGCCGGCGCGACCGGGCCCGGGAATCCATGGCCGATGCCATCCACTCCTTCCACGACGCCAGAAACATTCGCGACCAGGAACTGGAAGGCCGTCTCCGCCTCCAGCACAGCACCGCCGAGCTCGCCGCGCGCGCCGAACTCGCCTCGCTCGACCGCGACATGGCGCAGGAACAACTCGACGCCATCCTCATCCAGACGCAGAGTGCGGTTCCGGGCCCCATTCTCACTCCTAAGGACGAGCAAAATGCCCGCATCGCAGAGAGGCAGCGCTTCGTCGAACTTCTCGACGCCCAATACAGGCTTCGCCAGGCCGAGGTGAATCTGCTTCGGCAAACCAATCGTCTGGAAGACTGGCTTCGCGGCTCGCTTCCACCCACAGTGACGGCCGTGCCCTGAAGCCGATCGAAACACACGAGAGTACCGGCTCTACCCCATCCTCGACAAGAACGAAATGCACCTAGAATGGTAAACTTCGGATATCCCATGACGACGCCTTTGAAGACCCTGCTCCTGAATCCGCCCTCCTTTGAAAACTTCGACGGCGGCGCAAGCTCCCGATGGCCCGCGGTGCGTGAGATCGAGTCCTATTGGTACCCCGTCTGGCTCGCCTATCCGGCCGGCATGCTCGAGGGTTCCCGCCTGCTCGACGCACCCCCGCACCACGTCACCGCCGACGAGACCATCGAGATCGCCAAAGGCTACGAGTTCCTCGTCCTCTTCACCTCCACCGTCGGCTGGGCCGGCGACCACGCCCTCGCCCAAGCCATCAAAAAAGCGAACCCGTCCATCAAGATTGCCTTCGTCGGACCGCCGGTCACCACCGACCCGTACCGCGCCCTGAACGAGTGCTCGGCGATCGACTTCGTCTGCCGCCGCGAGTTTGACTTCTCCGTCGTGGAATTTGCCAACGGTAAACCGCTGAACGAAATCCTCGGCATCAGCTACCGCAACCCCGCCGGCGGCTTCTTCGACAACCCCGATCGTCCGCAGGTCGAAAAGCTCGACAAGCCGGACATGCCCTGGGTCACCGACATCTACGCCCGCGACATGGACGTCACGCGCTACAACGTGCCCTTCCTGCTGCACCCCTATGTTTCGCTCTACTCCACGCGCGGCTGCCCCGCCCAGTGCACCTTTTGCCTTTGGCCGCAGACCCTCTCCGGTCACGCCTGGCGCAAGCGCTCCACCGACGACGTCGCCGCCGAGATGGCGCATGCCAAAAAGCTCTTCCCTCACGTCAAAGAGTTTTTCTTTGACGACGACACCTTCAACATCCAGAAGGCCCGCACCGTCGAGCTCTGCGCCAAGCTTAAGCCGCTCGGCCTGACCTGGTCCTGCACCTCGCGCGTCACCACCGACCGCGAAACCCTCAAAGCCATGAAGGACGCTGGCTGCCGCCTGCTCATCGTCGGCTTCGAGTCCGGCGATCCCCAGATCCTCAAGAACATCAAAAAGGGCGCCACCGTCGAGCGCGCCCGCGACTTCGTCAAGGACTGCCACGATCTCGGCCTTATCATCCACGCCGACTTCATCCTCGGCCTGCCCGGCGAGACCAAGCAGAGCATCCGCAACACCATCGACTTCGCCAAGTCGCTCGACTGCGAAACCATCCAGGTCTCGATTGCCCATGCCTATCCCGGGACCGAGTTCTACGACTTCGCCGAGAAGAACGGCTTCATCACCAACCAGAAGATGGAAGACGACGCCGGCCACCAGATGGCGCATATCGAGTACCCGGGCCTCCCCGTCGAGTACGTCATGGAAATGGTCCATCGCTTCTATGACGAGTACTACTTCCGCCCTAAAGCCGCCTTCCGCGTCGTCTGGAAAGCCGTCGTCAACCGTGACGTCCCGCGCCTCTATGTGGAAGCCAAGTCCTTCATGAAGCTCCGTTCCCAGCGCAACAAGGCCTCCCGCAAGATGAAGGAAGAGAACGCCCTCAAGCAGCAGGAATC
>CAXSDM010000095.1:4382-5694 GCA_964235575.1 uncultured Acidobacteriaceae bacterium | reverse complement strand
TCAACGTCGTTCTCGGCATTGTTCTCCTTATCGGCTTCTTCGCCAGTTACATGAGCGCGCTTTCCTGGGCTGACCTTACTTTCGTCATGCCCGCCACTGCCTTCGGCAACGTCGTCATCGCGCTGCTCAGCCGCTTTTTCCTGCATGAGCACCTTTCGCTCTCGCGCTGGATCGGCATCCTGCTCCTCACCTCCGCCGTCGGCTTCGTCGCCAACCGCCCTGCGCGCACCGACCTCAAGGCCTGCTCCCCTGCCCTGCCCGAACTCCCCGCCACTCGCTCCGGGGTCGGCATTTAGTGCATACCACGCCACCGCTCATCGCCTGGACCTGCATCGCCTTTGTCGCTCTGCTCGCCATCGCGGGCGAGGTCCTCATCGCCGCAGCCATGCGCCAGATCGGCGACCTCGAACACGTCCGCGCCGTCTCCGGCCTCAGCGGCACCGCCCGCACCGTGCTCGCCAACCCCACCTTCCTCGCCGGAGCGCTCTGCATGGCGCTCAACTTCTTCGCCATGCTTTACACCCTCTCGCGCGTTGACCTCTCGCTCGCCGCCCCCGGCATCGCGTCCTTCAACTACGTCGGCAACGCCATTGCGGCGCGCTTCTTTCTCCACGAAAACGTCGACCGCCGCCGCTGGCTGGCCACCCTCTTCGTCTGCGGCGGGGTCTTCCTGCTCACCCGTTAGCTCGACTCATCCAGCGCATCAGCCCGGAGGCCGGCAAGTCCGGCACCAGGAACCGCCTCGGATCCCCGTACACCGCGCCAGCAGCCAGACGCCCACTGCGCGCCGCCCCCTCCATCGTCGACGGCCAGTCCGTCCGGGTCCAGTCCCCCGCCAGAAACAGTCCCCGCACTCCCGTCGCCTGCGCCGGCCGAGCCTCGTCCAGACCCGGCGTCACCGAGAACGTCGCCCGCGCCTCTTTCAGAATGCCGCTCTTCACCAGCTTCGCCCGGCCTGCCTCCGGGAAAAAGCGCTGTACTTCCAGAAGTGCCGGCTCCAGGATCTCCGCGCGCATCTTCAGCAGTTCCGTGCGCGAGCCCGCAATCACCACCTCCACATAGCTGCCGCGCTCCGGCGCCCACCGCCGAATCCGCGACTTATGGAAGAACCACTGGATCGTCGTGTCCAGCAGCCACGCATGGTCGAGATCGGAGATTTGCCGGTCATACCACAGCAGAACCGAGATGAAAGGGGAGTGCACAAACCGCGCCATCTTCCCCAACAGCTCCGCGCGCGCACTCTCCGCCTCCGTCCCTCTTAGCTGCGCACCTGCGACCAATCGCTGCGTCTGCTCAAAAGGCAGCCCCAGAA
>CAXSDM010000095.1:0-4282 GCA_964235575.1 uncultured Acidobacteriaceae bacterium | reverse complement strand
GCTCGCCGCGCGCCAGTCCGGCCAGCCCTCGCGCGATCGCCAGCTTGTCCGCCAGCCCGAGCGTCGTCATCCCCAGAAAACTTCCCGTGTACTGCAGCGGAGCCGGCAGCCCGCTCAGCTCGATCCGGCTGCGGCCTCCCTCCGGAGTCAGAAACGTCTGCTCGTCGTACCAGCGAATCCGGTCCGCCACGCCCGCCCGCGCACAGAAGTCGTTTAGATTCGTACAGCAGCCCAGCAGTACATGCTGCGAATCCACCACCTCTTCGAGCGCCGGATGCTCATACGAGTACGCCCGCCCGCCAACATACGGACGCCGCTCAAGCACCGTCACCCGCGCGCCCGCCTCGGCCAGCGCCGCCGCCGCCGAGAGCCCCGCCACACCCGCTCCCACCACCACCACATCCCGCGGCTCGCCCATCATCCGCTCGCCCGTCCTCCGCGTCCAGCCCGCAGCGCCATCGCCGTACCCCGCACCAGCGCAAACATCTTCCGGCTCGTCGGCACCCGCACCCGCACCGAAAACACGTCGCCCTGCCGGCGATCGATCAATGCCAACAGGTCGCTATAAATCTTCACCAGCACCCACAGCGCCGGGCGGCTATCCGCATCGATCATCGGCAGCAGCTCCCGCGCCGACTCGTAGTACTCCCACGCCTGCACCGACAGCGCCACCAGCATCGCCCGCTCGTTCGCCTCGAGCGCCCGTCCGGCGGCCATCGCCAGCACACTCTCGTTGGTCACGCTGAACTCACGCAGCATTTCCTGCGGCAGATACACCCGTCCGCGCTCGGCATCTTCCTTCACGTCGCGCAGGATATTGGTCAACTGAAAGGCGACGCCGGTCTTCTCCGCCAGCAGCTCCGCACGCGGATCGCTGTACCCAAAGATGCGGATGCACACCAGCCCGACCACCGAAGCCACCAGATAGCAGTAGCGGTAGAGATCGCCGAAGGTCTCGTACCCCTGCAGCTCCCGCGTCTCTCCCGCGCTCTCGACGCGCACCCTGGTTCCACCAGCAGGCAGCGGCTGAAGATCCATCGCCGTGCCTTCGACAAGTTGCTCCAGCAGCTCATCCGGAATCCCGAACCGTCGCTGCGTGTCCGCCACGGCCAGAAACACCGGATCAATCGCCGCCTCGTTCGCAGTCCCATTCGCCCGGGTCCGCCGCCAGTCGTTTCGCCACGCTTCCATCCGTTCGCAGCGCTCAGCCAGGCTCAGGCTTTCATCATCGGCCAGATCGTCCGCGTGCCGCATAAACGCGTACACCGCGCACATCGCATCCCGCTTGGGCTTCGGAAGCACTCGAAACGAGTAGTAGAAGTTCTTGGCCTCGCGCTTGGCCACCTGCCGGCAGAAAAGATACGCCGCTTCGAGAGCCGGGACCGTCATGCACGCTCCTCGCCGCCCGGCAGAAACCCGGCCAGCTTGCCTACCAGCGCCCCCGCCAGCAGTTTCAACTTGGTCCCCTTCGACACCGAAGGCCGCTTCCGCAGCACGTCATATCCTTGCGCCACGATGCCATCGAGCGCCGCCCGCCCGCCGGCCTCGAACAGCCGCAGCGTCACCGCAAGCTCGCGGTCCACCGTCCCGCTAATCCGTCCGCCATCACGCAGCATCGCGCCCGTTGATTCGACCAGCGACTGCATCAGCGCGCGAAACTCCGGCGTACACCGCCGCGCCGCCAAATCCTCATCCGTCACCCCAAACCGCTGCATCGCGTCCCCCGGCAGATACCGCCGCCCACGCTCAAAATCCTCCACCACATCCTGCCAAAAGTTCGCCAGCTGCAGCGCCGTGCACACCTTGTCCGAGAGCCGCGCCCGCGCCTCATCCCGGTACCCCGACACCCACAGCACCAGCCGCCCTACAGGATTTGCGGACAGCCGCGAATACTCGATGCATTCCTCAATCGACGCAAACCGCGTCTTCACCTGGTCCATCTCGAACGCCTGGATCAGGTCATCGAACAGCTGCTCCGGCACGTCCGTCTCGACGATCGTCTGGCGCAGCGCCACAAACACCGGATGCATCGACGTTTGCGGCGAGACATAGCATTCATGCAGCATCTCCCGCCATTCGCCCAGCAGTCGCGTCGCCACCGCCCGGTCCGGCACCTCATCGCCCAGGTCGTCCGCCGCGCGGCTGAACGCATACACGCTCTCGAAGTACGGCCGCACCCTCTTCGGCAGGAACCACGTCGCCACATGAAAATTCTCGTAGTGCGTCGTCGCCAGATGCCGGCACCAGGCCTGCGCTTCGGCCAACGTCGGCCGCGCCGCCGGCAGCCGATACTCCGCCGGAGCCCCCGCCAGCTTCTCCTGCGTAGCCGCCTCCGTCATCGAGCCGCACCTGCATCTGTCCTGGGAAAGATCGCCGTCTTGATGTCCCGCATGCCCGTCGCCGACCGCGTCATCATCCGCCGAAACACCTCCGGCACCTCGTCCAGCCCGGCTCGCCCGGTCAGGAATTCCGCACACCGAAAGCGCCCACTCGTAATCAGGCGGAACGCCCGCCGGCAGGTCCCGGGCGTATGGTGAAAGCTCGCCTTCAACGTGATGTCGCCGTAATGCAGCCGGTTGGTATCGAGCGCCACCACCGTCCCGCTCGGAGGCCCCCCGAAAAAGTTCACCAGCCCACCCTTGCGCACCATCCCGACCGCCCACTCCCAGGTCGCTGGCGTCGCGACCGCCTCAATCACCACATCCGCCCCGCGTCCCTCCGGGGTCAGCGCGCGCGCCGCTGCGACCACATCCGCGCTTTTTCCGATGCGCACCACCGCCCGCGCCCCGAAGCGCTCCGCCGCCTCCACCTGGTCTTCGCGCTTCACGACCGCGATCACGTCTACCCCCGCGAGCGCGGCCGCATGCAGAAACATGAGCCCAATCGGCCCCGCGCCGATCACGATCATCGAGTCCCCCGCGCACGCCCCGCTCTCTTCCAGGCCCCGCATCACGCACGCCAGCGGCTCGGTCAGCGCCGCATGCTCAAGCGGCACCTCCTCCGGCACCCGCAGCGTATTCCGCGCCACAATCCGCGCCGGCACCCGCAGATACTCCGCGTAGGCCCCGTTGTTGAACAGCAGGTCGTCGCACAGATTCTCCTGCCCCCGCCGGCAGAAGTAACACGCCTCGCACGGCGCCGAGTTCATCGGCACCACGCGGTCGCCCACGACGAACTCCGCCACTCCCTCGCCCACCTCGGTCACCACCCCGGCTAGCTCATGGCCAAACGGCATCGGCGGCTTCAGCATCCGCGCGTGATACCCGCGACGGTACACCTTCAGGTCCGTCCCACACGTCAGTGCCGCGCCCACCCGCACCACCAGCTCTCCCGGCCCCGCGCTCGGCGTCTGCACCTGCGCCAGCCGCAAATCCTCCCGGCCATACAGCACCGCCGCCGTCATCGTAGAATCCCTCATCACCCTCTATCTTCTCACCTTCGACGTCTCTGCTTCCGCAGCCGGGCTACACCCAAACGCATCTGATACAGTGAGCCAGAGATCGAATGCCTTTTTCCCTCGAAAGCTTCACCAAGGAACGCCTCGGCGCGCTGCAGGAGTACTCTCTCCTCTCCGCCCGCGCCGTGACCAACATGTTCTCCGGCCCGCGCTACTGGTCCGACATCTTCTCGCAGATGGACTCCATCGGCGTCGGCTCCCTTCCCATCGTCATCCTTACCGGCTTCTTCACCGGCTGCGTCCTCGCCCTGCAATCCGAAACCGCGCTGCAAGAGTTCGGCGCCGTCAGCCGCACCGGCTCGCTCGTTGCCCTCTCCATGGTCAAGGAGCTCGGCCCCGTGCTCACCGCGCTTATGGTCTCCGGCCGCAACGCCAGCGGCATGGCCTCCGAGCTCGGCTCCATGAAGGTCACCGAGCAGATCGACGCCATGCGCGCCCTCGGCACTGACCCCACCCGCAAGCTCGTCACGCCCCGTCTCGTCGCCACCGTCTTCATGCTCTTCTTCCTCACCATCATCTCGGATGCGGTCGGCATCGCCGGAGGAGCCCTCGTCTCGACCACCCTGCTCGGTCTCAACACGACGATGTACCTCCACTCCTCCTACAACTCACTCGCCTACGGAAACGTCGTCGAAGGCCTCACCAAGGCACTCTTCTCCGGGTTCACCATCGCCACCGTCGGCTGCTTCTTCGGCATGCGCACCGAAGGCGGAACCCAGGGCGTCGGCCGCGCCACCACCCAGGCCGTCGTCGTCTCCTCCGTCATGATCATCATCCTCGACTTCCTCATCAGCCGCGCCATGATCGCCGTCTTCGGAAGCTGAC
>CAXSDM010000094.1:8510-10684 GCA_964235575.1 uncultured Acidobacteriaceae bacterium | reverse complement strand
GTCTCCACCTTCGCCACCGGCCTCAACCTGCCCTTCGGCATCAACTTCTACCCTGCCGGTCCGAATCCCAAGTGGGTCTACGTCGGCAACACCGACTCCCTCGTCCGCTTCCCGTACAAGGTCGGTGACCTGGTCGCGACCGGCAAGCCCGAGACGATCATCGCCCAGCTTCCGGGTTTCGCGCAGCTCCGCGGCGGCGGCCACTGGACCCGCGACATCGTCTTCACCGCCGATGGCTCGAAGATGCTTGTCTCGGTCGGCTCGGCTTCAAACGCCGACGACGCCGACACCCATCCCAACGAGTTCCACCGCGCCGACGTGCTCGAGTTCTCCCCTGAAGGCAAGTTCCTCGAGGTCTACGCCTCCGGCATCCGCAACTGCGTAGGCGAGGCCATCAATCCAATCACCAAGCAGCTCTGGTGCTCGACCAATGAGCGCGATAACCTTGGCAATCACCTCGTCCCTGATTACGTCACCAGCATCCAGGAAGGCGGCTTCTATGGCTGGCCCTGGTACTACATGGGCGGCCACCAGGATCCGCGCCTTCCCCAGCCCTGCGCCAACGGTACCGGCCCCAACCCACAGGCTGCGAAGCTTGACGGCGACCAGGCCGGCAGCTGCCAGCGCACCGATCTTGCCGCGAAGGTGATCACCCCGGACGTTCTCGTGCAGCCGCACATGGCCTCGCTCCAGATGCTCTTCTACCCCAACGCCGGCGACTTCCCCAAGAGCTTCGACGGAGACATCTTCGCCGCCGAGCACGGCAGCTGGAATCGCTCCGGACGCGCCGGCTATGAAGTCATTCACATCCCCCTGCACAACGGCAAGGCTGACGGCACTTATGAGGACTTCCTCACCGGCTTCGTTACCAAGGAAGGCCAGGTCTGGGGCCGGCCCGTCGGCGTTACGGTCGGCAAGGACGGCAGCCTCTACGTCACCGATGACGGCAGCCGCTCGGTCTGGCGCGTCACCTGGACCGGCCAGTCCAACACCAAAACCGCCTCACGTTGACGGGCTCGGCTCCACCTCAGACAGCTTTACTGTCTAAATGGAGCTTCCCTAATTCAGCTTCTGCAGCCGCCCCACCAGCTTCTCCGCCAGCGGCTCTCCGCTCTCCGTCCAAAGCAGCCGGCTAGAGATTCCGCAGTGTTTTTCCACGCTCAAGGTGAACGCCAGCAGCATCTCCACATTCTCCTTGATGTGTTTGGCCGCCTCCGCCCGCGCGTCTTCATCGTCCCACACCTCTTCTTCGTCGAAGACCCAGCTCGCGTCAAGACCGAAGTCCACGCGGATCAGCCCGTTCTGCTCGAACGTCTGGTCGTCAAACTCCGGCCCAAACGCCAGCACCTTCACCGTCTTCGGCGCGCGCCGCCAGATGCCGTCCAGGCCGCCCTCACCTGCCTCAAACTCCCACAGCTGCCACTTCATCTCAAACTCGTAAGCCGTGTCCTCATGCAGTAGCTCCATCGCCTCCGCCACGGCGTTCTCGATGTTCGCGTCGGTCGTGTCCTTGCTTTCCTCCGCGCGCTTGTCGAGCACATACACCCGCTGGTAAACCGGCGGCTCCGAGAAGCTCACCGGATACGCCGCCGCGGCCGCCACCTTGGGCAACCCGCTTACGCGCGCAAACTGCCGCAGCACGCCCACCGTCGCCGCGGGCAGATGTTCGAACCGGAAATTTGGATACCACAGACTCAAGTACAGCTGATCCGCCATACGTCTATGATAGCCCTTCGTGACGGATCCCATGAGGGACTCCCCCACCCCCTCCACTCAGTCTCAAAGTCTTGTTTCGAGACAACTTAGGTCCGGACTTTGGTCTGACTGCCGGAGTCCTTGGGCTGCACCATTTCTGAGGCACCTACTTTGTCTCGGTAGATCGGCGAAACTGCTTGTATGGACTCACAGGCAGACAAACCTCTTGCGCCCGGCCTCTATCTGGTTGCCACCCCCATCGGCAACCTCGAGGACATCACTCTCCGCGCACTCCGCGTCCTTCGACTCGCCGACAGGATCGCCTGCGAAGACACGCGCCAGACCCAAAAGCTGCTTCATCACTTCCAGCTCACCACCCCCACGGTCAGCTACCACCTCTTCAACGAGGCCGAGCGCGCGCAGCAACTGGTAGCCGAGCTCCAGGCGGGCGCCCGCATCGCCATCGTTTCAGACGCCGG
>CAXSDM010000094.1:4867-8410 GCA_964235575.1 uncultured Acidobacteriaceae bacterium | reverse complement strand
AACGTCTCCGGATCAGGCTCGCTCAGCGGCGCGCCTGTTGCAAACCGCTCCACCAGGTCCGGGTTCGCAATGAACAGCTTGCCAAACCCTACCGCGTCTGCCTCGCCAGCCTCGATCACCTGCTCCGCCTGTGCTTGCGTGTACTTCTCGTTCGCGATGTATACGCCGCCAAAGGCTTTCTTCAACTCCGGCCCCAGCCGGTCGTCGCCGAAGTACTCCCGCGCCATCAGGAACGCCAGCTTGCGCTTGCCCAGCTGCTCCGCCAGGTAGAGGAAGGTCTCGCGCGGATTTTGGTCGCCCATGCCCATCACATCGCCGCGCGGAGCCAGGTGCATGCCCACGCGATCGGCACCGAACACCGCACTCGAGGCTTCCGCTACCTCGATGTGCAGCCGCGCGCGATTCTCGACCGGCCCGCCGTACGCGTCCTCGCGCAGGTTCGACGCCGAATGCAAAAACTGGTCCAGCAGGTAACCATTGGCCCCGTGGATCTCCACCCCGTCGAAGCCCGCTGCCTGCGCGTTTTTCGCTCCCTGGTAGAACTCGTCGATGACGTGCCGGATCTCGTCGACGGCCAGCGCGCGCGGCACCTCGAACTCCTTCTTCGGCCGGATCAGCGTCACCGTGCCCGGAGGCGGAACCGCGCTGGGCGCAACCGGCTGCTTGCCAGCCAGGAAAGTCGAATCGCTGACCCGGCCCACGTGCCAGATCTGCGCAAAGATCCGTCCGCCTGCCTCATGCACCGCTGCGGTCACGGGCTTCCAAAGCTCCGTCTGCTCCGCGCTCCAGATGCCCGGAACCTGCGCATACCCGACGCCCATCGGCGAGACCGGCGTGCCTTCCGAGATAATCAGTCCGGCGGTCGCGCGCTGCCGGTAGTAGTCGACCATGAGCGGCGTCGGAAGATGATCGACCGTCCCCCGCAGCCGGGTCAACGGCGCCATGATGACACGATTCGAAAGCTTCAACGCCCCCACCTGCAATGGCTCAAGCAGCTTGCTCACACGACCCTCCAGGATCTACATGTATAAAGATGTGCAGAAGCGGCGAACGATGCCTCTCCTTTAAGTCGGGAGCCGGCAGGAAGCGGCCTATCCTGCCACCACGATCTCCGCGAAATCCGCGATGCCGCTAAAATCCCCCAGCGTCCTCGCCAGCAGCGCCAGCCGGTTCGCACGCACCGCCTCGTCCGGGTCCATCACCATCACCGCATCGAAGAACGCATCCACCTGAGGCCGCAGCGTGGCGATCGCCTCAAGCGCGCCGCGGTAATCCTGCTTCGCGCGCAGCTCGGCAACCTTCGGCTTCAGGTCCGCAGCTTTTTCCGCCAGCGCCAGCTCCGCGCCATCCTTCAGCATCGCCACGTCGAGCGCATGCGCCGTGGCGATCTGTTTCTCGCTCGCCTGCGCCAGGATGTTTTTCATACGCTTGAACGCTGCCGAGACCGCCGCGAAGTCCTCGCCGGCCCGCACCGCCGAGACCGCCTCCGCGCGCGCGACGGCATCGCGCACATTGTCCGCGCCGACGGACAGCACGGCGGCAACCACGTCATAGGCTTGTCCTTTGGACTCGCGCAGGTAGAACTCCAGCCGCTCGGCCAGAAACATCTCTACTTTGCGGATGAGCGTTTCGTCCGCAGATCCAACCCCGGCCTGCGCGACCTCGCCCAGCGAAAGCGGCAGCATCCCCTCAGCGAGAACCTTGACGATACCGTTGGCCGCGCGCCGCAGCGCAAAGGGGTCCTTTGATCCGGTCGGCTCAAGGCCGAGCCCAAACATGCCGGCGATGGTATCGGCTTTGTCGGCAAGCGCCAGCACCTGGCCCTCCGCCGTGCGCGGGATGCGATCCTCCATCGAGGCGGGTCGGTATTGGTCGTAGATCGCTGCGGCGGCCGCCTCGCCGATGCCCTGCGCCCGCGCGTACAGCCCGCCGATCGCGCCCTGCAGCTCGGTAAACTCCTTCACCAGCTCGGTCGTAAGGTCAGTCTTGGCGAGACGGGCCGCGGTGTCGAGCGCCGCTAGGTCGAGGGTGGCTCCACGCTCCTGGGCCAGTCCGCCCAGAAGTGCCGCCACCCGCCGCACCCGCTCGGTCTTGGCCGCGTAGCTGCCCAGGTCTTTCTGAAAGGTTATTTTTTCGAGCAGCGGGAGGCGTTCCTCAAGGGTCGCTCGCTGGTCGAACTCCCAGAAGAACCGCGCATCGTTGAAGCGCGCGCGCAGCACCCGCTCATTGCCGTGCCGGATGACGGCCTGGCCTCGCTCGTCCGCCTCCGTATTCAACACCGCCAGAAAGTACGGCGCGAGCTTGCCATCCCTGGTCTCCACCGCGAAGTAGTTCTGGTGGTCGCGCATGACGGTGACGAGGACCTCTTCGGGCAGCGCCAGGTACTCCTTGTCGAAGCCGCCCAGGATCACGCTCGGCCACTCCGTCAGGTGGGTCATCTTGTCGACCAGCGCATGATCTTCCCGCCAGCGCGTACCTTCCGCCGTGCGGCAAACCCGGTCGAGCGCCTTGCGAATGGTATGCCGGCGCAGCTCGACATCGGCCATGACATGCGCGTGGGTCAGCGCGTGTGTGTACTGTTCCGGGGTGTCGATCGGAAGCGGCGCCGGGCCGGACAGCACCCGATGCCCATACGTCAGCCGACCCGCCGTGTATCCACCGAACTCAACCGGCACCACCTCACCGCCGAGCATCGCCAGCAGCCAGCGCACCGGCCGCACAAACCGCTCCGGCTTGCCTGGGCGCCAGTACATATTTTTGGCCCAGTAGAGGCCGGCGAGTTCCTTCGGCAGCTCCGCGGCAAGCACGTCTGCTGCCCCGCGCCCCGGCTTCACCGCCGTGGCCGCCACATACTCGCCCTTTGGCGTACCGACGATTTTCAGCGCCTCCACCGCCACGCCCGACTTCTTCGCAAAGGCGATCGCCGCCGGGGCCGGATGCCCATCCTTGTACCCGATCTTCACCGCCGGCCCCATCACTTCCTCGGCCACATCCTCCTGCCGCTCGAGCACCTCTGGCACCAGCACGGCCAGCCGCCGAGGCGTTGCGTAGCTTCGCGCTGCCACCTCTCCGGAGGCCAGCCGCTCGCGCTCCAGCAAGCTCACCACCCGCTTACGCAACTCCGCCTCGGCGCCCGCGATCATGCGCGCCGGCACCTCTTCCAACCCGATTTCCAACAAAAAATCCATCCGCCAGCTTTCCTCTATGCTTGTCTTGCTACCGTGCCGCCAGCGCCGCTTCCTGCCCCGCATACGCCTTCGCCACACCCACCACCAGCGTCCGGATCCTCGCCATCACACCCACCCGCTCGGTCACCGAGATCGCCCCGCGCGCGTCCAGCAGGTTGAACATCTGCGAGCACTTCAACGCCAGCTCGTACGCCCCCAGCACGGGAAACCGCTTCAGCTCGAGCGCGGCCATACCTTCATATCCCCGAGCCCGCTCTAACAGCCGCAGACACTCCGCCTCATACAGCCGCAGGTGCTCCCACAACGACTCCACCTCGGCATAATCGAACCCGTAGGCTGAGAACTGTTCTTCCTC
>CAXSDM010000094.1:0-4767 GCA_964235575.1 uncultured Acidobacteriaceae bacterium | reverse complement strand
CCGGCTCGACCGCCCAGACGATGTCGTAGATCGAGTCCACATCCTGGAGAAACCCGGCGATGCGCTCAAGGCCGTAGGTGATCTCGCCGGAGATCGGGTCGAGGTCCATGCCGCCGCATTGCTGGAAGTAGGTGAACTGCGTGATCTCGAGGCCGTCGAGCATCACCTGCCAGCCCACACCCCAGGCGCCGCCGACCGGCCACTCCCAGTTGTCCTCTTCAAACTTCAGGTCGTGCTCGCGCAGGTCGATGCCGATGGCTTCGAGGCTCTCGAGATAGAGCTCCTGCACATTCACCGGCGGCGGCTTGAGGATCACCTGCATCTGCGTATGCCGAAACAGCCGGTTGGGGTTTTCGCCGTAGCGCCCGTCGGCGGGACGGCGGCTCGGCTGCGCATACGCGATCCGCACCGGCTTTGGCCCCAGCACCCGTAAAAACGTGTCCGGGGACATGGTTCCTGCGCCTACCTCGACGTCGTAGGGCTGCTGCAGCACGCATCCCCGCTCGGCCCAGAAGCGCTGCAGCGTAAACAGCAGCTCCTGAAAGGTAAGCGCCTTTTTCTTCTCACCAACACCCATCGCGCGGCTCGTCTCTCCTGTACATCCTGGCAATCCCACGATTCTACTCGACACGCCAGCCCGGCCCCGCTCAGCGATAATCTTCACTGTGAGCACACCTGCCTCCACCTCCGTCCTTCAGCCCGGCTCGCTCGAGCAACTTCACGCGCGCCTGGCCCCGCTGCAGGCCCGCCTCGCCGCGCATCCGCTCTACGCCTCCATTCGCACGCCAGGGCATCTCCGCCTCTTTATGCAGTCGCATGTCTTTGCCGTCTGGGATTTCATGTCCCTGCTCAAAGCTCTCCAGTCGCGGCTCACCTGCACCTCCGTCCCCTGGACGCCGACCGCCTTCCCCGAATCTCGCCGGTTCATCAACGAGATCGTCTTCGGCGAGGAATCCGACCTCTACGCCGGCCGGCCCATCTCGCATTTCGAGCTCTACCTGGAGGCCATGCAGGAGTTCAGCGCCGACACCGCATCCATCTCCGCGCTGCTGGCCTCGATTACCCCCGCCACCTCCGTGCATGCCTTCCGCACCCCCGCCGGCGCGCCGGACGAGGCCTGCCGTTTCGTCGAGACCACCTTTACCCTCATCCGCTCCGCCTCGCTTCCCGCGCTTGCCGCCGCCTTCACCTTCGGCCGCGAAGACGCCATCCCCACCATCTTCCGCGCGCTTGTGCGGGAGCTCGACCAGCGCGATAACAACCTCGCCAAATTCGTCTGGTATCTCGAGCGCCACATCGAGGTCGACGGCGAAGACCACGGCCCGCTCTCCTTGCGCATGATCGAAGACCTCTGCGGCACCAACGACCAGCTTTGGGCCGAGGCCGGTGACGCCGCAGCGCAGGCCATCGAGGCGCGCCTCCAGCTCTGGAACGGCATCCTGGCCCGCATTCAGGCTTCGTGACGTCAGCCTGGGAAGGCACGCCACGCGCGTTCAGCTCATGCTTGCTCTAAAGGTCGTCTCGCGCCCACAGAGTCTCCCTTCTCGGGAGCAGCGACAAAGGTTTGACAACTCCCTGACAATTCGCCCGGAGGCAAGTGCTACCTTCTGGCTAAAGGAGACCCCATCCCATGGTCCACCCGCTTCGCAAGGCGCTCGTCCTCTCCGGCTTTCTTGCCCTTTCCAGCTCTGCCCTGTTTGCGGCCGGCATCTCCGCCACGGCCACCCTCACCGATACGCCAACTTCCTCCGGCGCTTACAACTACACGCTTAACCTGACCAACACCGGCACCACCACCATCGGCACCTTCTGGTTTGCATGGATTCCCGGAGCCGGTTTCCTTCCCACAGTTCCCAGCAGTGTCAGCTCTCCCGCCGGTTGGACCGAGGTCTCGACCAACGCCGGCCACGCCCTTCAATGGACCACAACGTCCAGCCTGCTCGCCCCCGGACAGTCGCTCACCGGCTTTGACTTCACCAGCACCAATACTCCAGCTCAGCTCCTCGCCACCTATCCCGGCACGGCCACCGGCGTCGGCGCGGGCGACCCGGACCTCACCTCGTTTGTCTATATCGGAGCTCCGCTCGGCGACCCCGGAAGCCAATTCGTCGTTACGGAAGCAGCTCCTACCGTGACCCCGGAGCCGGACTCACTTGTGCTGACCCTTACCGGCTTCGGCGTGGCCGGCTTCGCAGCCCTTCGCCGCCGCCTGCGCCGCGGGGTCTAAGCAGGCTCGCTACCGCACCGCTCACCCAAGCTCATCGGTCCGCCGTTGAGCTTGGGTGAGCCAGCTCCCTGCTCTCCGCCAAAGCTCCCATCGCCATCCGAAGCTCCTTCACCCGGTCCAGGATCTGCTCCGCCATCCCCCGCTTCGAGCTCTCCCCAAGCTCCTCCGTCCGCTCCCGCGTAAGCCAAAGCCCAGCATTCCGCTCCACGTCGAAGCCGATCCCCGCCTCCGAAACATCGTTCGCCACCAGCGCGTCCACCCCCTTACGCAGCAGCTTAGCGCGCCCGTTCGCCGCCAAATCGGCAGTCTCCGCCGCAAACGCCACCACCAGCGTTCCCGCACGCCTCCGCCGGGCCACCTCCGCAACGATGTCCTCCGTCGCCTCCAGCTCCAGCATCATCCGCCCGCCGCGCCTTAGCTTCTCCGGCGAGACCTCTCTTGCCCGAAAATCCGCCACCGCCGCCGCCCCAATCACCACCGTGGCCTCCGCCAGCCGCCCCAGCACCGCCACCCGCATCTCCGCCGCAGTGTTGACCCGCACCACCTCCTGCCCGGCAGGCCCATCCAATCCCGAAGCCGTCACCAGCGTCACCCGCGCCCCCCGCGCCGCCGCCGCCTCTGCCAGCGCATGGCCCATCTTCCCGCTCGATCGATTGCCTAAAAATCGCACCGGATCGATCGCCTCCCGCGTCCCGCCCGCGGTCACCAGCACATGCTCCCCCCCCAGGTCCCTGGCTGAATCGAGGCCCCGCGCCAGCCGCCCCAGCACCGCCGCCGCGATCGCCTCCACCTCCGCCAGCCGCCCGCTGCCCGTCATCCCGCACGCCAGGTAACCCGCATCCGGCGGCACAATCTCCACACCCCGGCCCTCCAGCAAACGCACATTCGCCCGCGTCGCCGGATGGTTCCACATATTCACGTTCATCGCCGGCGCCACGATCACCGGAGCCTCGGTCGCCAGATATACCGTCGAGATCAAGTCGTCCGCCAGCCCGTGCGCCAGCTTCGCCAGACTGTTGGCCGTTGCCGGCGCAATCACCAGCGCGTCGATCGCCTGCGCCACCGCGATATGCTCGATCGCAAACTCACCTTCGCCAACCGTTTGAGGCGCCCATAGCGACCCCAGCACCTGCCGCCCGGTCAGCGCCGCAAACGTAAGCGGACGCACAAACTCCTCCGCCCCGGCCGTCATCGCGACCTGCACCTCGACCTCCGCCGCCTGTAGCAGCCGCGTCAGCTCCGCAGCCTTGTACGCGGCGATTCCCCCCGTCACGCCCAGCAGCACTTTCACCACTTCACCTCCGCATCGGCGACCCTATCGTCCATCCGGCGCGTCTCTCCAGTGCCGCTCCGCCATCGCCTCCAACGGATACGGCCCGAACGCCTGAAATTATAGCTCCACGGCAATCATTCAGGCCCGCATCAGCGCCCGCGCGCTCAGCAGCCGCCGTTCCAGGTGCCGCTCCAGCAGCTCGATCGCAAAGTACCGCAGCTCCGCCCCCCGCGCCTTCGGCCACGCCTCCTCCGCCAGTCCGGCCACCGTCCCGCGAAACATCTGCATCGCCTCCGCCACCGCCACCGCGCTCAAAGCCATCGCTCCCGGCCGCCGATCGTCCCCACACGTCACCCCGTCCGTCGTCACCGAGTACCAAACCGGCCCACCCCCCAGCCCCGTCCCGCACACCAGGCACCGCCCCAGTTCCGGCATCCACCCCATCAGCCGATTCATCCACAGGCAGAAGTACGTCACCGGCATCCAAACCCGGCCCACTCCCAACTCCGCCAGCACTGCCACCGTCAGCCGAAACACCGCATCCTCGACCGCGCCCTCCGGCAGCTCGTCGAGCACCTCCGCAATCAGCTCGAGCGCCGCCACCCGCGCATAATCCACCCCGCCTGTCATCGGCGAACTGACAATCTCAAACGCATCCAGCCGCACCAGCTCCTGCCGTGGACGCTCCGCCCAGCTCGCCCGCACATGCGTCATCGGCTCAAGCGCCCCGCCAAACCGCCGCCGCGACCGCATTGCATGTCGCGCCACGCCCTTCACCCGGCCATGCTCGCGCGTAAACAGGCTTACGAGCAGATCCGCTTCCTGAAACGGCCAGGTCCGCAGCACAATCGCCTCGCCCACCCGCGGAATCACCCGGCCTTCCTTCACGAATCGCTCCTGGCATAAAAGCAAAACGCGCAGCCCGAAAGGCCGCGCGTCGCACCGAACCTAAACTTACCGCCCGAAGTGCGTGGCGTTCTTTTCCTGAAACGACGCCCACTTATCCGGCAGGTCATCGCCGGCATAGATGGCCGAGACCGGACACACCGGCACGCATGCACCGCAATCGATACACTCCACCGGATCGATGAAGAGCTGTTCGCTTTCGCCGTAACCCTTCTCATCCTTCTTGGGGTGGATGCAGTCCACCGGGCACGCATCCACGCACGCCGAATCTTTCGTCCCGATGCACGGTTCCGCAATCACATACGCCATCTTTCCGCTCTCCCTTACTTGCAATCTTGGTCGCAATCGCTTGCGCCGATCC
>CAXSDM010000093.1:0-10747 GCA_964235575.1 uncultured Acidobacteriaceae bacterium | reverse complement strand
CACGGCAGGACGGCGAGTACGGCGATGTTGAGCGCGAGATACAAGCCAGCGACCAAGATGATGGAGAGCAGGATGGCACGGGGAATGGTGCGGGCGGGGTTCTCAACTTCAGCGCCGAGAAAGGTGACGTTGTAATACCCCCAAAAATCGTAGGTGGCGATGAGCATCGCGGAGGCCAGGCCGGAGAAGAAGGCGGGCGTAGGGAGGAACGCGTCGGGAGAAAGGTCGAAGGCTTGCGAGGGGTGTCCGAAGAGAGCGGCGGTGATAAGCACCCAGGCGATGGTGCCGAGGACGGCGACCCAGAGGAGATAGCTGACCAGGCGCAGGCTGGCCAGGTTGCGATAGAGCAGTAGGACGGCGAGCAGGATGGCGGCGATGGCGATGGCGGTCCCGGGGCTGGCGACCAGGCGTCCCCAATACAAGGTGTGCGTGCGCAGGACGGGGGCGAGATAACCGGCGTATTGCGCGAGCCCGATGCATCCGCTGGCGACCGAGAGAGGTGCGGAGAAGATGAGTTGGAAGACAAAGAGGAAGGCGAGGAAACGGCCGGAGGAGCCGGGATAAATGGTGCGCAGGAAACGATAGGTGCCGCCGGCTTCGGGCATGGCGGCGCCGAGCTCGGCCCAGACGAGGCCATCGGAGAGCGCGAGCAGCGCGCCAAGGATCCAGCCGAGCATGGCCTGCGGGCCGCCCATTGCGGAGAGAAGCAGCGGAAGGGTGATGAAGGGCCCGACGCCGATCATGTCCAGCATGTTGATCGCGACGGCGCCCGGGAGGGTGAGCGAGCGAGTGAGAGGGCGTGCGGTCTGGGCTTGGGGAACGATCTTCGAAGTTTACGGCTATGGGCAACGGCTCTCGAGGATATTTGCAAATAAGCCTAAAGTTCTGGCCACACCGGCCGATATGAGAAATTAAGCTCTATGAACGTTCGCTCTCTCTTTTTCGCCTCGATGTTGTTTACTGCGGCCGCGGGGGCACACATTGCATGGGCGCAGGGTGTGCGCGTGGTGGATGATCCCGCAAATCTGATGGGCGAGCAGGTCTCGCCGCAGTCGCCGGCAGACAGGCTGCCGATCAATCACGGCGCGCCGGCGCTGCAACAGCTGCTCCTGAAGCTGCGGACGCGCGCCTCGCTGATGATGATTGTGGCGCATCCGGATGATGAGGATTGCGGGTTTCTGACGTATGAGTCGCGCGGCTTGGGGGCGCGGGTTGCGATGCTGACGCTCAGCCGCGGCGAAGGTGGTCAGAACCTGATGTCGGGAGATTTTGACGACGCGCTCGGGCTCATCCGGACCCAGGAGCTGTTGGCGGAGGACCGGTATACGGGCGTGAACCAGATGTTCGGGACGGAGGCAGACTTCGGCTTCTCGAAAACCAAGGAGGAGGCGTTCGCCAAGTGGACGCACGAACGCGTGCTCTACGACGCGGTGCGCGCGGTGCGGCTTTATCGCCCGCTGGTCCTGGCGAGCGTCTTTGTCGGCGGACCGACGGACGGGCATGGCCACCACCAAGTAGCCGGGGAGATGACGCAGGAGGTATTTACCGCGGCCGGTGATCCGAAAATCTTTCCAGAGATGATCCGCGAGGGTCTGCTGCCGTGGACGCCGTTGAAGGTGTACGCGCGGGTGCCGTTCTCGCGCATGACGAAGGATGGCATGTTTGACTACGCAACAGGCAAAACCATTCCGACGCGTTTCCAAAATTATGTAACCGGGAAGGTGACGTATGTCGAACCGCCTGCGACGGTGAAGATTCCGGAGGGGGATCCGGCGACAGTCAATTTTCCGGGAAGGCCAGCGGCTCCGGCGCTTGGGATGGAGGGGCTGACCTATGTGCAGTTCGGGCGGAAGGGTCTGGCGCTGCAGAAGACGCAGATTGGATCTGGAGAGCGGAAGGCTCCGCTGGGGAAGTCAGAAACGGGATACACGCTGATGGGGTCGCGGCTGGGGACGCCGCCGGCCGCGGAGCCGAGCATCTTTACCGGGATCGACACGAGTCTGGTGGGGATTGCGGGTCTGGCGCCGGACGCGCCCAAGCTGCGGGAGGTGCTTACGGCAGTTGATACGCGGATTGCTGAGGCGCAACAACTGTTTACGGCGGACCGGCCGGAGGCGGTCGCTCCTCCGCTGCGCCGTGCGCTGGCCGCGGTGGACGTACTGCTAACGGCTTACTCGACAACCCATGACCTTCCGGACGAGCAACGCTTCAATCTCGTACATGAACTTCGGGTCAAGCGGGTGCAGTTGAACGACGCGCTGGTGTTAGCGGATGGATTGAGCATGACGGCGACACTCGATGCGGCGAGTCAGCCATTGCTGAGTACGCTTTCTTCGGCGACGGTGAAGGTTCGGCTAGACAACGCGGGCGGGCGTACGCCTCTGCTCTTGGCGGAGAACACGGCCGCAACCTCGCTGCCCGATGCGAACGCCAAACCGCTGCCGCATGGATCGATGGTCCTTACGCGAACGCTTGCTTCTCCAAAGGGTCTGCCGGTGACCCGGCCCTATTTCTCGCGACCGAATCCCGAGCAAACCTTCTACGATGTCTCGCAGCCCGACTTACGCCTTGCGCCCTCGACGCCGCCGGCGCTGGTGATCACGCAGATGGTGGATGACGATGGGGCTCGTCTTGAGTTGAAAGCGGCGGTCACTGCGACGGATGCGTCTCTTGAAGCAGCGCAGGTGGTACCTCCATTCTCAGTGGCCCTGTCGCCGGCCTTCGGCATCATCCGCGTGGACGCCCACTCCTTCTCTGTCGAGTCTTTCATACGCGAGCAGGGACCGAATGCGACCTGGAAAGCAGGTTTGTCGACCCCGGAGGGCTGGACGTTTAAGCTGGACCCGGCCGCTCTGCCGCTTGAAGCTGGTTTGAATGGCTCAACTGAAACTCTGGGAAGGCCGGAGGCATGGCAGGTTCAGCCGCACAACATCCAACTGAAATCTGCCTACCTGGTCCATGGGGATGTCGTCTCCGAGGGACATGCTTATACCGAGTTCTACCGGGCGGTGGGGTATCCGGGGCTTGCGTCGACGATATTTTTTCAACCGGCGGTCTTCAAAGCGGAGGCGGCGGATGTACGGACGGCGCCAGGATTGCGCGTGGCCTACCTTCCCGGAACGGGCGATCCGGTGCCGGAGTTCCTGCCCAATATGGGAGTCACGCCGACACTCATTACGCCCCAGAACCTGAATGCCGCGGCGCTGGCGAAGTATGACGCGGTGATCGTGGGCGTGCGGGCCTATGCGGCGCAGTCAGCGCTGGGAGGCGTGGGGTCGAAGCCGCTGATTGAGTATGCGCGGGCCGGTGGAGTGGTGATTGTCGAGTACATGACGGCGCAGTTTGGCAACGCGGAGGCACCGTATCCCATCGCGGTGCCGGGCGACTCGGCGCATAACGTGGTCGAAGAAGCGCAGCCGGTCCGGGTGCTCGCGCCGGAGAGCCCGTTGCTGAACTGGCCGAACCGGATTACTCCGGCGGATTTTGATGGCTGGATCGAGGAGCGCGGGCACGGCTTCGCGGCAAGCTGGGCTCCGCAGTTTCAGGCGTTGCTCGAAACGGAGGATACAGGGCAGGACCCGCAGCGAGGCGGACTGCTGCTGGCGCCGGTGGGGAAAGGGGCGTACATGTATTGTGCGTTGGCGCTCTATCGGCAGCTGCCGGAGGGGGTTCCGGGGGCCTACCGGCTGCTGGCGAACCTGATTAGCTATGCGAAGAATCCGGAACGGGCTCAGGAGAAATGAAAGCGGCATAGGACGCCGAAAGCCACCAACGCATCACACGTCCTATGAAGAACAGACCAGGTTCGGTTAGATTTGGCCGCATCAGCCGCGACTTTTCTTTTCTGCTGCGCTCGGCAGCGTTGGGAGCATTCACTCTGCTGATGTGCAGCATGCTTTCCGGATGCATCGTTGCCGGCGTGTCGAGCAGTGGCGGGGCGTTTATCTGGCCGGGCGGACTCGGCCTGCTGGTGATTGTGCTGGTGGTCTTATTCCTGATGCGTCGCAGATAGTTCATTCCAACGAGGGCCTGAAATGACTGGATTTCGCGAGTCACAATTGTTGGAGGCGGTCGATCTGTTGCTGAATGCTCGGCGGACGATGACTCCCATCAACGACCTTCCGTCTGAGTTGAAGCCTGCATCGCTGGACGAAGTTTTCTTTGTGCAGGACCGGATTCGGGAGGCTCACGGTGCGCTGGGAGGCTGGAAGGTAGGCGCATCTTCGCCGGATGCAGTGCCGATGGCTGCTCCTCTTCCGTTGACGATGATCGCGCAGAACGGCGCGGTGCGAGGCGGCCATTTGCGCGGATTGGAGGCGGAGATCGCCTTTGTGCTCAAGTCCGATCTGCCTCCGCGAGCCACGCCCTACCATGACGAAGAGGTCTACGCAGCAGTCGGAAGTTGCCATCCGGCGATCGAGGTTCTGGAGTCCGCACTGGCCGATCCGACGCGTCCGGAGGAGAAGTTGATGATGCTGGCGGACCTGCAGATGCACGGTGGACTGATCTTGGGGCCAGACTGTTCATCCTGGCAGACCGTGGATTTCCAGAAAGAGGACGTGACGCTGGCGATCGACGGAATGATTCGATTGGAAGAGACGGGGTCGAACACGTGCGGTGATCTGAAACGGCTGCTGCCATGGTTGGCGAACGAAGGCTCAGCGCGGACCGGAGGCCTACTCGCCGGCCAATGCATCACGACGGGAAGCTGGACCGGAATTACGCTGGCGCGCTCGGGTTCGTCTGTCGATGTGCACTTCTCGACAGTCGGACGGGTCAACCTACGCTTTGTCTAGCCTGACGATTGTTCCTTACTCGCTGGCCTTGCTTGCGGTGCGGAAGGCCTGCTGAAACTGTTGTGCGTCGAAGGGAGCGCGATGAAGGCTTGGTTCTTCGTCTTCCTTGGGTTCGAAGGCGATCTCGGTTTGCTGGACCGCGTCGGCGATGACCACTGTCTTTGCGTTGAGGAACTCGCGCATGCCGGCCGCGGAGAGCTCGCGTCCGTAGCCTGAGCGTTTGATTCCGCCGAAAGGCAGCCGAGGGTCGCTGGCCACCATGGTGTTGACGAAGACCTGGCCGCACTCGAGTTCGGCGATGAGCCGCTTCTGCTCGTCCGCGTCGCGGGTCCAGACCGAGGCTCCGAGGCCGAAGGGCGTGTCGTTGGCCACCTCGATTGCCTCGTCGAGCGAGCTTACCCGGAAGAGCAGGGCTACCGGCCCGAAGATCTCCTCGCGATAGACTGCCGCACTGCGGGGTAGTTCGGCCAGGACGGTGGGCGGGAAAAAGTTCCCCTTCCCTTCCCGGCGCTCGCCCCCGGTGAGCAGGCGCGCGCCGGCGCGGGTGGCGGCGTGGACCTGCTGCTGCACCTCTTCGGCGATTTGCGGCGTGGCCAGCGGACCTACCTCGGTGGCCTCGTCCAGCGGATTGCCTACGGTGAGCGCCTGCATGGCGGCCACGAAGCGGGCCTCGAAGTCCGCGTAGATGTCTGCGTGGACGATGAAGCGTTTGGCCGCAATGCAGGATTGGCCATTGTTGATGGTGCGGGCCTTGACCGCTGTGGAGAGGGCAACGTCCAGATCGGCCGAAGGCAATACTACGAAGGGATCAGAGCCGCCCAGCTCAAGGACGGATCGTTTAAGCAGCCATCCTGCCTGCGCGGCTACGGCTCGCCCCGCGGCTTCGGAGCCCGTGACCGTCACGGCGGCGATACGCTCATCCGAGAGTACCGATTCCACTTGCCGGGCTTCGATCAGGAGAGTTTGGAACGTACCCCTTGGAAAACCGGCGCGGCGTACCAGGGCCTCGATAGCGATGGCGCACTGCGGAACGTTTGAAGAGTGCTTGAGCAGGGCGACGTTGCCGGCCATTAATGCCGGCGAGAGAAAGCGGAAGACCTGCCAGAAGGGGAAGTTCCAGGGCATGACGGCCAGCACAATTCCGAGCGGGTCCCAGCGTACATAGCTGTTCTGCTCGGTGGGGATGGGCTCTTCGGTGAGGATGCGGGCGGCGTTTTCGGCGAAGTAGCGGCAGCCCTGTGCGCACTTCAGGACCTCCTGCCGGGCGCTGGCGAGCGTTTTGCCCATCTCGGCCGTGATCATGGCGGCCAGCTCGTCGGCCTCGTGCTCAAGGATGCCGGCGAGTTTGCGCATGCAGAGGGCGCGATGCTCGAGCGGCACCTCGCCGTAGCCGCGGAACGCTGCATGCGCGATGCCGATTTTGGATCGTACGGCCTCGTCGCTCAGAGGCTCGAACTGGCGTAGCACCTCGCCTGTGGCTGGATTGATGGAGGTAATCGGCATAGGTAACAGGGTCCGCAGCCAGTTTAGCAAGAGGTGTTGGCCGGCGATACGGCGGCGTCGTCCAGCAGGAGGCTCAACTCAGCGTGGAGCGCTAGTGCGATCGCCTCCGGGGTCGCGCCCGGCATGGGACGGATGGGCTGGCCGACGCGGATTCCGAGGCGTCCGGCATGGAACCAGCCTTGACGCGTGGCCAATGCCGCGCGCATCCCACGGAGAGCGATGGGCAAGACTGGCGCGTTGCAAGTCTCGGCGAGCAGGCCGATGCCGGCTCGGAAAGGCTGCAGCTCGCCTGTCGGAGAGCGTCGGCCTTCAGGAAAGATCAGCACGTGGAAGCCGCGGTCGAGCGCCTCGCCGGCGTGGGCAAAGCTGCGACGGAACCCGGCCTGGCGCGGGAGGGGGAAGGCGTTGAGCAGAGCGGTGACGAGCCAATACTGGATGGGGCCGAGCGCGTTGGCCCACCCGCTGCCCTGGTTACGTGCGTGCCGCCAGTCTTCGAGCATCTCCCCCGCAGTGGCCACGGCCAGACGCCGGCGAAGATGCGGCGGCAGGGCGTAGAGCACGAGGCCTACGTCGAACCAGGTGACGTGGTTGGCGATCAGCAGCATGGGAACGGTAGGGAGAGGTGCGGCCGGGAGTTCGACGCGAGGCTTGGCGAAGAGCCAGACCAGCGGGCGAACGATGACTTCCACGAAGGCGATGCGGAGGGCTTGCACCGGCCACGACCACGGCCAGCGTGGGTAGCGGAAGGCCGGTGGCTCGGTGGGAAATGGCTGCATCGTGGATGGGGCGGGGTTCTCGAAGGTCTGGCCCGCGAGTGCGGTCCGCAGCTGCCCGAGCGTTTCGATCTTCAGGAAGGCTCGGTCGTCGATCGAAGTTCCGAAGCGTGCTTCGACGGCGCTCTGCAGTTGCATGCGTCCGAGGCTGTCGAGGTGAAGGTCTTCGGCGAGGCGGGCGTCCTCATCGGTTCGCGTGACCGGGATGCCGGTCAGCGAGGCGATCAGGGTGGTGAGCGAGTCGCCTTCGAGAGCCTGGCCAGAGGCCCGGCCTTGCTGCGCGACCCACTCGGCCACTTTGCGGCGCTGGATCTTGCCGGTTGCGGTGCGGGGCAGATCTCCGTCTCTCCACAGGAACCAGTGGCGGACCTGCTGGTAGCCGGCGAGTTCCGCGTTGGCGGCGCGGACAGCTGCGGCAGCGGGCTCTTCCCCGGCCGGCGCGACGAGCACGGCTGCGGGTTCCTGGCCTGCGCCCGAGATCGAAAGGGCAACAACGGCGCAGGAGGTCACGGGTGGCTGCCGGAGCAGGGCGGCCTCGATGTCCTCCGGATGGATGTTCACGCCGGAGGCGTTGACGATAATTTCACTTCGGCGACCGGTGAAGCGGAGATTGCCGGCTTGGTCCTGAGTGGCAAGGTCTCCGGTGGCCAGCCAGGGGTCTTGTCGCTCGATCAGTTGGCCGTTCTGCCAGGTTGCGGTCGAGACCATCTCGCCGCGGACGGAGATCTCGCCCTCGGGGCCGAGGCGCACGTCGCGCCCGGGCAGCGGCTTACCAATGGAGCCCCGGCTGACGCGGAATGGATGGTTCAGCGTTACGAGCGCGGCCGTCTCGGTCATGCCGTAGCCCTGGATGACGGCGAAGCCCATGCGGTTCCAGTACTCTTCGAGGTCCGCGGCGAGCGATGCGCCGCCACAGACGAAGGCCCAGAACTTCCAGCCGAGACGTCGATGCACGCGGCGGAAATGCCAGATGCGGCGCCAGACGCTCTCTCCGGATGCGGCCTGCAGGAGCAGTGGATCGATGGCCAGGTAGGAGCGCAGAAGGTCGAGCAGGCGGGGCACCGCGGCTAACAGCGTGATGCGCTCGCGGCGCAGGGTGCGCACGATCCGTTCGGCTTCCAGGCGATTCTCAAAGTGGACCTCCGCAGCCAGGAGCGGCGGGAGCCACAGGCCCATGAACTGGCCGAAGACGTGGCTGAGAGGCAGCGTGTGGAGGAAGCGGAGGGGGTGGAACCAGCGCTCGTAGCGGCGGTAGTTGCGCATCTCGGCTTCGATCGGCTCGACACTGGCGAGCACGTTGCCGTGGGTGTGCACGATGCCCTTGGGCTCGGAGGTAGTGCCGGAGGTGAAGAGGATCTGGAGCGGACTCTTTCGATGGAGGCCGGGGACCGGCGGGCAGGGGCCGGCGGCGGGCAGGTGGGGTAGTTCGGCGAGAACCAGATGCGGGAGTGGTGTCTCAAGGGAAGCCAGGAGCGTCGCGTCGCCCAGAATGAGTTGCGGGGTGGTCTCTGTGAGCACGCGTGCGGCGAAGTCGACGGTGCCTGCGGCATCCAGCGGAACGACGAGCAGACCGCGGACGATGCAGGCGAAGAACGCGGCGACCCACTCCGCAGAGTTCTCGCCCCAGAGCAGGACGCGCTCGCCGGGGGCGATCCCGCGACGTTCGAGCTCGGCGGCGATGCGGTCGGTGAGGCTGGCAAGCGCGGCATAGCTGGTTCTGACGCTGCGGTTGCCGGTGTAGCGCACGATGGCGGTCTGCGCTCCGGCTTTGCGCCAGTCGTCAACCAGCGTGGCCAGGTTCGGCCGCTTGCCTCGCACGTCGGGAAACGAGCCTGCGCCGGAAGCTGCCATCGTTGGTTAGAAGCGTATGCCATAATCGGGTTTGTTCCGAGCGGAAAACGTGACCAAGGGAGAGTGTGTGCCGACCCAGGATGACGAGCGCTTTATGCGGATGGCCATTGCGCTGGCGACGGAGAACGTCGTCTCCGGGCGCGGAGGTCCGTTCGGCGCGGTGCTGGTGCGGGAGGGCGCGGTGCTCGCCACGGGGGTGAACCAGGTGACGGCGACCAACGATCCTACGGCGCACGCGGAGGTCACGGCGATCCGCAACGCGTGCCGGGAGCTCGGGACGTTTGAGCTTGCGGGGGCGACGCTCTACTCGAGCTGCGAGCCTTGTCCGATGTGCCTGGCGGCGATTCTTTGGGCGCGCTGCAGTGAGCTTTTCTTCGGTAACACGGCTGAAGACGCGGCAGAGGTGGGCTTCGACGATTCGTACTTTTACGAGCAGGTCCGCCAGTCCGCGGATCGGCGCGATTTGTCTACCGCGAACCTGCTCCGCGCGGAAGCCGGAGCGAGCTTCTCCGCGTGGCAAACCTTTGCAGGAAGGATTCCCTACTGATGAAGCTGACGAAGGTGGCACTGCTGGGGTTTGGGACGGTTGGGCAGTCGGTGGTGAAGGGCTTGCAAGGGGACAGCTTCCCCGGTCTTCGGCTGACGCATATTCTCAACCGCGGCGTCGCACGCAAACGCCAGGCGGAGGCGGCCGGGTATGCCGGGCCGGAGGTGGTCTGGACGGAAAACATTGCGGACGTGCTCGACTCCGATGTGGACGTGGTGGTGGAGCTGATCGGCGGGTCGGACCCGGCGGCGGGGTGGATCGAGAGGGCGCTAGGGCTGGGCAAGTCGGTGGTCACGGCCAATAAACAGCTGATCGCGTACCGCGGGCCGGAGCTGGCGCGTCTGGCCGCAGCGCACGGAGCGCAGCTGCTGCATGGAGCTGCGGTGGCGGGCGGAGTGCCTGTAATTCCGGGCATTCAGCAGGGGCTGGGCGGCGATCAGGTGGTGCGCATCAGCGGCATCCTGAACGGTACGTGCAACTACATCCTGAGCCGCATGGAGGCGGGCGACCGCTACGCGGACGTGCTCAAGGATGCACAGGCGCTGGGCTATGCGGAGGCCGATCCGATCGCGGATGTAGGAGGCTTCGACGCACGGGCCAAGCTGTGCATTCTGGCGCGGGTGGCGATGCAGGCAGAGCTCGACCCGGAGCAAGTGACGACCGAGACCATCGCGGACGTAGATGCGGTGGACTTTGCGTATGCGCGCGAGCTGGGCTCGACCATCCGGCAGGTCTCGAAGGCGCAGCTGCTGCATGACGGCATGTATGCGCGGGTGGCGCCGATGCTGGTGCCACTGAACTCGCCCTTGGCGTGGTCGCACGGCACGCAGAATATGGTGGTGTCGACGGGACGCATGGGCGGCGACGTGGTGTTCTCGGGTCACGGGGCGGGAGGCGACGCGACGGCAGTGGCGGTGCTCTCGGACCTGCTGGCGGTGGCGCAGGGCTCGCGGGCGGTGCATCTGGCGGCGGAGCCGAAGTCGGTGACGGGGGACTCGGTGGCTCCGCATTACCTCCGGTTTGTCGTGAACGATAAGCCGGGGATCGTTTCGGCGATCTCGGGTGCGCTGGCGGCGGTCGGCGCGAACATCGATTCGCTGCTGCAGCGGAAGGGATATCCGAAGCAGCGTCTGGCCTTCGTGGTGACGACGGAGCCGTGCCTGAACTCGGTCATTGCGCGGGCGGTCGACTCGACGGCTGCGCTGGACTGCATGATCGCGCGGCCGCTGGCGCTCGAGATGCTGGTGGTGGACGATAAGGACGAGCCGACGGCGTAA
>CAXSDM010000092.1:1697-10768 GCA_964235575.1 uncultured Acidobacteriaceae bacterium | reverse complement strand
CCGGCGATGAAGAGGAAGTTCCAGCGATCGCCACGGCGCTTGGCAATGTCGTCCATGGTGCGGTCCGCGGTGACCTTGCCGTAGCTCTTGCCGGTCGCCCCGAAGCTCTTGTCGAACTTCTCGAGCAGGTCCTTGATCTTGAAGTGGGTCGGCGCGTTCTGCGGAGTGTAGTTGCGCAGCAGAGCCAGCGTCACGCCAATGATCGAAAGCCACTTGCCGCGCGCGGCGTCGTTGATGCGGGCGACGTCCTTGGCGAGCCGATCGGCGTTGATGAAAGCCGTAACGGGAGCGGCTTCCTTGGTCTCCTTGTCGATCATGAGCGCCATGGAAATGCCGCAGTTCGGATGGCAGCCGCAGGAGAGCTGGCCCCAGTCGCGATCCGGCCCGTGCACCAGGTCGGCCCAGTCGGAGAAGGTCGACATGAACGAGATCGGGAACCAGTCGCGGGTGGGTTCGCCGAGGCCGGTCTGATTCTTAACGTCATGGGCCAGGTGCGAGAGGGTGTAGCGCTGGGCGATACGACGTTCGTCTGAGACCTCTTCGTCGCGACCTGTGAAACTGACCGGCTGGAACGAGAGGAAATTGATCTTCTTCGGGTTTTCGAGTGCAAACTCGATGATGCGCCCGACCTGCTCGTTGTTGATGCCATTGATGATGCAAGTTACGGGCACGATGTCCACGCCAGCTTCATGCAGGTTGTGGATTGCCTGCAGCTTCACGTCGAACGCGTTGCCGACCTTGCGGTGCGAATTAGCCGCGTTGCCGATGCCGTCGAACTGAAGGTAGGCGTAGCGCAGACCGGCTTCCGCGGCGGCCTTGCAGAACTCCTTTGATTTGGCGAACTCGATGCCGTTGGTCGCGGCCTGCACGGAGGTGTAGCCGACCTTGCGGGCATATGCGACTGCGTCGAGGAAGTAGGGGCTCAACGTTGGCTCGCCGCCCGAGAACTGCACCGACATCTGCCGGCGGGGCTTGATGGTCACCGCGTTGTCGAGCATGGTCTTGATCTCGTCCCATGTCAGCTCATGGACGAAGCCGACCTGGTTGGCGTCCATAAAGCACGGGTCGCACATCATGTTGCAGCGGTTGGTCAGGTCGATCGTGAGCACCGAACCGCGGCCATGCGTCACGGTCGAGGTGCCGTGATTGTGCAAGGTTTCATCGTTGTGCGTGCGAATGTCGCGGCCGGGGAAGACCTCTTCGAGGTGCTTGAAGAACTCGGTGTCCATGGACATGACATCTTCAAAGTGGCCGTGGATCGGGCAATCCTTGACCATCAGGATCTGGCCGTCGCGCTCGATGATCTGCGCCTTGATCTCGCCGACCTTCTCGTTGAGCAGGATCTCGTGGGGGAGCTTGCCGTCGATGATCTGCTGGCGGATGGCGGGAACGCACTTGGGGCAGAGCGAGTCGGTGGTCCGAGGCCAGCCGAGGGGCGGCTTCTCTTTCTGATAGCTCTTCAGCAGAGGCTTGTCGCTCCACTTTGGAGTAAAGCTCTCATTCGGACTGATGCTGTTCAGGCGGCTGAATACACTCCAGCCGATCTTTGCTGCCTGTACGAGACCACGTTCTACTAGCTTTGCGGGCTTCCTTGCCATGAGGGCTTCTCTCCTGAATTTTGTCTCGCCAACGCGGACGTGGTACGAGGGATGTACATTTCTGGTCGTCTGGCGAATCTGATGCACATTCCAACTTCTCTGATCGCGAGTCGGCCTGCAGGATCGCGATCCTATTGCTGTACCAAGATATGCTCAAGCCTGCTCCCACGAAAGTGGTATGCAGCGAATGGAGAAAATCGGCTATTCAACGGTAAATCTTCAGATGCGTTTGTAGAAAGAGTTCTGTCTTAGAGGCCCGCGCCAGCCTTCAGGAGGAACCGGGAAGGTTAACCGCCGACGCGGGCTCAAATCTGTCCTGTCGCCATCTGGTTGATGAGTTGTTGCACAAAGACGACGTGAACATGGATCCGGCTGGCAAAGTCGGGCACAAACTCCGTGATCAGGTTGTCGATCGGGTCGGAGGCGAGGCCGAGCGAGACGCGCTTGACGGTCGAGGGTACGTTGCCGGCGATTCCGGGCACATAGAGATTGCTGATCGTTGCGGACGCGGGATAGGTGATGAATTTTTCGTAGTTCGGCATACGCCGTCCGTAGTCACTTTGCGCCACCCAGGTGCGGCTGATGGCATAGAGAAAACGCCGCGGCGTGCTGCCGGTGGCCATGCGATGGTAGTGCGGGTCCTCATGCAAGAGCGAGCAGACGCCGAAGGTGCCGATGACTTCGCCGGTCACGTCCTGCGAGAGCGAATAGAGGCTGTACCAGCCGAAGCCCGCCAGCCCCGGCCCAAACGCCGTATGCGAGTTGATGCCGATCGTGAAGCCCGCGTTCAAGCCGATTGTCATCAGGTTGAAGGGATCCTTGACGTCGCGGAACGCGAGGTACGCCTTTTGCCGCGGGCTGAGCGGAATCGGCGTCTTCGAGTTGAGAAAGAGCTGATAGGGGTTGGTGTCCGGACAGGGCGTCTGGCCGCCTTGCGCGCTTTGCGCCGTTTGTCCGCCGCCAGGGCAGGGTGCGCTGGCTGGGGGCACGACGCCGGCCGTGCTTTGCGCGCCGGCTGCCTGAGCCAGGGCGACGAGCGTGCCGGGCGAGTCAGGAAGCGTCGCCTCGGCCATCTCGCGGTTTGCTGCCGGCGCGACCTGCGCGAGAGCGCTTCCGCTCAGCAGACCCAGCGATAGCACGATGAATGCTCGATCCCTCATCTTCTCCTGAAAACCCAGTGTATTTGCAGAAGTTACCGCGCGACGGGCAGATGGACGGAGAAGAACTCATTAAACAGATAGCCGATTGCGCCGCCTCCCATCGACGTGCCAAAGGTGATTAAAGTCGCGCCGGTGGTTCGGTTGACGGAGGGGTAGTACGCGTCGGTCAGCCCCGCTCCGGCGAGGGTGCCGCCGATCTGCGCGAAGTTGATGGTTCGGACGCCGGCGTCGGTGCGCGTGAAGATCGGCCGCAGCAGGGCATGCCTCAGGCGCTCGTTCAGCGGATGCCCTGGACCCAGCTTGTAGTAGCGAGGGTCCTCATGGAGGATGGGCGCAAGCACGGAGTCCGAGAACACGCCCTCCGAGATGTTGCGCGCCGCGTCCGCGCCGACCCGCTGCGCGAAGCCCGTGACCGTCTGTCCGTAGTTCGGCCGGGAGTTCAGGACCTGCTCATACCCGGCGGAGACCACCCAGGTCACGGCCGCGAACGAGCTTGTCACGTGGCGTGCGCCCAGCAAGACCTTGTCGAACCCGGTCAGCTTCGGGGCCGTCTGCCCAGGCTCGATGTACTTGGCAAAGATATCGGCGACCGGAGGCGTCGTCGACGTCCGCTGACTCTCCGTGCGGTCCAGAAACTGCAGCGACGAGGATGGCTCCGGAGCGTCCGGAAGATCGAACACTGGTTGATCCGCTCGCTCCGTGGCCGGAATGCTGTCCGAGATATCCGCCTGCGCCGTCCCACGCCCCGTGCAGAGAAGCAGAAATAGAACAGCCGGCAAAACGACTCCATCTGGCCTTAACAAGGCTCTGCTCAAAGACTTAGCCCTCACCTGACAAAACTCCTCTCGTTCCATGCTGCGATTCCCGCAGGCACTCCACCCCGCTCGGCCAGCGGCGTCCCATTCGGACGCGCCGGTCCTGCTCTGAGTTTCAATTTGTTCATCGGCAAAATCAGTTCGTTTACTAAATTGGGACAGTCGCGACTCCCCGGCTGGCATCCCGGAACCCCAACCGCGCATACTGGAGTGAGCCAGCTACGGCTGCTTCCGCAGAGGAGGCGAGGTGTCTCGATGCCCAACGCATATCCGAAACAACCGTGGGACGACAAAGTTCGCCAGGTCGCCGAACAGGCCGAAGACGAAGTCAAACGGGTCATCTCCTATATTAATGACGAGGTCGTGCCGGAGGTCCGGCGGAACGGCTCAGCGGCGCTCAAGCGGGCGGCGCTTGAGCTGCAGCGGCTGGCGGAACGCATGGACCAGGATCAACGTCCGGGGCCTGGCCGTCCGTGACTTTGCGGTACCTGGGAGCGGTCCTGCTGGGCCTTTCGAGCCTGGGACTGGCGGGCTGCCATCACCGCAGCCAGGTGGCGTACTCTCCCCCTCCGCCGCCCCCGGCAACGGCGCCGGTGGCTACGCGACGGCCTGCGCCGGTAGAACGCTTTCCGGCTCCCGCGGCGGCTCCGGCCGCTTCAGCCGACGAGCTTCTGGGCCGGCCGGTCTCGATCGAGGTGGGCCTCGCGAGCTGGTACGGGCCGCCGTACCACAACCGGCAGGCCGCCGACGGCAGCATCTTCGACCAGAACGCGTTGACCGCGGCGCATCGGGAGCTGCCGATGGGAACCACGGTGCGGGTCACCAATCTGGCGACCAACCAGTCCGTTGTAGCGAAGATTACCGATCGCGGGCCATTTGTGGAAGGCCGGACGCTCGATCTTTCGCTTGCCGCGGCCAAGGAGATTGGCATCTACCGGGCGGGCGTGGCGAAGGTCCAGATTGAGGTTTTTGCTCATCCCGGCTCCGATCCGGAGGGACGCTGGTGCGTGCAGGTCGGGGCGTTCCTCGAGCAGGATGAAGCCATCCAGACCAAGAACGATCTCCTGCGGCGCTACCCGACGGCCAAGGTAATCGAGTTTGCCGGGCCGACGGGCTTCTGGGTGCGGATCAACCCGGTCGTTCCCCGCCGCGATACGGCTGAGAGCATCGCTGCGGCTATCCACCTGCCGGATGCGGAGGCTTGGCTGGTGCGGCTGAACTAAAGTCTACCTGGGCGAAGGCGAGCTCGGGGGCGGGTAGTACGGGAGCTTCTGTTGCTCTTCGGTGGCGCGCTTTACGCCGATGTCGCCGAAGAGGAGAGATGGGGCTATGGTGGTCTGGGGCAGGGCGCCGAGGGTGTTCTGGACGTAGAGGTCATCGCCGGCGGCGACGATGTCCGAACGCAGACTGCGGTTGTCGAGCTCGTCAAAGACGGCGCCGCGGATGAGCTGGCGGGAGCCGTCCGGGTGGACGCGGTAGAGGACGCGGGGAGCAAGTTCGCCGCCGAGAATTTCGGCTTCATAGACGTCGCGACCCTGTTCCTTCGCCATGGCGACGAGCTTGGCGTGCATCTCGGCCGCGGGGACGGGCGTGATGGACTTGAAGAGGATGACACCGGAGACGGCGCGGGCGGACTGCCCGGGGGCGGCGCGGCCATGACCGTTCGAAGCGGGAAAGTCGCGGATGGGGGTGCGGCTGACGAGATAGTTCAACAGCTTGCCGTGGTCGACCACGTCGACGGCCTCCGCGGGGGTGCCTTCGTCGTCGACCGCGTAGGCGCCGAGGAGGGACTTGCCGGCGAAGGTCTTCAGGCGCGGGTCGTCGACGACATCCATGAACTCCGGCAGGACGCGGGCGCGGAAGCTGGACTGGTAAGCGCCGGTGGTGCGGGCGGTGGTGCCCATGTCGGGGCGGTCGGCCTGGATGTTGGGGACGAAGAGGCGGTTGAGGATGTCGGTGGCGGCGTCGCCGGAGAAGAGGACGGGTCCGTGGAAGTCTTCGGCGTCAGCGACGGGTGCGTTGCGGAGGGCTTCGAAGCTGGAAACGTCGTTGACGGCGCGCTGGTGGAAGGCGGCGGCGGACTCGAGCTCGCTGGGCTGGGCAGCGGTGGAGCCGTTGTCGCGCGAGAGGCGCATGCCGTCCTCGGCCTGGCCGCCGACGCTGTAGTTGGCGCTGTAGCCGGAATAGCCGTGGCGGAGGACGGTGCCCTCGGTATTGACGAGGTAGCGGTTGACGACCAGGCCGCGCACGTTGGCCTCCGAGTACTGGACGTGCGGGGCGCACTTCGAGAGCGCGGGGTCGGCGAGAAAGGCTCCGCTGGCGTCGACGATGCGGCGCTTCCACTCGGATTTGTCGAGATCGAGCGTAGGCAGGGTCTCGACGGCGATCTCGGGTTTGGCGGCGGCGAAGTCCTTTTCGGTGGGTGGCTTTTCAAAGCGCTTCAGCTGGGCCTGCTTGTTGGCGTAGGCGCGGAGGGCGTTTTTGTAGGCTTCGTCGGTGGTGGTCCAGAGGGCGTAGCGGAGGGCGCCGGGATCGTTGTCTTCGGGGGCGAGCTCGATGGAGCCCTCGCCGCGGCTGGAGCTGGAGTCCGAGGCATAGTCGCCGACGCGGACGACGACGCGGACCACGCGCTGGTGGTTGGCCTCTTCACGAGTGAGCGCGCCGTAGCTGGCGACGGCCTCCCAGGTGTTGAAGTCGTCGAGACGGTACTCGATGAAGTAGGGCTTTTGCAGGCCAGGGAGGGTGAGGAGGTTGCGCTCGCGGTCCAACTCCTGCTGCATGGCTTGGAGGAGCGGGTCGGTGATCTTTGGGGGAGCTTGGGCGACGGCGGGGAGGGTGCAGGCGAGGAGCGCGAGAGAGGCGGCGGCGTTCAGCTTGGGCAAGACGGTGGTCCTCGATTAAGAACAGTTTACTGGAGGAGGTTGAGTCGGGACAGCGGTGGGTTTGGCTTGTCTTACTTGGGCGCAGGCACGGTCGTCTTCCATTGACTGCCGGAAGCACCGCAGAAGGTGTGCGAGCCATCTTGAGCGATCACCTCCCGGTAAGGCGTGTAACACGTTCCGGAGGGGGCTGTGGACTGCGTTGCGGCAAGGTTGGCGGTGATTGAACTGAGGGCGTACTGCTCCTTTCCGATCGTTCTGCCGAAGCTTTGATAGATAAAGTGACCTTCGCCCTGAGCGCCATCGCACGACGCTGTGGCGTCATAGGTCCAGGTGGCTAAGTCTGATCCTCCGCCATTCCAGTTGTATCCGACTGTGCACATATATCCGTTGGGTCCGCCCGGAATGCCGAGAGAGCCGGGGTTAGGATTCTTGGCGGTCGAGTTAGTGGACTTGAAGCAGGTAAAGAAGGACGGGGCATACTGTGTTCCGGTCGGGAGCGGGCCCGCGCCGGAGCCTAAACTGGAGGCGAGAGTGGGCGTGCAAAGCGAGATGCCCTGCATCAGGCCATACACTTCGCCGATCGGGGTGTAGCCGATGCGCCCGAGATGAATGTCGAAGCCGAACGTGCCGCCAGGCCCGGCGAAGAGATCGCCATTGACTAGGACGGAGGATCTTGCCGTACGCTCTCCCTTGACCTGACCTTTTAGCAACGTATCCGTGGGTTGTCCGAAGCCGTACCCGCTGAAGCCATGCGCTTGAAACAGGCCGTTGTCCCAGCCTGTGATGCCATGGGGCGTGGTGTAGTCGGCGACATAGGATGAGTTACAGATGGAACCGGAATCATCCTGGTCGTAACCAGCCCCGATGATCTTCATCTTTTGAGTCGAAACGAAGGGGCAGGTAGCTCCTGTGGAAGGGTCTGCGAGAGCACTTACCAGTGGGTCTAGAACCTTCGTGTTGGTCCCCATGTTCAACATGAAGTGGGCAAACCCCGTTGGATCTCCCGTGCCCAATCCGTTGATGGGCCGCACGAGATATAGATCGTTGGCCGAACTGTCCGCTATGACTTGGTAACCACTGGAAGGCCGCCATAGAATGCCGTTCGCATCGGCGCCTTCGTTCTCGATATTTTGGTAGGTAATGATATTTTGACTGCTATTCGCGGAAGACGTGCCTTTAAAAGGTAAGTCGTCGGCCATGCTGGCAAGGTGCGGAGTAAGTGTGGGTGGAATGGTACAACCCAGGGAAGACGATCTAGGAATCATGATAGTGACGCCGCTGCTTACTCTGCCACCGTTTGTAGAATAAGCCCCGATCACATGACCTTTCCTATCGGTCTTAATAACTCCTTCAGGCAGCAGCGTGCCATTTGGGTCCGAGTAGCTGAGCGGAATCGTTGAAGAAGCGCTGCATACTGCGGTCGAGCCTCCGGTAACCGTGTAACTCTCGACATAGGAGAAATCAAGCGCTCCCAGCACGATTCCTGCTACCGTGCCGAAACTTGCACTGCCTACCCCGAAGACGCTGGTCGTACAACCGTTGCAGTATAGGTTGACCTTGTTGACGCGATAGGTATTGTCTTCGAAATTGTTATTGATGGAGGGCGTTCCGGAGGCAGAAAAGACCGAAGGAGTAACACCATCGTTGGCGAAGGTAGCTGACAAGGCCATAATACCCATCGCGTTGTGAGCGAGGTTATTGCCGTTCACATGCGTGTACTCGACGCCGCCCAGCGCTATGCCGGAACGAAAGCCAAAGATATCGTTGTCGCGAACTTTATTAAATGCGCCGCCCAGCATGGTTATACCGTCACCTTTGCTTTGTCCTATAGGACCGGCGTACACAAGTCGAAATCCATGAGCCGTGTTGTTACTTGTACCTTTGCCAACCAGGGCGTCCCAGTACGGGCCATGACCGCTGGGCGACGTAATATACCCGGAAGATTGATTGCCTTCCAGATCTACTGCTTCCGGCACGAAATTAGGCCAGGAAGACAGAGCGTAGGAACAGCCGGGCGGCATAACTCCTCTAAGTTGGTGTATCTGGGTGTCATTGCTTTCACCACCGGCACCCATGCGTCCGATGCCGTTAGCTACGCCTAGAGCAGCTACAAAGTTAGCGATGGCCCGCGTATTATCCGTCGCGTTTCCGTTTACCGTGCTGTACTTATGCACGCCATTGAGAGTGACGGATGTTTCGACTGCATCACATACCAGACCGAACTCCGCCGCCGAGATGAACGCAGCGCGATCTTGAGCGCGAGTGGCCGCACTGTTCGCTTGCTGCGCTGCCGTTTGCGCCGAGGCGGCAGAGCTCGCGGCCAGACACAGTGACATCCAGAGATTCCGCTTTCTCCTCATTCTTGCGTCACCGCCGAGTCGAGTATGATCGCTCCACCCGCAAAGGGTGCGGGTGGAGCTGATGCCGGCCAGTGTAAATGGGTCGAACTCTCTGCCCCGGCATGGGTTCCAACTACTTCGCGGCGGTTTCGGTGGGCGGAGGAACAATGGGCGGACGCGCGGAGCCCTGGGCCTGGCGCTGGGTTTCGATCTCGGAGACCAGCATGGCGGGAGCTACGGCCGAGACGGGAATGTTGCCGCTTTCGGCTCCGCAGAT
>CAXSDM010000092.1:0-1597 GCA_964235575.1 uncultured Acidobacteriaceae bacterium | reverse complement strand
CCGGCTTCGGCGCGGCCGTGGCCGTTTGAGGCGGAGAAGCTGGCGATGGGCAGGCGCGACATGAGGAAGGTCTCGAGCACGCCGTCTTTAATCAGGTCGACGCGGCGGGCCTTCTGGCCTTCGTCGTCGTAGACGTAGTGGCCGCTGAGGGCGATGCCGTCGAAGTTGGCGACCGTGGGGTCGTCGGCGACTGACATGAAGGTGGGCAGGATGGGCTTGTTGAGGAGCTTGGTGAAGGTCTGGCCTTCTTCGTCGCCCTTCTGGCGCTGGCCTTCGAGACGATGGCCGAGCACCTCATGGAAGAAGACGGCGGAGGCGCGGCCGGAGAGAATGGCAGGGCCGTTGAAGGGCTCGGTGACCGGCGCGACGCGGAGGGCCTCGAGATTTTTGCACATGGCGAGGGTCTTCGCGACAAGGACGTTCTGGTCGGGCAGGCGGCCAAGCTCGTCGGATTCGAAGGTCTCGACGCGATAGAGGTCCATGCCGTCCGCGGCGCGGGTGCGGCCGACGATGACGAGGCGGGCGACGTGGTTCGGTGTGCTGACCCGGGTGCCGTCCGAGGCGACAAAGTAGTCGACTTCGTTTGAGGCTTGCAGACCGACGTTGTTATAGAAGATGTCGGGGAATTGCTTGAAGAGGCCGGAGAGCTCGCGGAGGCGGGCCTGCCACTGAATCTTGTTGGTCAGCAGAGGTGACTCGGGGGTGAACTTTGCGTCGATGGGGACCAGCGCGGTGTGCGGGCTTTCCTTTGAGAAATCGGCGGAGGCGTCTTCTTCCTTGGCGCGAACCTGCTGCTCGGTTTTGACCTGGAGGAAGCTGTCGAGCGCGCGTCCGTAGCCGCGATTGGTGGCGAACCAGAGCGAGCGGCCGAGGGCTTCGCGGTCGTCGGTCAGCGGTAGCGGCATGGTGGTCAGGCCGGAGTTGCGATGTGCGCCGTGGGTGTTGTCCTCGGCCTCAGAGCCGAGACGGACCTGGACGTCGGCGGTGCGGCGATGGGACTCGTTCTCGCCGGAGAGCGCGCCGAACTGGGCGGACATGCTGACGTTTTCGGCGTCGGCGACCGAGTAGGAGACGAAGTAGGGGCGGGGCTGCGGGGTGTTTTTTTCGCCGGGCTGGGAGGACGCAGGTGCGGGGGCGCTCGTACCGAGGGAGCTCATGGCGCGGGTGAGCTCGGACTCCATGACCTGCATGAGGATGGTGTCGGGCTTGACGGTGCCCGTAGGACCACTCGGGGGAAGGGCAGCATGGGCAGCGACGGCCAGGGCGGCGAACGTGAAGCCGGTCAGGATGCGATGGTTCAAAGGGGTGCTCCGCTTGGTTCGGGTGTCCGTTATCGCCGAGTGTATCCGATTCAGTGACTCATAGTTGGACGTGTCCGGGCGGCAGCTGTGACCCGTTCATTGTGGGAACGGTTTAGTCTGGTGCAGATTCGGACAGTGGGGGAAGACAGTTGCGGCTTTGGAAACTCTTGCTGATGCTGCTCGTTGCGCTGCCTTTCTCGCCGGATGCGGCTTATCCGGCCACAACGCCGACCGAGGCGCGCGCCCTGGCCGCGGCACGAAAGGACCACACGGCATACACGCTGCCCGCGGGCGAG
>CAXSDM010000091.1:0-11039 GCA_964235575.1 uncultured Acidobacteriaceae bacterium | reverse complement strand
CTTCGTTGGCGACGACCCAGTCGTGCATCCCGTCGCGCAAGGCGTTCGAGTTGAGGTTGTCGCGGTCGCCGACCTCCATCCAGAGGCGGATGGGTTTGGGCGGCGAGTTGGGGATGAGGTGCTCGTGGAACTCCCAGGCGCCGTGCGGCGTCGAGTCCGAGTGCGGCCACTGCTGGTTGACGTAGGTGCCGGAGTAGGTGAGCACGCGATGGTACCACTCGGGGTGGTACCAGGCCATGATGAGCGCGCAGGAGCCTCCGGAGCTGCCGCCCATGGTGGCCCGGCCGTCGGGGTCGTCGGTGAGCTTGACGTGGTAGGTGGACTCGACGACGGGGAGGACCTCGGTCTGGACGAACTCGGCGTAGCGGCCGGACAGGGTGTCGTATTCGAGGCCGCGTTCGGAGCCCTGGGCGTCGCCGCCGCCGTTTTGGATAGAGATGGCGATGAGGGCGGGAACCTTGTGCTCGGCGATGAGGTTGTCGAGCGCGATGAAGAGGGCGGGGTCGGGGCCGTCGGCGCCGATGAGGAAGGGTGCGGCGGTGCCGGGCATGTACTGCTTCGGGATGTAGACGGTGACCTTGCGAGTATAGGGCGCGGGGTGGCTGGTGGTGACGATGAGGCGGGTGGGGTCGTGGGGGTCGGCGGTGCCGAAGGTGTTGGGGTCGCGGGCTATGCCGGGGTAGAGCTTGCTGTTGCTGGACTCAAGAACGAAGCTGGACACAGCCCCGTGGGGGACGTCTGGGTTCGCGGTCATCTCGGGTGCGGGCGGGTGTGTGGGACCGAGGAGGAAGTTGCCGTCCGCGGTGGGAGACGGGAGAGTGCCGTCGGCGAGGTCCGTAGCCTGGACGTAGCCGGGAGTGTGCGGATCGCGGGTCGGGGGGGTGGGGCGGGCGGGATGGGTGGCGGTGTCCATCTGCGGCGAGGCTGGAGGAGCAGTTTGGCCGCTCAGCGACGCCGTAGCTAGGGACAAGCTGAGCAGCGAGGCAGGCATGAGATGAAGGGACATGCGGACTCCTTAAAACGACAGGAGGAGTCTACAGCCTGCGGCTTCCGTGTGGTTGCCAGGCAGCCGGGCACTCTGGTGCAGCAGTTGCTGCCGGAGGAAGAGGAGGACGTAGGAATGGTCTCTGCCTCCTGCAACGCGGACGGCGTGAGCAGCTACTTGCGACCCACGACGAGGATCTCAAAAGTGTTCGGCAAAGCGACAGGGCGCGGGTGCGGGACCTGCGGTGTCGGCTCGGGAGGAGGTGCGAACTGTGCGGTGACGAGGAAAGCTCGATCCTGATTGTCGTCATACGTCATCGTCCGGGCGCCTCGCGCGGTCGGAAGCGTCTCCAGCGTGTCGTATCCGTGGGCCGTGTCGAGGATGGTCAGCGTACCCTCACCGTTTGAACTGAAGGCAAGCTGATGGCTGGCGCTAAACGCCGCGGCATCTGGACCGCTGCCGATGTCCGGAGAGGCGAGCTGCCGGCCGGTGTCGGCATCGACCACGGCCATCTTCTTGTCATCGCATACCGCGAACAGCCTGCGATGGGCACGATCCATGGCCAGCCCGGAAGGCGAGTCGCAGTGGGTGAGTTTCCAGGTCGCAGTGATCTGTTTGGAACGAGCGTCCATGCGGACGATCGCATTGGCGCTCTCGATATTGTCGTAGATCGAGCCCTGACCATCGGCAACCGGAAACTCGGGTTTCCCTGGAAGATCGAGAGTGGAAAGGACCTGGTTGCGGGTCGTATCGAGGATCGTTACATTGTGGCTGCGGCCGTTGAAGGCCCAGACGGTTTTCGTGCTGGGATCGAAGACAATGCCATCTGGATTGGTGCCGGCGGGGACAACGGCGACGGTCTGAAAGGTATGTCTGTCGAACACGACGATGTCGTTGCTGTCGCCATCACTGATGTACCCGTATTTCCCGAGGTCATCAAGGGCGACGCCGTGGGCCCCTTTCAACCCCGTGACAGCCCCAACCACTTTGCCGTCCTTCGAGTCGACTACTTCCACTTGGCTGCGATGTGTGATGTAGAGCAAGTGGGCAGGGGAGTCCGCAACCAGATAATCCCATCCTCCGGTTCCTCCGACCTGCCAGCGGTCAAGAATCTGGTACGGCTGCTGAGGTGCGTTTTGCGCCAAGCTCCAGCATAGCGAGCACAGGACGACGCATGCTGTGGTGCAGTATCGAAAAGTTTGAACCAGCTGCTGAATCATGTTTGCCTTCAAACCAGAATCAAGAACCATGTACCAAGCCGCCCATCAAGCATAATACGGGTCAGTCTTGGGACGTCATATGAGCGTTTCCCCAGCCACTCGGAGTATGCGGCGCAGTGGAGTCTTCGTCTTCTTTCGTGCCCGTCGCAGCGGAATCGTACTTCAGGCGCGGCCGGCGAAGTCGCTGGTTTCGGTGGAGACTTTGACCTTTTCGCCTTCGCGGATGAAGAGAGGGACCCGGATCTGGAGGCCGGTTTCGAGCTTGGCCACTTTGGTTTCCTTGCCGCTTGAGGTGTCGCTCTTGACGGCGGGTTCGGTCTCGGCGACGGTGAGGTCGACGAAGATGGGAAGCTGCAGGCCGATGGGGTTGCCGTTGAACTTGTGGATCTGGATGAGGAGTCCGTCGATGAGGAAGTCGCGGGCGGAGGCGAGCATCTCGTCCGAGAGGGTGAGGGTCTCGAAGGACTCCTGGTCGAGGAAGTAGGAGCCGTCGGCGTCGGAGTAAAGGTAGGTGGCGGGGACGAGGACCAGGTCGGGCTCCTTGAACTTGTCGTTGGCCTTGAAGGTTTTTTCGAAGACGGCGCTGGTGAGCAGGTTGCGCATCTTGAGCCGGACGAGGGTCTGGCCGCCGCGGGCGGTGGGCGAGTTAACCTCGGCGTCGAGGCAGGCGTAAGGAGTGTTGTCGAACTCGAATACGGATTTGCGCTTGACGCTGATGGCGTCGATGAGTGCGGCCATGGGTTCCTCGGGGCAGGGCTGAGCTTTTGGTCTGAGTATAAAGCTTGGCTGGATGGCTAAAGTTCGGCGTGCGCCAGCCGATAGAATAGAGGTAAGCACTTGCCGCTTCTCGTATATGCCCCTGCTTTGGCTCAGACTCGCGGTTCTGCTGTATGGCGTGGCCGCCCTGGCGGTGCTGCCGGCGGCGCTCTATGAGCGGCCGCGCTGGCGGCATGTGGCGCTGCCGGCGGTGCTGACCGGGCTCTTGTTTCACTTTGTTTCGCTGGCGGAGATGTTGAACGCGGCGCATCATGCGTTGCCGGTGGAGGCGCATGAGACGCAGTCGACGTTTGGGCTGCTGCTGGCGCTGGCATTTGTGCTGGTGTACTGGCGGTATCGAACGATGTCCTTGGGCGTGGTGCTGCTGCCGCTGGCGTTTCTGGTGGGGTTGATGCCGGCGTTCCGGCCGGGGCTGGAGACGGAGAGTTTGCCGGGGCTGCACTCGGGGTGGCTGTTTTTGCATATTGCGCTGCTGCTGGCGGCGTACGTGGCGCTGATGGTGTCGCTGGTGACGAGCCTGATGTACCTGGTGCAGGAGCGCCGGTTGAAAGCGAAGTCGGTGGCGCGGAGCCGGGTGAAGCTGCCGCCGCTTGAGACGATCGACCGGATCGCGCTACGGGCGCTGCTGATCGGGCTGCCGTGCATGACGGCGGGGCTGCTGATCGGCTCGTTTCTGGCGGAGGTTGCGTATGGGCCTACGTACTTCACGGATCCGAAGATTCTGCTGGCCTTTGCGATGTGGATTGCGTATGTGGGGATGATTCATATTCGGCGGATGTCCGGGCTGCGTGGGCGGCGGGCGGTGTACCTGTCGAGCTTTGTGTTTGTGGTGGTGCTGGCGGTGTGGGCGTCAAATAATCTGTCGGCGGTGCACAGGTTCCCGGCTCCATGAGCGACGACGCGCAGAGGGAGTCCACGCTGGTCCTGATGGGGGTAAATCATCAGACCGCGCCGATCGATGTGCGGGAGCGCCTGGCGATCCCGTCCGGGCAGCTGGCGGAGGCGACGCGGTCGCTCGTGAGCGCGCCGGGGGTGCGCGAGGGACTCATTCTTTCGACGTGCAATCGCGTGGAGCTGCTGACGCTTCAAGAGGGCGCCGCGGCCGGGGGTGGAGATGCGAGCCGGGCCGATCTGCTGCGGTTTCTTGAGGGCTACTTCGCGGTGCCAACGGCGACGATCCGCCCGCATGTGTATGAGTATCGGGAGCGGGAGGCGGTGCGGCATCTGTTTCGGGTGGCTTCGTCGCTGGACTCGATGGTGGTGGGAGAGCCGCAGATTCTGGGGCAGGTGAAGGAGTCGTACACGGTGGCGCGGGAGGTAGGGGCGGTGTCGACGTCGCTCGACCGGCTGCTGCAGAGCGCGTTTACGACGGCGAAGCGGGTGCGCAGCGAGACGCAGATCGGGTCGTCGTCGGTGTCGATTGCGTCGGTGGCGGTGGACCTGGCGCGGAAGATTTTTGGCTCGCTGGCGGACAAGCAGGTGCTGCTGGTGGGCGCGGGTAAGATGTCGGAGCTGGCGGTGCGGCACCTGATCCAGCATGGCGCGGCGCATCTGTTGATCGCGAATCGGACGGAGACGCGCGCGCAGAAACTGGCGGCGGAGTTTCGTGGGCCGAAGCTGACGGTGGAGGTGATTCCCTTCGACGCACTGTATGCGGAGGCGCAGCGGGCGGACATCGTGATTACGTCGACGGGCGCGCCGCAGCAGCTGTTTGGGCGGTCAAACGGGACGCAGTTCCTTCAACGGCGGCGGGGGCGGCCGATGTTCTTTATCGACATTGCGGTGCCGCGCGACGTCGACCCGCGGATGAATGAGGTGGACGGCTGCTTTGTGTACGACATCGACGATCTGCAGCAGGTGGCGCAGGGGAACCTGGCGGATCGCTCGCGGGAGGCGGCGGCGGCGGAACAGATTGTGATGGCGGAGGTGACGCGCTATCAGCAGCGGCTGAAGGCGCTCGATGCGGTGCCGGCGATCCTGGCGCTGCAGGAGCAGGCGGAGGCTCTGCGGCAGGGAGAACTGGCGCGGGTGGCAGGCAAGCTGGGAACGCTGACCGAGGCGCAGCAAGGCGCAGTGGAGGCGCTGACGCGATCGTTGACAGCGAAGTTTCTGCATGGGCCGATGAGTGCGATTCGCAGCGCGGCGGAGCAGGGGGACGCGGCGGAGCTGGCGCGGCTGCGGGCGTTGTATGCGGAGCGGAAGCGATAGCAGGGTATTCTAGGCAGGCTATGCATACGATTCGAATCGGCTCCCGGGGCTCGCAGCTTGCCTTGTGGCAGGCCAACCATATTGCCTCCGAGTTGCGCGGGCAAGGCCACACGGTAGAAATTGAGATCATCCGTACGACGGGCGACCGGATGCAACAGCCGGGGTTCGTCGTGCCGGCGGGCATGGATGGCAAAGGGATCTTCATCAAGGAGATTGAAGACGCGCTGGCGGAGGGGCGGATCGACTTGGCGGTGCACTCGCTCAAAGATTTGCCGACGTGTCTGGATGCGCGGTTTACGCTGGCGGCGATTCCTCCGCGGGCCGACGCGCGGGACGGGTTTGTGTGCGAGGCGTTTTGGGGATTGCACACGCTGCCGGCGGGCGGTCGGATTGGCACGACGAGTCCGCGGCGGCGAGCGCAGTTGCTGAGTCTGCGGCCGGATGTGGAGTTTGTGGAGCTGCGCGGCAATGTGGATACGCGGCTGCGCAAGCTGGAGCAAGGGCAGTGCGATGCGCTGGTGCTGGCGTGCGCGGGCCTGGAGCGGCTGGGGCGGACTGAATCCGTGCACCAGCGGTTTGCGGTGGATGAGCTGACGCCGGCGCCGGGGCAGGGTGCGTTGGCGCTCGAGACGCGCAGTCCGACGCATGCGCTCGACACCGACGATTCGGAGCGGGACCCGGCGATCTTCGCGGCAGTCCGCAAGCTCGACGACCGGGCGGCACGCTACGCCACGGATGCGGAGCGGGCGTTTCTGGCCGCAATGGGCGGCGGCTGCGAGCTGCCGTTGGGGGCGCACTGCCTGGCGCTCGATGAGAGCTGGCGATTGCATGCGCAGGTGCTGTCGCAGGATGGGGAGGAGTCGGTGCAGGTGACGTGCGACGCGGAGCGGGGGGAGCCGGCGGGGAAGCTCGGGGGGCGGGCAGCGCAGGTGCTGATTGGGCGTGGGGCGCTGGAGCTGCTGGGACGCTAGTTGCATCCCACTCATCGCGGTAAGGTCGCGCTGAATGGGGCATAGTTCGTTTGTGTTGGTCTTGCGTTTGGCTGTACAGCAGGGGCGAAACGCAGATTCCCTTCGGGAAGGACAATGAATCACTCCCTTAAGTAAAGCCTTCAGTCGAGGCGGGGAACGGTGTCGAAGCCGAGCACTTCGGCCAGTGCGTCGACGACCATGCCGTGGTCCACGCGTTGCGCAAGGCCGCTGGCGATCACCGAGCCGATGAGCCCTGTGCCGGTGAGCGCGATGGGAAAGCCTCCGCCGTGCATGGCGTACTCGGCGAGGGTAAGGCCGTGGCGCTCTTCGATCGTCTTTCCCTCCTGCGCAAGCTGCAGGCCTATCGCGTAGGAGCTGCGGCCGAAGCGCATGACCACGTTGCGCTTGCGGCGAATCCAGTCGGCCTGCCCGGGAGCGGCATTGCCGGTGGTGGTCAGAAACACGGTGCGGCCGGCGATCTGGATTTCGAAGGTCATGGCGGCCTGACGCGCGATGGCATCGGCGCGAAGATGGCTGCCGAGTGCCCACGCGGTATCGGGGCTGAAGGAGGCGAACTGCAACAGGCGCTCCTGGGCTGCGATGGTATCAAGATCGGTTGCAAAGCTCACGGGAAGGCCTCCGCCTGTGCCATGATAGCCGTTCATGTCTTCAGGGGCTTAGCAGATGGAATGCTCGATTGGGATCGATTTCGGCACGACGAACAGCTCGGTGGCGCGGGCGACGCCGGAGGGTGTGGAGCTGGTGCGGTTCGGGCCGGAGAGCTTCAGCTGGCGTTCGCTGTTGTATCTGGAGCGGACGGCGCGGGGCATCCGGTCGAGCTCCGGGCAGGAGGCGATCGAGCGCTACCTGCGTGGGCATCGGGAGGGCGAGCAGCCGGGGCGGCTGATCCAATCGCTGAAGTCGTATCTGCCGCTGCGGTCGCTGACGGGGACGGAGGTGTTCGGGCGGAATTACACGCTGGAAGACCTGATCTCGCGCATTGTCGGCGACCTGCGGACGCGGGCGGAGGCGCAGTTCGGGGTACCGGTGCGGCAGGCGACGGTGGGGCGGCCGGTGCGCTTTGTCTCGGCCGAGACGGCGGAGGACGATGCGTATGCATTGACCCGGCTGCAGGCGGCATTCGTGCAGGCGGGATTCGAGTCAGTGGAGTTTGAGTTTGAGCCGCTGGCGGCGGCGTACTCCTATGCGCGCACGCTCGACCACACGGAAACGGTGCTGATCGGAGATTTTGGCGGCGGCACGAGCGACTTCTCGCTGATTACGGTGGGTGCGGGCGGCCAGCGGCGGGTGCTGGGCAGCGCCGGGCTGGGCTTTGCCGGGGACGCGTTCGATGCGCGGATTGTGCGCAAGCTGATCTCGCCGGCGCTGGGCTCGGAGTCCTTGGCGCGCGGAGGGAAGGGGATTCCAGCGGTCCCGGCGTGGATTTATGCGAATCTCGAGCGTTGGCACTACCTGTCGTTTCTGCGGACGCGGAATGTGCTCGAAATTCTCACCTCCGCGGAGAAGCGGGCGATGGAGCCCGAGAAGGTTGAGGCGCTGCTGGCACTGATTAACGAAGATCTGGGCTATGCGCTGCATCAGGCGGTGCAGCGGACCAAGCTGGCGCTGAGCCATGCGGAGGAGGCGCCGTTTGTGTTTGCGGGGCCCGACGCGGGGTCGCTGGAGCTGCGAACGTCGGTGACGCGGGCAGAGTTTGAGGGATGGATCGCGCCGGAGCTGGCCAGGATAGCCGAGGCGGTGGATGGCTTGCTGGCCGAGACGAGGGCGGGACAGAGCGGGGTGGATCGTGTGTTTTTGACGGGCGGCACCAGCTTCGTGCCGGCGGTGCGGCGGATCTTTGAGGAGCGGTTCCCAGGCAGGGTGGTGACGGGGGATCAGTTCACGAGTGTGGCTCAGGGTTTAGCGCTGGCGCGAATGTGAAGGGTGCTCAGAAGCTCCTGGTACACCAAGGTAACCTTTCGCTCAACTTTCGCAGGAACTCGACTGCAGGAAAGACCTACAATAAGGACGATGCTTCCATTGAGCGGTAGACGGATTCTGGTAACCAGGGCGAGGGAGCAAGCTTCGGCTTTGGCGACAGAACTGGAGGCGCTGGGCGCGGAGGTTGTGCAGATTCCGGCGATCGAGATTGCGCCGCCGGCGTCCTACTGCGCGATGGACGCGGCGCTGGCCTGCATGCTGGTGTTCGACTGGGTGGTGTTTACGAGTGCGAACGCGGTGGAGTCGTTCATGGAGCGCGGGCGTCGGCTGGGGGTGAAGCCTCGGCCGCGTCGCATTGCGGTGATTGGGCCTGCAACGGCTTCGGCCGTCTACCGCACGGGGATGGCGGAGCGGGTGGATCTGATGCCTCGGACATCGGTGGCGGAGGCGCTGGCGGAGGAACTGGTTCCGCAGGCGGCAGGTAGGAAGGTGCTGCTGGTGCGGGCGGAGGCGGCGCGCGTGATCCTGCCGGAGGCGCTGCGGGAGGCCGGCTGTGAGCTGACCATCGCGGAGGCGTATCGGAACATCGTGCCGCCGCGGTCGGTGCGGCAGCTGCAGCGGCTGTTTCAGGACTCGCCGCCGAATGCGATTACCTTTACAAGCTCCTCGACGGCGCAGAATCTGGCGGAACTGCTGCAGCAGGCGGAGGTTCGGGTGCCGGTGGAAACGGCGCTGGTGTCGATTGGGCCGATTACCTCGCATACGATGCGGGAGGTGGGGCTGGCTCCGACGGTGCAGGCCAAGGATGCTACCGTGGCTACCTTGGTGGAGACGATCCGTGGGTATTTTGTGGAGCGCTAGCAAGGAGTCTGCGATCGCAAAGATGCAGCCGGGCTTATCGATGAGAGAACGCCGCGGACGGGCTCGGCTCAGAGCCGGCTTCGCTTTCGCTGAGGTCCATCCGCTCGATGAGACCGTCCACAGTGGTGTAGCGGTGCCAGACCTCGCTATCTGAAAGCACAGCGCCATCCAAGCTCTTCACGAGTTGATGGACTCGGACATCGACCTTGCCCGCTCCGCGGTCGATCACCTCTATCGGTTCAACGTGAGGATCAAACTCCTTCCACTGGCGACTCCAGTAGGCACAAATTTCTTGCTTTCCGATGACCCGCCCGCCCTCGGACGCCTTCGGCCAGCTGACGTTGTTACTCATCCGTGCCAGTGCGCTGTCGATGTTCCGCTGGTTGAAAGCTGAGTAAATCTCAGCGATGAGCATCTGTGGGTTGGTCATGCGATCCTCCATGTGGATGAGCATTCAGCATGCATTCCCATGATAGGTCTTCGACACTAGGATGGGAGCATGAACAATCTCTCCATCCGCACGGCGACTGAACAGGATCTTCCCGCGATCCTGAGGCTTTACCGGAATGCTGGCATCGACGGAGAGGACGGGTTCAGCGTTGAGGAAGCCGTTGCGCACTTTGCCTTACTGAAGAGCTATCCATATTTCCGTGTTTTCGTAGCCGTGCTCGGCGAAGCTGTCGTTGGTACTTACGAGTTGGTGATCCTGGACAACATGGCGAAGCGGGGTCGGAAGTCCGGCGTTGTGGAAGATGTTGCGGTGCACCCGGATCACCAGGGGCACGGGGTTGGGCGCAGGATGATGCACCATGCTTTGGAGCAGTGCCGCTTGGCGGGCTGTTACAAGATGACACTTTCGAGCAATTTGAAGCGGGAAGGAGCGCATCGCTTTTACGAGTCCCTTGGGTTTATACGGCATGGCTATAGCTTTCAGGTGGAACTGCCGCCCGGGCGCAGCGATTGAGTAGTAAGTGATCGACGCTGCGCGTGGTGAATGCGACGACCAGATTCACTTGTGAAAGCAAGGGCAAGTGCGCCCTGACGCCGGGCGGGCGCCAGTTCGTGGGGTGCTCGACGCTGCGCGTGGCTAGTGCGAGGTCCAGGTCTTGTCGGCGGAGTTGCATAGCGTCTCGAGCGTGCAGTCGGCGCAGCGCGGTGTGCGGGCGATGCAGATCTGCCGGCCGTGGTGGATCAGCTCGTGCGAGAAAGCGATCCAGCGATCCTGCGGGATGAGCTTCATCAGGTCCTGCTCGACCTTCTCGGGCTGGTTGTTGACCGTGAGCTCGAGCCGGCGCGAGAGGCGCAGGACGTGCGTGTCGACCACTACGCCGACGGCGATCTCATACCAGCTGCCCAGGACGACGTTGGCGGTCTTGCGGGCAACGCCGGGAAGCTCGAGCAGCTCTTCCATGGTCTGCGGAACCTTGTTGCCGAACTGCTCGACGACGGCTTTGGCGGCGCCCTGGATCGACTTGGCTTTGTTGCGGAAGAAGCCGGTGGTGCGGATGAGCTCTTCTAGCTCGAGCAGGGAAGCGGCGGCCATGTCCTTCGGGGTGGGATAGGTGCGGAAGAGCGTGGGGGTGACGAGGTTGACGCGGGCGTCGGTGCACTGGGCGGAGAGGATGGTCGCGACCGTGAGCTCCCACGCGCTGGTGTGGTTTAAGGCGCAGACGACCCCGGGGTAGGTCTCGGCGAGCGCGTCGAGGATGGCGGAGATGCGCTCGGGGGCGAGCGGCTTTTTGGTCATGCCGCGGCGCTTTTTGGGGGAGGTCGGTTCGGTGGCGGCGATCGTGCGCGCTCTGGCGCCGGTGGGTGCTGGCGCAGTCTTACGTACGACTGCGCCGACCTTGGGTGTCTTCGCCTTCACTGTTAGCCCAGGCGGTCGAGCATCTCAAGCGGCTGCAGGCGGACGCAGCTGAAGATGGGCGTGTCTTCGAGGGTGTAGAGGCTGATCTCGGTTTCGCGTAGCTGCTGGACGAGGTCGAGAAAATCTTCAGGGAAGTTGGTCTCGAAGGCGACAACGAACTCCTGGTCGTCGATGCCGAAGGAGTAGGTGGTGTTGAGCTTGACGCGCGG
>CAXSDM010000090.1:2180-11119 GCA_964235575.1 uncultured Acidobacteriaceae bacterium | reverse complement strand
GCCGACCTCCGCCGCGCCATGGACGACGTCATCGCCGGCCGCCGGCCCGACACCAACCAGCGCACCAGCCTCGGCTGCAACATCAAGTGGCGCGACGCCTAGTAAACATTTGGTCAGGCGCATCAGTCGTTTCTTTGTTGTCCTTCCCGCAAGGGAATCCGCGTTTGCTCATTCCGGCACCGCATCGTAGAACGTGATCAGTTCATCCCGCACAGCAAGGAGACCAGGTTGGACGAAGTCTTAGCGCAACTCAAACAGGGCATCCGCAAATTCCAAGCAGAGGTCTACCCCGCCCAGGCCGAGCACTACCAGCGCGTCATGAACGAGCCGCAGCGCCCCCACACCCTCCTCATCGCCTGCGCCGACTCCCGCATCCATCCCGACCTGCTCACCCAGGCCGCCCCCGGAGAAATCTTCGTCTCCCGCAACATCGGCAACATGGTCCCCACCTACGGCGAGATGCTCGGGGGCGTCAGCGCCGTGCTCGAGTTCGCCGTCTCCGCCCTTGGCGTCCGCCACATCGCCATCTGCGGCCACACGGATTGCGGTGCCATGAAGGCCTTGCTCGCCCCTGAATCGGTCGAGTCCATGCCCACCGTCAAATCTTGGCTCACCAACGCCCACGCCGCCCTTGCCGCCGCCCGAGCTCTCGCCCACACCGATCAGGACCTCATGCGCGTCGTCACCGAGCAAAACGTCCTGCTGCAGATGCGCCATCTGCGCACCCATCCTGCCGTAGCCGGTGCGCTTGCCAAAGGCGACCTCCGACTCTCCGGGTGGGTCTACGACATCGCCTCCGGGGAAGTCAGAATCGCAGAAGGCGAGCAGTCCGCCTTCGAGCCAGTCTGACCTGAGCCGCTTCGCAACAAGCTGCCAAAAACAAAAGGCAGCCCACGACAAATGTCGTAAAGCTGCCTGGAAGTCCTAGGATCGCCCTCATCAGGGTGCTGAAGCTAACCGGAAACTACTTGCTGCTCGAAGTCGCATCCGAGCCATGCTGCTTCACCATCTTGTTGTACAGCCCCAAAATCAAAAACGGCGCAACCCACTGCCCAACAAACAACGCCTCATGCTTTTTGCCGGCAGCCTGAAAGGATACCGAGGCAAGAATGGAGGCGATCGCCGCGCCAAGGTATACGCTCGACGGTATCTTGCTGGTGACATTCTCGATGGCGGCCGTAACTTGATCTTCTTCTGCTTCGCCGGGAGCTACGCGGTAGTCGGTCATGAACAACTTCTCCTTGAGGCGGGTTCGCCGCTTGTATCTTGAGAGATGCGGGAAAACAGGCCAGCGGCGAGGAAAATCGGACGCGTCCTCAAATATTTCCCTCCGGCATTCATCTCCCTCAAGCCGCGGCCGACCCCGTCGCCAGCAGCATCGCCACCGAAAGCTGCTCGCGGAAGTGCAGCACCAGCCGAACCACCACCGTCTCGCCTACCGTATGAAGATGGTCCGCGTTCTTCCGGCACGTGCAAAGATCGGTCAGCATCGCGTGCGCGTTGCACGTCAACTCGATCCCCGTCCCCATCAGCGCTCCGTATAGATCAAGAATATTCTCCAGCCGCAGCTCGATGCGGAACTCCATGGACATCGCCGAGCTCGCCCGCTGTTCCAGAACCCACCCGCCGCACTCGTTCAGACACGCGTTCAGGTCGGGGAGCACGCCCCACCGATCATCATCCGTAAAGGCCGCCAACTCGACCGTAGAACTCTCCCTATCGTTTCCCATGCTGTAACCCGTTGCCTCCAAATTCGTCTGCATTCTTTCCCTCTCACACTCCTCATCGTCCAATGCGGCCGGATCGAGAGAGCCTCGCGCACACTTTTTGCACGAAGGTCACGTGACGAGCGGTACCATGGCACACATGGAATCCCGAGGAGGACGGCCATGGTCGTAGGACTGGGCACCGACCTGACCGAGATCGCGCGCGTCCGGCGCAGCGTCGAGCGCTTCGGCAGCCGTTTTCTCGACCGCATCTACACTCCCGGCGAGATCGCCTACTGTTTGCGCAAGAAAGACGCCGCCGAAAGCCTCGCCGCCCGCTTCGCTGCCAAGGAAGCCGGGGCCAAAGCTCTCGGAACCGGCATCAGCCGCGGCGTCAGCTGGCAGGAGTTCGAAGTGCGTCGCGAGACCAGCGGAAAGCCCTCGCTCTGGCTCAGCGGGCGCGCCGCCGAGCTCGCCGCCGAGCTCAACATCGACCGCCTCTCGCTCTCGCTCACCCACACCCGCGACCTTGCCATGGCCGTCGTCGTCGCCGAACATCTGTCCGGAGAACCCGCCCGCTGACCGCGCTCCCTGCTTTCTGGACCGAACCCAGCCTGGTGCGCATCCACTCTGAAAGAAACTGCGGTTATTCGCGTCAACACGCTCATGTATTCTCGGAATCAGCCGATATAGAAAGCAAGCGCGTCTCAAAGCGCTCAGGAGAGCTATGCCCAGCCAGCAGGAGGTTCGATGGTCGCAGTTGAAGATTGGGGTCATTGTCCTCGTCGCATCGGTCATCCTCGTCACCCTGCTCTTCCTCATGACAAGCTCTTCAGGCCTCGGCATCCTGTCGAAGAAGCTCACCGTCACCACCTACTTTGAAAATGCCGCGGGCCTCAAGGAAGGCGGCGCCGTCAATCTCGAAGGCGTCACCATCGGATCGGTCAAGTCCGTCACCGTCACCGCTGACCCCGCGCGCAAGCTCACGCCCGTCCGCGTCGTCATGAAGATTGACAGCAAGTTTCAGAACCAGCTCCACGTCGACTCCAAGGCCGCCCTCACCACCGTAGGCGTGCTCGGCGACACTGTCGTCGACATCAACAGCCAGACCGCCACTGGCCCCGAGCTCAAGGACGGAGACGAACTCCACACCCTCGAAACCCCCACGATCTCCGATGTCGTCAAGGCCAGCCAGGGCACCATCGAGCAGCTTAACGTCATCCTCGCCAAAATGAACAACATCGTCGAAAACCTCGAAACCGGCAAGGGATCGATCGGCCAGCTGATCAACAATCCCGACCTCTATAACAAGGCCAACGCCACCGTCGACGAACTCCACACCCTTGAAGTAGGCCTCAACAACGGACGCGGCTCGATCGGCAAGCTCATGACCGACGACACCATGTACAACCGGCTTAACCTCGCCGCCGGCAAGCTCGACCAGATCGCCACCTCGCTCCAGAGCGGCAAGGGCACCGCCGGCAAGCTGCTGAACGACGAAAGCCTCTACAACAATCTGAACCAGACCCTGACCCGCACCAACTCCTTGCTGAACGACGTGCAGAACGGCCAAGGCGCGGCCGGCATGCTGATCCATGACCCTGCCTTTGCCCAGAAACTCCGCGACACGGTCGACCAGACCAACCTCCTGATCGCCGGCGTCGCGCAAGGGAAGGGAACTCTCGGCAAGCTCGCCACCGACGACCAGGCCTACACCAACCTGAACAAGCTGCTCACCTCGGCCACCCTGCTCACCGACACCATCCGCCAGGACCCCAAGAAGTACCTCACCATTCACCTGCGCATCTTCTAGGCGATTTGCTTGTCGTTCCCGAAGGGGATCTGCGTTTGTTTGTGCCGGAAACTACGATCGATAGCGTCACCCGCACCCATCGAATCGCACCGTCTCTTCGTGTATCGTGATCGAAACACAACTTTCCGCCTTCCGCCCGAAAGGGCCAGCCTGGGAGCCCCATGCGCGTATCGAACCTCGTCTCGACCCTCCTCCTCTCGACCGGCCTGTTCGGCCTCTCCGCGGCACGCGCACAGGCGGTCACCTCTGCAGACGACGCCGGCCCCACCCAGCCCCCGAAAAAGCCCGTCATGTTCGATCTCACCTCCATCGACAAGACCGCCGACCCCTGCACAGACTTCTACCAGTACACCTGCGGCAACTGGATGAAGAACAATCCCATCCCCGCCACCGAGTCCCGCTGGGGCAGCTTCAACACCCTCGCCGACACCAACAACTACCTTCTCTGGAAAGATCTCGACGCGGCCTCCAAGCACCCCGCTAGTCCGCTCCAGACCAAGTACGGCAACTTCTACGCCGCCTGCATGGACGTCGACCAGGCCGACAAACTCGGCGCCACGCCTCTCGCCCCGCAGCTCGCCATGATCGACGCCCTCGACAGCGCCAAGAAGATCGCCCAGCTCGACGCCCGTTACGAAGCCCGCTACGGCCAGGGCTTCCTCTTCGCCGTGCGCGTCGGCCAGGACCAGAAGGACGCCAGCCAGCAAATCCTGCAGACCGGCCAGGGCGGCCTGACGCTCCCCGACCGCGACTACTACCTCAACCAGGACGCGCGCAGCACCAAGCTCCGCGAGCAATACGTCGCCCACCTCACCAAAATGTTCACCCTGCTCGGCGATTCTCCCGACCAGGCCACCACCGAGGCCGCCAACGTCCTCAAAATCGAAACCGCTCTAGCCCAAGGCTCGATGGCCCGCGTCGAAATGCGCACCCCGTCGAACGTCTACCACATCATGACTGTCGCCGAAGTCCAGCAGCTCAGCCCCGACTTCGACTGGTCCGTGCTCCTCTCCGGCCTCGGCGTCACCCAGGCCAAGACCCTCAACGTCTCCTCGCCCGGCTTTGTCAAAACAGTCAACGAGCAGCTTGAAACCGAGCCTCTACCCGTCCTCAAGTCCTACATGCGCTGGCAGATCCTGCACCGCGCCGCACCCTATCTCTCGAAGAACTTCGTCGACGCCAACTTCGACTTCTTCGGCGCCACCCTCACCGGCCAAAAGGAGCAGCAGCCCCGCTGGAAGCGCTGCACCCGCCTCACCGACGGCGCGCTCGGCGAGGCCGTCGGCCAGGACTGGGTCAAGCAGAACTTCCCACCCGCCGCCAAGGACAACATGGAAAAGCTCGTCGCCGCGCTCGAAAAAGCGCTCGGCGAAGATATCCAGACGCTACCCTGGATGAGCGACGCCACCAAGGCCGAAGCTGAAAAGAAACTCGCCGCCTTCCGCGACAAGATCGGCTACCCCGCCCGCTGGCGCGACTACAGCAAACTCGAGGTCAGCCGCACCGACTTCCTCTCTGATCTCGCCCACAACGCCGTCTTCGAGCGCGACCGCAATCTCACCAAGCTCGGCAAGCCCGTCGACGAGTCCGAGTGGGGCATGACGCCGCCCACCGTCAACGCCTACTACAGCCCGCCCCAAAACGACATCAACTTTCCCGCCGGCATACTCCAGCCGCCCTTCTACGACGTCTCCAAGGACCCCGCCATCAACTTCGGCGGCATCGGCGTCGTCATCGGCCACGAGATGACCCACGGCTTCGACGACCAGGGCTCAAACTACGGCCCCACCGGCAACGTCAAGTACAACGCCGACGGCTCCATGGGCAGTTGGTTCACCCCCGACGACCTCGCCAAGTTCAAGCAGCGCACCAGCTGCATCGCCGACGAATACTCGCAGTTCCCCGTCGCGGACGGACAGAACCTCAACGGTCGCCTCACCCTGGGCGAGAATGCCGCCGACAACGGAGGCCTCCGCATCGCCTTCCGCGCCCTCCAGGAGACGCTCGCCCCCAAGGGCATCACCGACCTCGACGCCCAGAAAGATGTCGTCGACGGCTACACCCCCGCCCAGCGCTTCTTCATCAGCTTCGGCCAGGTCTGGTGTGAAAACCGCACCGAGCAGGCCGCCCGCAACCAGGCCAAGACCGACCCCCACAGCTCCGGCAAGTGGCGCACCGACGGCTCCGTCCAGAACTTCGACGAGTTCGGCAAAGCCTTCGGCTGCAAGGTCGGCCAGCCCATGATGCCCGAGAAGTCGTGCCGCGTCTGGTAACCCCGCGCAATTTGCCGCCCATCGCCCTCGCCGTGCTAACCCACGCAGCCTCTCGCGCGTCCAAACGACGCTCTCCCAGGCAAAGTCTGTTGTCGTTTCAAGACGTCGAAGGTGGCATTAAGTCTCGGGTGCTTCTACAATAAATGGGAGCAACACAACCCCTTCATCACACAGTTCAAGACGGGCGTCCGGCACGCGGGCGTGGAGTAAGGAAACAGATGACGTTCAGCAAGATTGGCCGGATGCTTACGGCCCTGGTAGCATCGGCAGCACTTGGACTTGGCATGACGGCATGCGGCGGCGGCACCATCGGTTACATGTGGGTCCTCGGCACCTTCTACAACCAGATCTCCGGCTTCCTGATCGACGACTTCACCGGCAACCTGACCGCGATCGCGCATTCCCCGTTCCCCTCCGGAGGAACCAACCCCGTCTCCATCGTCGTCAAGCCCGGCGGACGCTACGTCTACGTCATCAACAGCGGCTCCGGCGCCACCGGCACCCCGGGAACCGCGTCCTTCAACTCGCCCGGAGCCTCCATCGCCGAGTTCTCCGTCGGCACCGGCGGCATCCTCACCTTTGAGCAGAGCTTCTTCAGCCAGGGCGTCAACCCCGTCTGGGCCACCTTCGACTCCACCGGCAACTACCTCTACGTCCTCGACAAGTATTCCCCCGACTACGGCACGGTCATCAATGGAAGCACGTCGACCAACGGTTCCATCACCGCCTTCTCCGTCGATGGCAGCACGGGCCGCCTCACCCTCGTCACCAACAACGCCATCCTGACCAACGGCAAAGCCCAGACCTACTTTGACGTCGGGTCGAGTCCCACCATGACGACCGTCGGCTCCGGTGGATGCCTGTTCACCTTGTCGGCCAACTCCATCTACCCCTATGTGGTCAACTCCTCAAGCGGGCAGCTCACCGTCGCGACCACGGGAGCCACCGTCATTTCGGCCCCGACCGGCGGCGTCACCCCGAACTTCACCTCCATCAACACCGGCAACGGCAGCTCTGCAAGCGCCTTCACCTACCTCACGGACAACGCCAACAACTTCATCTACACGCTGCAGGCCGGCAGTTCGAGCTGCTCCCTCACCCAGGTTGCCGGCAGCCAAATGACCAACGTGCAGGGTACAAACAATCCGGTCTATTCCATTACCAGCAACAGCGGCAAGTTCCTCTACGTCATGAACTACAACTTCGCGGGAACCACAACGACCGCCAACAGCTCTATTTCGGCCTTTACCATCGATTCGCTCGGCCGCCTGGCGACCCTCGCCGACACGACCAACAACCCCTACGCCGTCGGCTCGGGTCCCACCTGCGCCGTCCAGGATCCGACGCACCAGTATCTCTACACGTCGAATCATTTCGACAACACGGTGACGGGAAAACTCATCGACCAGAATCGCGGGTTCCTCTCCAATCTCACGCGAGGCACGGTCTTCCCCTCCACGCAGACGCCCACCTGCATGGCCATCAGCGGGAATCTCTGATGTTCAGACCCTGCCTGGGAGCGCCCAGGCCTGAGCGGTCAGGCCTGCGCAAACACGATTCGCCGGATGAACGATGTGCGGGCCCACAAGGCCCGGGAGCAAGGAAGAGCATGACGTGGAATGGAACGGGCCGAGGCATCAAGGCTCTCGCAGCAACACTGGCACTCGGCGTCGGCATGACGGCCTGCAGCCGCGACTACACCGAAGGCTACCTGTACGTGACCAACGCCAAGAACAACCCCGGCAGCATCACGGCCTACGCCATTGACTACCAGTCCGGCGCGCTCTCGCAGCTCGCCGACTCGCCCATCCCAGCCGGCAGAAACCCCGTCACCCTGGTCGCCGCGCCCAACGGCCAGTACCTCTACGTCCTCAACCATGACGACTCCACCGTCGTCGAGTACACCATCGGCACGGATGGCAAAATTTACGCCGCCAACACCTACAACGTCGTCCAGGGCAACGGCCTGATCGGCACCTTCCCCGTGGCCGCCGCCATTGACGCCGCCGGCGCGTACCTCTACGTTGCCTTCACCTACCAGAACGGCTTCACCACGCTCAGCCCTGGTCCCGGCGGCGTCGCCATCTTCCCCATCCACACCGACGGCACCCTCGGCACCGCCCTCACCAACACCACCATAGGCACCACCGCCGCGCATCCGCTGCCCTACATCCCCGTCGGCGACAACCCGACCGCCATTGTCGCCACCCAGAAGGGCAACAACGTCTACGTCATCGACGATGAGTTCCCCGCCAACGCCTCGCAGTTTGGCGTGCTGCTCGCCTTCAACGAGAACACCTCCACCGGCGCCCTCACCCCGGTCACCGGAACTGTCTCCGGAGGTTTCTCGGCCGGCACCCAGCCCAGCGGCATCGCCGCCGACCCCACCGGCCGCTTCCTCTACGTCACCGACTCGCTCACCAACCAGATGTACGCCTACAACATCCAGGCAAACGGCACGCCCGTCCCGAACATCTCCTCGCCCTTCACCACCGGCTCCTTCCCGATGAGCGTCACCGTCGACCCGCGCGGAACCTTCGTCTACGTCGCCAACTTCACCTCCAGCACGGTCAGCGCCTACGTCATCAACACCGCTACCGGCGCGCTCTCAGGCGCGGGCGGCACAGCCAACGTCGGCACGGGACCCACCTGCGTCGTAGTTGAGCCGGCGCTGGGTATTTATCTCTACACGTCCAACCACACCGACAACACGGTCTCTGCCCAGCAACTCAACGCCAACACCGGAGCCCTCACCTCGGTCCAGAACACTCCCTTCACCTCCCAGGGCCAACCCACCTGCGCCGCCGCCGTCACCAACGGAGCCCACGCAACGCAGATCGTCGAGTAACCAGACCTATCTCGTAATCCTCGAGTGCCCTGTCTCAGACAGTCTCATCGTCTGAGATAGGCGCATGCGAGTCCTGCGTGGAGCAGTCTTCTTCGCGCTGTGAATCCTTCAGGAAAGCAACCCACCAACCTGGTAGGGCACGCGTTCATCCGCGCCATGAACCAAACCCGGAAGGGTACGCATTCGCGAGTGCCGTGACAACCCCGGCGAATACTCGTTCACACATGTCATGAACCACCACCACGGAAGGCAAGCGCTCCCGTGTGCCATGAACCTACCACCCCAAACGGGCACGCGTT
>CAXSDM010000090.1:0-2080 GCA_964235575.1 uncultured Acidobacteriaceae bacterium | reverse complement strand
CCGCGCCATAATCCCACACCCCGGAAGGGCACGCGTTCACGCGTGCCAGAAAAAGCCGCGCCTACGGCGCTCCCGCTCTGCCGAAGGCCCGCTTTTCCCTTCGCCGTAAGGCGAAGGACCTCCTCCGTACAGCCCCACCCGCACAGTAACGCCTTTAGCCCTTCGCCCCCACAAACCCCAGCACAAACCGCCGCGCCGGCTGCTCAAAAAACCGTGTCACGCACAGCGCCATCAGCATGATGAATCCATAGGAAACCCAGGGATCGTACCGCACCACATGCAGCTTCTCCGGAAGCTTGTAAAAGTGAATCAGCAGAAACGCATTGAAATGAAGCAGATACAGCGCAAACGTAGTCTCCCCAAACAACACAATCGGCTTCCACGCCAGCACCGAAGCGATCGGGTTCGGCCCGGCGAGCCCCAGCAGCAGCAGCGCGAACAGCGGCAGTAGCAGCGCTCCATGCACCAGCACATACGGAACCCTGTCTACCGCAAACGCAAAGAAGACTGCCAGTCCCGCCAGCGCCACCGCCGCCGCCACAAACCTCCGCGACGCAGCCAGGTCGAGCCGAGCATGCAGCCGTGCCAGCAGCACGCCGGCCGTAAACGTGCACACATAGGCCGCCGGGCTGTACTTGAGCGCGCGCAGCCAGAAGGCATAGGTAAATCGGTTGGCTTGCGCAGGCAGGTGGTCCGGGTTCATCAAAAAGTAGACGAAATGCGGCGTGATCCCAAGCAGCCAGACCGCTCCAATCGCCACTCCCAGGCGTAGCGGTGTCCCCAGCCGGGAGGACTGGCGGCCAATTGCCGTCAGCAGAAACGGAAACAGCAGGTACAGCATCAGCTCCGCCGGCAGCGTCCAGCCCACCGTATTCCAGAACGTCGCCAGCCCCGGAACCCAGCCCTGCAGGGCCAGCGGCGTCAGCACCAGCCCCCAGAAGAACTCCCGGTGCGTATGCGCCTGCCACTCGATCGCGAGGAAGGGAAGCGACAGCAGCAGCACCAGCAGGTACGTCGGGTACACGCGCGAGAGCCGGGCCAGGTAGAACCGACGCTTCTCGAGCCTCGGCCGATCCGCATAGTTATACGCCAGCACGAACCCCGAGATCAGGAAGAAGAAGCCCACAAATACGTAGGCATTGCCGATCACCGGCGTCAGGAACTCAGGATGCGGCGGCGTAAAGTGAAAAAACATCACGTTCACCGCCAGAATCGTGCGCAGGCCCGTCAGCGCGGGCAAGGACGGCTTGCGCGCGGACGTGGAGCCCGGCAGGGGAGCGGCGGTCGCCGGGGCAGGGTCGAGAACAGAGGTCACTGAAGGATCAGACGCCCGTACGCACGTGCCGGTTTCGGAGCTCCCCATGAAAATCCGAAAACGTAACCATTCCTCTCCACCCACCCCCAACTAAATTCATCCCTGCTTTTGCAAGCAATCCACCTCTCGCCCACATTCGACCCCTTGCCCCATCCCGGCCGGCCACGTACCGTCGAGAAGGCCAGCAAATTTACTCTCCCGTAACGCTCGAATACCCGCCAACGACGCCACGATGGCACGACTTCCACAGCAGTTCTGCCCATTTTCCGTGATCCGTTCGTTCTTTCCCGCGCTGGATGCGTATCTTCTTCATCAACACAACCTATAGATGTTTTATACTTGACATACCCCATACAGGGTACTAACTTTGCGCTTGCAGCGATCCAGAGCAAGCCTTGCGGAACGGGGATTGTGCCTCGTCCAATCTCTAACCGCCGGCCACAGACATTCGGCCCCGACCTTAATTCGCCTCGCACAAGGAGCACCATCTCATGATCGAAACCGCCCAGCAGTCCTCCACCGTCGCCTCCAGCACCTCCGCTGCTGCCCGCGGCCTCTCCTTCGAGCGCGTCTTCACCTCCCCCGGCGTCAGCCCCTTCGACCAGGTCGCCTGGGAACTCCGCGACGCCGTCATCCAGGACTGGAAGGGCAACCTCATCTTCGAGCAGAAGAACGTCGAATCCCCCGTCGACTGGTCCATGACCGCCACCAACATCGTCGCCAGCAAATACCTCCACGGCCTCGTCGGCACGCCCGAGCGCGAGA
>CAXSDM010000089.1:0-11216 GCA_964235575.1 uncultured Acidobacteriaceae bacterium | reverse complement strand
CTACCTCCAGTGTCACCATGCGTTACGGCTCGAAGCTGCTGTTCGAGGATGTTTCAGTTTCGTTTACAGACGGCCGCCGCTACGGCTTGACCGGGCCGAATGGCGCCGGGAAGTCGACGTTTATGAAGGTCCTTACCGGCGAGATCGACCCGCAGAAGGGGACGGTTGTAAGACCTCGCAAGTTCGGCGTACTCAAGCAGGACCAATATGAGTTCGACGCCTATCGCGTGATCGACACAGTCATCATGGGCAACAAGGGCCTATGGGCGGCGCTTGAGGAGCGGGAGATCATCTACAACAAGGCCGAGATGACCGACGAAGACGGCTCGCGGCTGGGCGAGCTCGAGGGCATCGTCGGCGACGAGAACGGGTACGAGGCCGAGGCGAATGCGGCCGTCCTGCTGCAAGGGCTAGACATTCCCGACGAGCTGCATGAGCGCAAGATGAGCGAGCTGCAGGGCGGCCAGAAGGTCCGTGTGCTCCTGGCGCAGGCGCTGTTCGGCGACCCGGAAGCCTTGATGCTCGACGAGCCGACGAACTATCTCGACCTCGAGTCCATCCACTGGCTACAGGATTTCCTGATCCGGTATAGCGGCACGGTGATCACGATCTCGCACGACCGGCACTTCCTGAACGCGGTGTGCACGCACACGGCCGACATCGACTACCAGACGATCATTACCTACACCGGCGGCTATGACGACATGGTGCTGCAGAAGACATCGGTCCGCACGCGCATCGAGAGCCAGAATGAGCAGCGCGAGAAGAAGATCGCACAGCTGAACGACTTCATCGCGCGCTTCTCGGCCGGTACGCGGTCGAGTCAGGTGAACTCGCGCAAGAAGGAAGTGGAGCGGCTGGCGACCTCCGAGCTGGCGCGGTCGAACATCGCGCGTCCGTTCATCCGCTTCGACATGCTCCGGCCCTCGGGGAAGAACGTGCTGGAATTCGAGAACGTCAGTAAATCCTATCCGCAGAAGGACGGCAAGACCGAGCATGTGATCAAGAAGTTCTCGGCGTCCGTGCTGCGCGGCGACAAGGTGATCCTGATGGGGCGCAACGGCCAGGGGAAAACGACCCTGATCAAGGCGCTGCTTGCGAATGCTCCCAACATCGATGAGTCCGACACGCTCGCGATCAATGCGGGCGAGGTGAAGTGGGGGCACGAGGTCCAGATTGGCTACTTCGCACAGGACCACACCGCGGCTATTCCCAAGGGCACGACCGCCGCGGAGTGGCTGCACAGCTTCGACCCCAAGGCGACCAAGGAAGACATCCGCGGCATTCTGGGGCAGATGTTGTTCCGCGGCGAAGAAGGCATGAAGAAGACCGAGGCGCTGAGCGGCGGCGAGGCGGCGCGGCTGCTGTTCTGCAAGATCATGCTGCAGAAACCGAACGTACTGATTCTCGACGAGCCGACCAATCACCTGGATCTCGAGAGCATCAATGCGCTGAACCAGGCGATCCAGAAGTATGAGGGAACCGTGTTCCTGGTGACGCATGATCAGGACCTGATCGAAGAGGCCGGGACGCGCATCTGGCACTTCGAGGGCGGACCTTCAGATTTTCACATCACCGATCACAAGGGCCCGTACGAGGAGTACGAGCAGAAGATGGCGATGGCCAGCAAGTAAGCCGGCCGCAGGAAGCCTACAATAGAGCCATGGCAGGAACCGAACCGATCGAGGCACGCGGAAAAAATGTGCTCGGACAGGCGCTGGCTACGTGCGGCTGCGAGCCCATGACCGGCTTTTACCGGACCGGCTGCTGCGAGACCGGTCCGGACGACCTGGGCGTGCATACCGTCTGCTGCATCGTGAGTGCGGAGTTCCTGGCGACTTCGAAGTCGCTGGGAAACGATCTCTCGACGCCAATGCCGCAGTACGGGTTTCCCGGGCTGAAGCCGGGCGACCGCTGGTGCGTGTGCGCGGCGCGCTGGCTGCAGGCGACCCAGGCCGGGGCTGCGTGCCCGGTGGTGCTTGAGGCGACGCATGAGAATACGCTCAAGATCGTGCCGTTCGAGCTGCTGATCCAGTACGCCGTCATCCCGGAGCAGCTGCACTGAGGTCCAGGTACTCCCCCCTCCCCCCCCGGTTTTTGGCTAAAGTCTTCAAAGGAAAAGAGTTAAGTCCGGACTTCGCGTTGTCAGTCTGTAGAGACAACTACGGAGCTTCTGGCTTCGCCAGAATGACGGTTGCGGGTCTGTTTCTTAGGTGTGGGTCTATTTCTATTGTACGGGTCGGGCAGGGGTAGATATGCCAGTTTTCTTTGGCAGCTAACACCCGTCGAATGAACAGTTAGCGTTGGATGGGACGGCCTTGGGGCTTGACAAAAGAAAACCCACTCATCCTAACGATGAGTGGGTTCGGATTGAACGGGCAAGACAGGCTGTTCTTATTGGACAGTCAGGGTGAAGCTGGCGTAGTTAGTTGTGGTGTTGGTAACCGTGTCTGTGCCTTGGACGATGATGGTGTACGGGCCTTTGGCGACGTTGGTGGTTGGAGTAACGGTGTTCGTGGTGGGGGTACTGGCTCCGCTACAGGCGGAGAGGCCCAGGCCGAGTACGGCAAGCAGCAGAAGGGCAACCAGCGATCGGATCTTCCTCGATCTGCGTCCCGCGATGCCAACCGCAAGTAAACCGGCGAAGCTCAGGGCAAACGGGATGGGGTGAGAGGCTGGAGACTGGGCCTGAGCGACGCCTCCGGAGGAGACGACCTGTGCTTTCGGTCCGCTCTGGAACAAGGTGAGCGCACCCGGAGTTGCGCTGCAGGTAGTCGCGCTGGTGTAGATGGAGAGGGTGGCGGTCGCGGCGGCGGTTCCGGTAACAGCCGCATTGCCGAGGACGTAGCAGGCGTTGGTGATGGCTGGGCTGGCCGATACGCTGAACGCGACCGTGCCGACGTAGCCGCCGACGGGAGTGACCGTGACCGTAGAGGCCGCGGTGCTGCCATTCGTGACCGTGGTGTTCGGGACCGCCAGGTTGAAGCCACCGGCCGAACCGACCTGGAGGAGGAGGGTGGAGGTGGAGGGTGCGTAGGTTCCGTCTCCGGAGTATTTGGCGACGACCGAGTACTGCCCGGCGGCAGCTCCAACGAAGCTGTACGAGGCGGTGCCACCGGCGAGCGTCACCGAGGCGGTGGTTGCGCTGGTCGTGTATACGGGGTTCGTTGGAGTGACAGCGGAGGTGGTGTCGGTAATGACGAGATTGACCGTGCCAGTCGGGGTGACGGTGCCACTGCTTCCAGCGGCTACAGTAACGGTGACGGCGTCCGCAACCGCAACCCGGGGCACGGTTGTCGCCGCCGAGAGCGCGACTGTAGAACTCCGCAGGGAGGATGTAGTGGCGGACGGGACAGGCCAGGCGGTGAGCAGCTTATAAAGGTCGACCGATCCAAGCCCGGTAGCTTCATCGTAGCCGGTTGCCGTAACGTAATTCGTCAGGCCGGAAGAGGCACAGGAAAGGGTGGCGGGGGAGGTGGTACAGGCATTGTTCCCGACGACGATGTCGTGGAAGGCCGCCGCGTAGGTGGTTGTATTCGACGCCAGCGGGTAGAGGATGTACCCGAGCGCGCCCTGACCGGTGGACTTGGTGGCCTGGTTGATGAGCGCCACCATGCCGGCGAAGATGGGTGCGGCGAAGCTGGTTCCTCCGGCAACGGTCAAATTGGTCCCATTGCCATCGCGAAAGCCATTGTTGCTGCAGCTTCCCTGGATACCAGTGCCGCTGGTGCCAGAGTCGCTGGAGCAGTAAAGATAACCAGGTTCTTCGGGCGAGGCCATCAGGGAGACGTCTGGCACCAGGCGCATGCTTCCAGAAGGGATGGCGATGCCGCCGATGGTTCCGGTCTGCCAAGAGGGCCGGGCGGTCAGGACGCTAACGCCGCCGCCGCCGGAGGAAATTCCACCGGTGGAGTCATCGTTCCAAGCGAGCTCCGGGATGTACGTGAGGGCGGAGCTGATCACGTCAGTGGTGCCATTGGCGGACCAGTAGGTGGTGGCAGTGGTGGAGGCGGGATTGTTGGAAGCCGAGATCTCCGTACCGCCTACGGAGGTGACCCAGGCGCTGCTGCCCGGGAAGTCGACGGAGAGTGCAATCTCAGTGGCTGCGGTGCTGGTCTCGCCGTAACAGTCGGTGGAACCGTCGTCTCCGGCGGCGGCGACAACGGTTTGACCTTGTGCGGCAGCCTGCTGGAGGTACTGGTTGTAATAGGCGTAATTTGAGCTGCCGAGGTCAAGCTCGCATTCGCCGTAGCTGGAACTGATGACGGGGGCGATGTCGTTGATGACGGCGTAGACGAGCGCGTCGAAGGCGCCGTAGTTGGTACTGGAGCCGGTGTAGACGAAGTAGACTGTCGCGCCGGGAGCGATTGTTCCTGAGTATTCGAGGTCGAGGTCGGATTCTGATTCGTCACCGGTATAGACAGTGGATGCACCAGTTCCGGGATAGAGCACGGGAATGGGCGCAGGAGAGCTCACGCCTGCGGCTGTCTTAAAGTTGGCGATATCGGATAGAATGACGGCCGACTGGCCGACAACGGCGATGGACTGGCCCGTGCCGGTGTACCCGGCGGTGTACGCGGGGTTGATGTCGTAGATGGTGGCGACATCCTTGGGGGTGAGGAAGTGGTTGCCAGTCTGCCCGGAGGTGAAGGCGGGGGTCGCAGAACGCCGGATGTGCGAGTGAGGCTTGAAGTCGGAGATATTGCCGATGCTTTCGACCACGCCTGCCAGGCTGGCGGGAATGCTGAGATCGCTGGCGGGCGCGAAGTGCTTTTCGGGGCCGACGTTGAAGTAGTGGAGCTGGGCGCCAAACGCGGCCTCCACCTGGGCCTCGGTGCCGGTGAAGGTGATGCGATTGAGTCCGCGCGAGACGCCATCCACGCTGAAGCCCTGCGCGGTAAGCCAGTTCTGGACGGTCTGCAGATCGGACGCGGCGGCGCCAAACTGTGCGGCGAACTGGTCGGGCGTGAGCCACTGGTGGTAGAGCGGAGAGGTTCGGTCCTGCTGGGCGGCGAGCAGGGTATCGAGCGCGGCCTGCTGGGCGGCGGAGCGGCTGAAGTTGACGCTCATGCCCTGAATGCGGGTGGATTGCGGCATCAGGCCGGCGTCGTTTTCGGCTCTAGCGCGGGGCGGACGGGAGTTGGCAAGAACGGTGCGCGCGCTGTTATCGATAGGCGCAACGATGCGTGGGACAGGGCCCTGCGCCGCGGCCGCCAAGGCAAGCAAGGTGCTCAATCCAAAGGCGAAACTGCATGTGCGTGCAGTTAGAGAGGAGGGAACAAGCTTCATGAGGAGAAAACCGACTTTCCTGAGATGGGTCGAGCGCCGGGAGGACAGAGATATAGACGCGATTTTTGGACTGAGGTTCTACCTGAGTGGAAGAACCCGGCGTCGCGCGCTTAGTTGCCGGAAAGTGGGCGCTCCTGAAACTTTCGGCGCGGCTTAGGATGAAGAGGGCGAGGTGAGAATGCGGAGGAGCAACGGGAGGAGCCTGGTTTGGCTGCTGGTGCTGAGCGGGGGAGCTGCGGCCGCGGCGCAACTGGCACACCGTGGGGATCAGCCCGCGGCTCCGGCGACGGCTGCGGCTCCGCATCGGCAGCGGCTGATCCTGAAGGACGGTAGTTATCAGGTGGTGATGAGCTACGCGGTGGTGAAGGATCGCGTGCGGTACGTGAGCGCGGAGCGGGGCGGGGAAGCCGAGGAGATTCCGCTGAGCCTGGTCGATCTTGAGGCGACCAGGCGCTGGGCGCAGGAGCATGCGCCGCCGGACCCGAACGCCCCGGCGGCCGCGCGGCCTGCGCCGGCGATCGACCCGGAGCTGCTGAAGGAGGAGGCGGAGCGGGCGGCGCTCTCGCCGGAGGTGGCGACGGACCTGCGGCTGGAGCCGACGGATAGCGTGCTGGCGCTCGACACGTTCCAGGCGACGCCGGAGCTGGTGCCGCTGGCGCAGTCCGAGGGCGAGCTGAACAAGCAGACCGGGCACAGCGTGCTGCGAGGGATCATCAAGCCGGCCTCTGCGCCGCACCAGATGGTGGTGCTGAAGGGCGAGAAGGCGGCGGTGCAGATGCATGTGAACGATCCGATTATTTACGTGAAGCTCGACGACGCGCTGCCCACGAGCGGCGAGGCGCTGACGGTGAACACGCATGGGGCTTCCAGCCGGAGCGCGACAGAAAAAACCAAGCCGAGTGACACCGATTACGTGATTGTTCGGCTGGATGTGCGGCAGGATGCGCGGGTGGTGGCGAGCTTCAACATCGGGCAGCTGGGTACGGGCAAACGGCAGGAAGATGTAACGGAGCTCGACGCAACGGAGCTGCCGGGCGGCCATTGGCTGAAGCTGACACCCCGCGAACAGCTGCTGGTCGGGGAGTACGCGCTGGTCGAGGTGCTGGGAGACAAGGAGATCAACCTCGGCGTGTGGGAGTTCGGGGTGCACCCCACCGCGCCCGAGAACCGGGACCTGATCAAGCCGGAGAAGCGTCGGCCGGGTGCCCTCGAGCGGCATGCGCCCGAGTAGCTCTGCCTAACGAATTCCGGCGATGCGGCGTTCGCCGTGCGCGGGCTTGATGGAGGTAAGGTGGCGGACCTTGCCCATGATGGCGACGTCATCGCGGGTGGTGTTTTTGACCTCGTACATCATGGAGTCGGCGCTGCGCAGGATGGCGTGCACGGAGGCGCCGTCCTCGGGGAAGGTGGCGACGCCGAAGCTGCCGGAGATGCGCAGGGCGAGGCCTTCGCCGGTCAGGAAGTTGTTTGCGCGCAGGCTGGCGTGGAGATCCTGCGTGAGTTGGGTGGCGGCTTCCTTGGTGGTGCCGGGCATCAACAGGACGAATTCGTCTCCGCCGTAGCGAAAAGCCGAGTTTTGAGGGCCGATGGCGCGGCGGAGGACGCCGCCGACCTCGGCCAGCAGACGGCTGCCGACCAGGTGGCCGTGCGTGTCGTTTACTGACTTAAAGTAGTCGAGGTCGAGAAAGACGAGCGAGAACGGGACGGGTTCGCCGGCCTGGGTGAGGGCGACCTGCGCATCGAGCAGTGTGTAGAGGTGGCGCGCGTTGAAGAGGCCGGTGCAGTCATCGGTAATCGAGAGCTCCTGGATGAGCTTCATGGAGCGCGAGTTCTGGATGGCGATGGCGGCGTAATCGCAGAGAATGCGTAAAAACGAGATCGAGTACTCGCTGAGCAGGTCGAGCTTGGAGTTCAGCAGCTGGATGACGCCGAGGGTGTTCTCGCCGGAGCGGATGGGGACGCAGGCGATGGAATGAATATCGAGGTCGGGGTGATTGCGGGCGAAGGTCGACCAGTGCGGGTCGAGCGAGACGTTGGGAACGACCAATGGATTGCCGGTCGAGGCGACCCAGCCGGCGACGCCCTGGCCGAGCGGCACGCGAAGCCCGCGGAGGGAGTCCGAGTCCTCGCCGACGGCGATCGCGTAGTAGAGATCCTTGGCGGCTTCATCGACCATGAGGAGCGACCAGCGCTCCGGCCCAAAGAAGTTGGCCATCTTGTCCATGATGGCGAGCAGGATCAGTTCGAGGTCGAGCGAGGTGGTGAGGGTGCGCGCGACGTCGTGAAAGACGCGCAGGTGATCCATCTGGCGGCTCTCGATGACCTCGAATTGTCGGGGGCGCTGTTTCACCGTCTCGCACTCCTGCGAGTTCCACCATAATCTATTCGAAGTGTCGGCGGAGGTTCCATCCCTCCTTAGTTGTAGGGGAAAGTACCTTTGGAGCGAAGGTAAGAGTAAGTTTCCAGAGTTTTGTAGCAATTACGGACAGTGCGGAAGAATCTGGTTTAGCCGCCGATGTGAACCATGGAGCGTGAGGGTTTCTCAAAGCCTGCCTCGCCGATGTGGTGCCGGGCTTCCTTGCGATCGACGACCTGGCGGATATAGGAGGTGAGGTCGTCGTCGGTGGCGCCGCGCTGCATGCGGCCGAAGAGGTCGTGGTCGGATTGCGAGAAGAGGCAGGTGCGGATTTTTCCGTCGGAGGTGAGCCGGATACGGCTGCAGTGGCCGCAGAAGGGACGGCTTACAGGCGCGATAATACCGATCTCGCCGCGGCCGTCGGCGAAGGTATAGCGGCGGGCGGTCTCGCTGGCGGCATTTGGCGGAAGCTCCACCAGAGGCATCCAGGTGTTCAGGCGCTCGGTAATCTCCTCAAGCGTAATGACCGACTGCGGAGTCCAGTTGCGGGCGTTCAGGTCGGTGGAGGCTTCTTCGAGCGGCATCCACTCGATGAAGCGGATGATCACATTCTCGCGGCGGGAGAACTCGGCGAAGGCCTCGATCTGCGAATCGTTGAAGCCGCGCAGGAGAACGCAGTTGACCTTGACGGGGCCTAGTCCGGCGGCGGCCGCGGCGCGGATGCCGGCCAGCACACGGTCGAAGCTGCGTGGAACGCGGGTGATGGCGGAGAAGGTTTCGGCGTCGACGGCGTCCATGGAGACGGTGACGCGAGACAGCCCGGCATCGCGCAGCGGCTGTGCCATGCCGGCGAGCAGATGCCCATTGGTGGTCAAGGCGAGGTCGAGCGGCGCGCCCGCGTGGGTGCGGGTACCGTCGGGCGCAAAGGCAGTCCGCATGCGGGCAACCGAAGCGACAAGCTCAACGAGCCCGGCGCGGAGCAGAGGCTCGCCGCCGGTAAATCGAATCTTCTCGACACCGAGCGAGACGAAGAGTCGGATCATACGCAGATAGTCCGCGTGCGGAAGCTCGGCGAACTGGGCACCTTCGTTGCCGGTGCGGCAGTAGACGCAACGAAAATTGCAGCGGTCCGTGACCGAGACGCGCAGATCCGTGATGGCGCGGCCGTAGCTGTCGCGCAGTCGCTGGTCCAGCGCTGGCCGGGAAACTTCGAAGGCGTTGGTCAGCAGAGCGGGAGAGGACATATCGGTACTGACCCTTGGATGGCTGGTGTCGGTGAGAGGATTCTCTCACCGACACCAGCGCACTGTACTGTCCGTTTAAGACGAGAAGAGGACGCCCGTTGAGGCATCCTCTTCTGCTGCCAGGCTACCGTCCGCGCCGCGCGGGACCGGAACGGCTGGAGCCGGGACGGCTGTTGGACGATGGGCCGCGTCCACCGGAGCTGCGGCCCGGACCGCCGCCAGAGCCGGAGCGGCTGCGGAAGCCGCTGCCGGAACCACTTCCAGTTCCGCGGGACGAGCCGGCATTGAGGCCGGTCTGGCGTTCGGCCGAGACATCGCCGGTGCGCCACGAACGGGTCTCCATGCCGAGCAGCGAGTCTGGGGCGGCGGTGTCAAGCGGCTTATTGCGTTCTTCCTTCTCGAGGTTTTTGTCGGCCTCGCGCCACTCGAACTTGATCTTCAGCTCGCGCTCCAGCTTGCGGGCGTCGGAGCGCTCCTGGGGCATGACGAAGGTGGTCGCGACGCCCTTGGCTCCCGCGCGCCCCGTCCGGCCGATGCGATGGACGAAGTCGTCGGACGCATTGGGCAGGTCGTAGTTGACGACGTGCGCGATGTCCTGAACGTCGATGCCGCGAGCGGCCACGTCGGTGGCGACCAGGATGCGGTGGCGTCCGGTAGAGAAGCCCTTGAGAGCGGCAGTACGCTGCGACTGCGAGCGGTCGCCGTGGATCACGTCCGCCTGGTGGCCGAGCTTCTCGAGCTTCTTGGCAACGCGATCCGCACCGTGCTTGGTGCGCGAGAAGACCAGGAAGGTGCCCTCTTCTTCGTTGAGCATCTGGTTGAGCAGGCCGAGCTTCTGGTCCTGCATGACCGTGTAGACGCGCAGCTCAACGCGGTCCGAGGGCTTGGAGGTCGTGCCGATCTCGATGCGGACGGGCTTCTGCACGTAGTCGCGGACGATCTCGGTGATGTTGGCGTCGAGCGTCGCGGAGTAGCACATGGTCTGGCGGGTTTTAGGCAGGGCTCCGACGATACGGCGGATGGCGGGCAGGAAGCCCATGTCCAGCATGCGGTCCACTTCATCCAGCACCAGCATCTCGACTGAGCTCAGGTTGACCGAGCGGCGACGGAGAAAGTCTTCGAGGCGCCCGGGCGTGGCGACGACGAGGCGCGGGCCGCGGCCAAGCTGGTCAAGCTGCGTGTTCTCTGACAGGCCGCCGCAGACGAGCACGGAGTCGGACTTGGCTTGGGGCGAGATCTTGCCGTAGGCCTCGAGGACCTGCATGGCGAGCTCGCGCGTGGGCAGCAGGATAAGTGAGCGGATGGGGCCGCGCTTGCCCTTGGTCGAGGGCACAGAGTTCGCGTCCATGCGCTCGATCATTGGGATGAGGAAGCTGAGGGTTTTACCTGTGCCGGTCGAGGCAGTGGCGAGAATGTCGTGGCTCTCAAGCGCGGGCGGAATGGCCTTGGCCTGGACCGGGGTAGGAGTGTTAAAGCCGGCGGCGGCGAGGCGAGACTTCAGCGAGTCGGAGATGTTGAAATCAGCGAAGTGTACGTCTTTCAGCATCGGCAGGCCGGTTTTCGGGTCGATGACGGTGTCGGTGACCTGGGGTGATTCATGCTTCGGTGTGTGCGTGGAGCGAGGTTGTTCAGCCTGGAGGACTTCGTTCGGTTCGAGAGTTGCAGAATTCAAGTGGTTTCCTTCATCTTGCGGGTAAGCGAGCGCGCATACGGAGATGCTTGCGGTCGCGGGGCGCGCGCGGGCGCCGGCTAAGTTCCAAGGTCAGCATTGCTGTCGTGGGTACGGAAGCGCTGCTGCACGGCGAGGCAGGTCCGATGACCAGTGCCTTCCAGCCAGAGCAACCAGAGCTGCATCTCTTCGGGGTTCCGGCGGGGAGCCGGCGAAAGATGTTGCGGTGGTAAGGGATGTCACTTCGGTCTCTGGCCAGATTCTGGAGTTCGCACGTGTGCAAGTCCTGAATCCCTCCCCGAAGTTCCCCGCGCTTGCGCGCTTCTTGAAGCATAGCACGGAGTTACGTGTTTGCGTCGGCGATTGTGCGGCGTAGGCCAGATCACAGCGCCGAAGTTCTTTCATGCTTCATGGGGTAGACTTGCGCCATGCGGAAACGCTGGCTGTGCCGTCCAGTCCGATGCGGAGCAGCTTTCCTTCTCGTCATCGTGGGACCAGCCGCCTATGGTTCGTGGCCCGGCCCCGACGCGCTTGCCCGGACAGCACCGCCCACCGACCAGACCCAGGCCGCTTCTGAGAAGGAGCAGGCGATGGCGCCGGACGCCCGGCCTGGTTTTCTGGTCGCCACGATCAAGCCGACCGATCCAAACACGACCAG
>CAXSDM010000088.1:8065-11263 GCA_964235575.1 uncultured Acidobacteriaceae bacterium | reverse complement strand
GTTGGACAGCTTTTCGCTCACGGGTCTTTCCATGCCCGTGACGATCCGTCTTCCGGAGTCTCTCAGCGACGAGGAACTCATTGCGTTTTCGCGGCGCAACCGGCCGTATCGCATCGAGCGGAACGAAGCGGGAGATCTGGAGATTATGTCGCCGCTGGGCTTTGATGGAGGGCAGCGCGAGATGTTCGTTATGCGCATGCTGGGCAATTGGGCAGAGACGAGCGACGGGGTTTGCGTGAGCTCGAATGCGGGCTTCAAACTGCCTACCGGAGCCGTCCGTAGCCCGGACGCTTCGTGGACTTCGAACACTCGCTTGAGCCGGCTGACGGATGCGGAGAGGCGTGGCTTTGCTCCGGTCTGCCCTGAATTTCTGGTGGAAGTTCTTTCGGAGTTCGATCGCCGCTCCGTACTCGAAGCCAAGATGGAGATGTGGATCGCCAACGGCGCGCAACTGGCCTGGATGATTGACCCTTTCGCGGCCACGGTCAGCATCTACCAGTCGGGCCTCCTGCCGAAGGTCCTCACGCGTCCGGAATGGGTGGAGGCGGACGCGGTTGTGCCCGGTTTTCGTCTGGCCACCTCGCGGCTCTGGGCGAAATAGTTCCAGTCAGCCTGGCCTTCGTGGACGACACCATCCAGAGCAAGTGCTTCGAGACAGCTTAGGTCCACTCAGGAAAGTTCGATCGATTCTGGTCGAGAGCCGCAATCTTCTGCATGTCATCCGCGTCCAGCGAGAAATCGAAGATGGCCAGATTTTCGCGGCGATGGTTGGGGTTGGATGAACGAGGGATAGCGACGACGCGCCGCTGGTAATGCCAGCGCAGAACAGTCTGGGCGACCGTCTTACCATGCTTGGTACCGATCTGCTGTAACACCGGATTGGTGAAGAGCCCGTTGCGTCCTTCCGCAAACGGTGCCCAAGCCTCCATCTGCACGCCAGCGGCGCGCAACGGTTGGTACAGAGCTGTCTCCTGAAAGAAGGGGTGGGTTTCCACTTGGTTGACGGCAGGCTTGGTGGTCGCTCCCGCGGCCAGGCTGGCGAGCTGTGCCGGATCGAAATTGCTTATGCCGATTGCCTTGATCTTTCCAGCTGCGTTGAGCTCTTCCATGGCTCGCCACGAGCCTTGCACATCTCCACGTGGCCGATGGATCAAATAGAGATCCAGGTAGGCGAGCTGCAGCTTGTCGAGCGTCGTTTGAAAGGCTCGCTTGGCCGGCTCATAGCCTGAGTCTTCCACCCACATTTTCGAGGTGACGAAGAGAGATTTGCGGTCGATTCCGCTCTTCCGGATGCCGGCACCGACGGCTTCCTCATTCTGATACCGCGTCGCCGTATCGATCAGCCGATAGCCCGCGGCGATAGCGTCGGCGACACTTTCCGTACACAGGTCGCCGTGGAGACTGTACGTGCCAAAGCCAAGGGCAGGCATCATGACCCCGCTACCGAGCCGCACTTGCGGAATTGACACCTGATCGGCGTCGGAGGCCCAGTTCATGCGCGGGAGAGCGAACGCTGCCGCAACAAGTGCACCGCTTTGCAGCATCGCGCGGCGGCTGATCGCGGCTCTCTTTTGATCCATTGTTGCCTTCATCCTGTTTTGCCTTCCGCCGTCCCGCTATCGATCTGCAAGGCGGCACGATCCGTGAAAATTGTAGTTGAAAAACCGCGGTTCAGTCAGACGCGACCCATTTCGGGAATCCTCCGAACGCTGCGTCCGAACAATCATGGGCTTTGAGAAAAGCAGGAACTGTTAGATAATAGGAAAGCCGAGCGTGGCCTGACCGCTTTGCCTCCGTTTACAATCAGGACTACAGGTTGCAGGCGCCTCAAGCCTGCGTCGCGGCGTGCCGGGGGGTTCGATTCGACTCACGGCAAGCTGCTTGCCAGCCGAGGTGGCTGGCCACATAGGAGAACAACATGCGCGAAATCATTACCCTTCAGTGTCCCGATTGCAAGAACCGGAACTACTCCACCACCAAGAACAAGCGGACGACTACGGGCCGCCTGGAGTTTCAGAAGTTCTGTAACACCTGCCGCAAGCACACGGCGCATAAAGAGACCAAGTAAGCTGTTTTTGCGGGGGAGCCGATGCTCTCCCGCAGCTTGAGCGGTTAACCCCAGGGGGAGTAAGCTCAACGGTTAAACTGTCGGTCTCCAAAACCGAACTTCTCGGTTCGAATCCGAGCTCCCCCGCCAGTTCCGACGGACTGCAGTAGAAGACAGAAGAGGCATTGCGATGGCGAAGACGACAGCATTAGTGGCAGAGCCAACGACCGGGCTGGACCGGCTCAAAACCGGCCCGGCCCGGCTGGGCGAGTTCCTCAAGGACGTTCGCGCGGAGATGAAGAAGGTCATCACGCCATCGCGCGAGGAGGTCAAGAACACCACGATTGTGGTGATCGTTACGGTGTTCATCTTCGCCGGATACTTTGCCATTGTGGATGCGATCGCCGGCAATGCTATTACCTTCGTCTTTAACCATCTGGCTAAGTCGCAGTAGTCGACTTATTGCGGATGGAGTAGTAACAAACAGGTTTTGAGGCGTTGCGGCGCGGAAGAAGGTTTAGGGTATGGCAGTGGAGCAAGCGAATCCGGAAGAGCAGCTTCCCGTTGAGGGAGTGGGCGAACATCTCGCGCCGCCGGCCAATGAGAACTTCAAGTGGTACATCATCCATGCCTACTCGGGGTTTGAGCGCAAGGTGAAGGAATCGCTTGAGAGCCGCATTCGTGCGTACAACCTTGAGCAGAAGATTGGCCGGATTGAGATACCGCTCGAGCCGACGACCGAGCTGCGTAACGGCAAGAAGGTCACGATCGACCGCGTGTTCTTGCCCGGGTATGTCTTCGTCGAGATGGATCTCGACAACGATCTGTGGCATGTGATCAAGAATACGCCGCGGGTGACGGGCTTTCTGGGTACGGGCGACAGCCCGGTGGCGCTGAGCGAGACCGAAGTGGCTGGCATGTTGAACCGGGCGGATGTGTCGAAGGACAAGCCCACGATGAAGGTGAAGTTCGACAAGGGTGAGCAGGTCCGGATCAACGAAGGGCCGTTCACCAACTTCAACGGTGCGGTGGATGATGTGAACGAAGAGAAGCAGACCTTGAAGGTGATGGTCAGCATCTTCGGACGTCCTACGCCGGTCGAGATTGAGTTTTCCAAAGTCGACAAGATGGTCGATTAGTAATTCTGTAAA
>CAXSDM010000088.1:0-7965 GCA_964235575.1 uncultured Acidobacteriaceae bacterium | reverse complement strand
GTCGTGATTACCGTCTTCGCCGATCGCACGTTCAGCTTTATCACCAAGACGCCGCCGGCGCCGGTGCTGCTGAAGAAGGCGGCGGGCATCGAGAAGGGCTCCGGCACGCCGAACAAGGACAAGAAGGGCAAGGTCACGGAAAAGCAGATCATGGACATTGCCGCGCAGAAGATGCCGGATCTGAATTCGACCACGGTTGAAGCAGCGGCAAGAAGCATACGCGGTACGGCGCGCTCGATGGGCATCGAAGTCGTCGCGTAAAGGAACTCAGGCAAGCGAACGAGGAGGATGCGAGATGGCTCTCGCATCCTCCTCGTTGCGTGCCGATCTCTACGCGGAGACCAGAACGTGTGCTGCGCGGAAGACCTCGGCATAGCGCTCCGGCATGGGCGCGCGCTTCATGTCCGTGTTGACGACCACGTGGGTCGTCGCACCTTCGCACAGCAGCAGGTCGTCTTGCGCGCGATGGAGCGCGTAGGTGAAGCGCAGGACTGAGCCACGGACAGTCGCCAGCCTGGTGCGCACGATCAGCTCGTCGTCATAGCGAGCCGGAGCCTTGTAACGGCAGGTGGCCTCGACGACCGCGATGCCGACGCCTTCCTCGCGTTCCATGGACTTGTAGTTGAGCCCGAGGGAGCGGATCAGGTCGGTGCGTCCGACCTCAAACCAGATCAGGTAGTTTGAGTGATAGACGACGCCCATCTGGTCGGTTTCGGCGTAGCGCACGCGCAAGCGGGATTCTGAGGTCATGCGTTCAGTTTAAGGCACACTCTCACGCGGACCAGGCGGGCTTGCGTTTTTCGAGGAAGGCGGCGACGCCCTCGTGGAAATCGGGTGTGTCCCGGATGGACGCGTTAGCCGTTAGGGCTGCGTCGATGGCGTGGTCGAGCCATGGGCGATTTTGCTCGGCGAGGAGCGCTTTGGTCGCGCGAAGGGAGCCGGGCGAGTTGGCGATGAGGGATTGGGCGAGGGCGTGTACGCGGGCGAAGAGCGTTTCGCGGGAGTGAACCTCGCTGACGAGCCCTATGGTTTGTGCCTCATCGGCTGAGAGAAGGCGGCCGGTGAGCAGCAGGTCGCGCGTGCGCTTATCGCCGATCTGCAGGCTTAGGTAGGCGGAGACCAGTGCGGGGAGGAAGCCGATCTTTACCTCTGTGTAGCCGAACGTGGCGGAGGACACGGCGAGAGTGAAGTCGCAGATGGTGGCGAGGCCGGCTCCGCCTGCGATGGCGTGGCCGTTGACGGCGGCGATGGTGGGGACGGGAAGCTCGTAGAGGGTGCGGAAGATGCGGGCGATGCGGTGGGCGTCGTCGGCCAGCTCAAGCGGGGACTTGCCGCGGGTGGCCTGGAGGGCGGAGAGGTCGAGCCCCGCGCAGAAGGCGTCGCCGGCGCCGGTGAGCACCAGCACGCGGATGGAGTTCATTTGCGCAGCTTGGTCGAGCGCGTCGATGAGCTCGGATTGCATGTGCGGGGTGAGCGCGTTGCGGCGGTCGGGGCGGTTGAGCGTGAGGGTGCGGATGCCGCCTTCATCGTGGGTCAGGATGGTTGCCATGCGTGAAAAAGCTCCTCTCTCGCGTGTGGGCGCGGATGAAGTCTACGGTAGTCTGGAGCGGCGTTCCGGGGCCGAAGATGGCGGCCACGCCGGCCTGCTTCATGCGCGGCTCATCCTCGGCCGGGATGGTGCCGCCGAGTACGAGGAGGATGTCTTCGGCGCGCTGGGCGAGGAGCAAGGCGTGGACGCGGGGAACGATGACGTTGTGAGCTCCGGAGAGAATGGAAAGGCCGATGCAGTCGACGTCTTCCTGAATGGCGGCGGAGACGATCATCTCGGGCGTTTGGCGCAGGCCGGTGTAGATGACCTCCATGCCGGCGTCGCGGAGGGCGCGGGCGATGATCTTTGCGCCGCGGTCATGGCCGTCGAGTCCGGGCTTGGCGACGAGGACGCGGATGGGGGAAGTGGGCATCGGGTGCAGTATACGGGCTGACCCTGATGGGATGTACCCCCCACCCGGGGTATATCCGGTAAAGTCTCTCGAACCAACCATTTACAAACGTGGAACCAGCTAAAGTATTCAAAGTAAAAGGCTTATTGCTAAAGTATTCAGAACAGAGCAGTTAGCTGCCGAGTGCAAGATGGAGTTCGTTGTTCTTCCCCTACTATTCAGGATACGGGATGGGTGGGGGTAAGTATGCCAGGTTTTTTTGTGCGCTAAGTGGTGCTCCGTCAGTCAGTTAGAGGAGCGGAGCAAGGCTGTGGGGCTTGACAAGTTTCTGGCGCGGTCAGGCGAGACCGGGCATCCGACAGACAGGAGTTTGAGAGGAGACACGATGGCACTGGACAAACAGATTGCGCTGATCAGTGGAGCGAATAAAGGCATAGGGCTTGAGACAGCGCGACAGCTCGGCAAGCTGGGGGTGACGGTGCTGCTTGGGGCGCGGGACCTGGCGAAGGGAGAAGCGGCCGCGGCGGAACTGGGTAAGGATGGTGTACGGGCGATTGCGGTAAAGCTGGACGTGGTCGATGCGGAGGATGTGAGCGCCGCGGCGGCGAGGATCAAGGCGCAGTTCGGCGTGCTGGACATCCTGGTGAACAATGCCGGAGTGCTGGTCGAATCGCTGGGCGGCAACAGTACGTTGACGGTCTCCGAGGAGGATCTGCGGGCTACGTTTGAGACGAACTTCTTTGCCGTGGTGCGGCTGACGAATGCCATGCTGCCGCTGCTGCGGAAGAGCGCCGCCGGGCGGATTGTGAATGTGTCGAGCATTCTGGGTTCGCTGACGATGCATGCCACGCAGGGACCCAGGGGGCTGGGCAAGACGCTGGCGTATGACGCTTCCAAGTCGGCGCTGAATGCGTACACGATTCATTTGGCGGCCGCGCTGGACGGCACAAAGATCAAGGTGAATTCGGCGCATCCGGGTTGGGTGAAGACGGACATGGGCACGGATGCGGCGCTGCTAGACGTGCAGGAGGGGGCGAAGACGGAGGTGATGCTGGCGACCCTGGCGGAGGATGGGCCGACCGGAGGGTACTTTCATTTGGGGAAGACGGTGCCCTGGTAGTGCGTTGACCAACGGCAGTATTCGCTGTCGGGGGCCGCGCGAGAACAGCTCTCCCCGCTCAGAGTTCCGTTAGGAGGGGATTAATCAATCGTCGAGAAGAGTTTTGGCAAATCCAGAAAGATCGGCGACTCGGGGACCGCAATGGTTGACTCCTCCACCAGTTTCAAGCCTGCATGCGTGTAGGTAAAGCCAACCTGTTCCACTGGATCGAGCAACCAGACATGCGGGATGCCCATGTTGAGGAAGTCCTTGAGACGGATGACTACGCGGTTGATCCGGTCGTCCGGAGACAGGATTTCAATAGCGATCAGCGGGGGAGTGGTGCGGACTTCCTCCTCGTTGAGGGCGGCGTCATAGTTTGCGACGGTTACGTCCGGCAGCCGGACGCGTGTGGGACTGACCCTGGTGCGGAGTTCGCTCATGACGCGGACGTTCCACTCCCGCTCGTGGAGGATGAACCAGTGTCCGAGCTGCATCTGCAGCCGGCTGTGGCGTGTACCGCCCCTATTGCGCTCCTCCAGATGTCCGTCGACGAAGTCGCAATCGGGATGGTAGGCGGTGTGGAGGTACTCTTCGAGCGTGATCTGAGGCGGAGCGATGGTTGCAGCTGCCATGGAGGACCTCTGCGGATAGTATGCCGTGGCTGGCGATGGAGCGCCAGATGCTTCTTCCCGGGTTCTAGTCCAGGGAAGTGAAGAGCTCTGGAAGATCAAGGTAGATGGGCGAATCCGGAACAGTGAGTCGGGTAACTTGAACAGGTCTTAGGCCATTCTCGTTGTATAGGTAAGCGATGCGTTCCACGGGGTCGAGCAGCCAGAGGTGAGGGATACCCATGGACAGGAAGTCAGCCATACGGAGCAAGACGCGGTGAATGCGGTCGTCCGGGGAGAGGATTTCTATGGCGATCAACGGGGGCGTGGTGCGAATGCGCTCCGCCATAGCGGCATCGTTATAGGCCACGGTAACGTCCGGGAGACGAACCCGAGTGCTGCTGACGCGGGTTCTGAGTTCACTCATGACGCGGATGTCCCAATCGTCGCGATGGGAACGAAACCAGAAAACGAGTTCCGCCTGGAGCAGGCTGTGCTTCAGATCGCCCATGGTTCGCTCTTCAATGTGGTCGTCGACAAAGTCACAGTCCGGGTGATAGGCCGTATGGAGATACTCCTCGAGACTCATGCGGTCGGGAACGGATTGGGTCGCGGCTGCCATGGCTTACCTCACTAGGACAGTATGCACCGGTTTCAAAACTCGCCTTTGCCTAAAAATCTTCGTCGTCGCCAATGGGCATGCCGGGTGGAGCTTCGATGGGCTTGGCGACGACGAATTTGGTGGGGTCACGTTGGAACTCCTGGATGCGCTCGACCATGGCGCGGCGGTGGATGGCTTCGGCGCTGTCGGCGGCTGGGGCGTCGGAGGTCCATTGCTTGAGGAGATCGTTGACGTGCGAGCGGGCGATGGCGCGGGCCTGGGAGGAGGCCTGGGGGTTGACGCCGAGGGCGAGCATCCACTCGAGGCCGCGGAACTGGACGGCGCGCTCGACCTCGGAGGAGAGCGTTTGGGTGTCTTGCGGGCGCTCTGCTGTCGTCTTTGACAAGGACGCTAGCAGGTCTTCGAGGCTGGGGCCGGGGTGTTCGCGCAAGTGGTACTGGACGAGGCGGGAGGCGCGGGCGGGGTCGAGCAGGACCTGCAAGGTGAGGTCGGCGGCGGACTCGGCGGAGGCGATGGGGTCGAAGGTGAGGCCGGTTTCGGAGGGGAAGGACTCGGCGGTGCGGCGGAGGGCGGGCGGGCGTGGCGGCAGGATTTTGAGGAGCGATTCGGGGAGGGTGAGGGTTTCGGGGGTGAGCGTCCTGAGGACGGCGGCGATGGCCTTGTTTTGCTCGGCGAGGGGTACGATCTCGGGGTTGATCTGGCCGTCGCCGCGCAGCTGGTAACGGTAGTCGAGGCCGCCGATGATCTTGATGGCGGCCTCGGTCTGGTAGCGATGGAGGAGGTAGAGCGGGACGAGGGTGTCTTCGAGCTGGGCCACGGGCATGCCGGGCTGGATGGCGTTCTGGCCGAAGCGGGCGAGGGCGGCGGTGCGTATGGTGAGGATGCGGTTGAGCTCGTCGGCGGAGTCGGCGCCGTTGTCCCAGAGGTGGGCGTGCGGCTGGGCGGAGCTGAAAGGGCGGGAGTCTTCATCCGTGATGTAGATGACGCCTGATTTCTCGCTGTCGGCGAGGATCTTGTTGAGCTCGGCCTTCTCGTTGGCGCGGGCGGGGAACTGGCGGTAGCCGTAGTCGATGGCGGTCTTATCCCAAATCCCGATGTTGACGGGGTAGGCATGGGAGAGGTCGGGGATGCCGTCTTTGCCGAGCGTGATCCAGGGGTGGGGGTAGTCCATGACGGAGATGGTCTCGTCGGGGTTGGTGTGCGGGTAGCTGGAGGCGGCGAAGTTGTGGGCGAGACCGAGGGTGTGGCCGGTCTCATGCGCGGCGAGCTGGCGGAGGCGCTGGAGGACCATGGCGAGCATGGGATCGTTCGTTGGCGTGATGGTTCGGCCCTGGACGTAAGGGCTTAGGAGAGCTTCGGCGATGAGGTAGTCCTGGCGGCCGCGGAGGGAGCCGAGGGTGACGTTGCCCTTCATGATCTCGCCGGTGCGTGGGTCGGCGATGGCGGCGCCGTAGCTCCAGCCGCGGGTGTAACGGTGGACCCACTGGATCATGTTGTAGCGGACGTCCATGGGGTCGGCGTTGGCGGGGAGGATGTCGACTTTGAAGGTGCCCTTGGCCCAGCCGGCCGCCTGAAAGGCCTGATCCCACCAGCGCGCGCCTTCAAGCAGGGCGGAGCGGATGGGCTCGGGTGCGCCGTTGTCGACGTAGTACTGGATGGGGGCTTCGGGTTCGCAGGCGGTGCGGCAGGCGGGGTCTTTCTTGTTGAGGCGGTGGCGGATGATGAACTGCTGGTCGAGCTGGGCGCCGAGCGACGCGCTGTAGTCGCGGTAGGAGGTGGGGAAGTAGCCGGCGCGGGGGTCGTAGCGGCGCGGGACGAAGCCGGGGCCGGGGAGCTCGAGAAAGGACTGGTGCTCGTGCAGGGTGAGGGCGTGCGGGTCGGGGGTGACGTCGGCGACGAAGCTTGAGCCTCCGCGGCGTCCCGTGGCGGCCTCGGTGGCGAAGGTGAGGATGGCTTCGACTTCGGTGTTTTTGGGGAAGGCCTTGGTGCCGGCGAGGTCGATGGTGGAGCGGGCGGGATCGAGGCGGTAGGTGCCCTGCTGGAGGCGGGTCAGGGTCTCGAGGACGCCGTGGGCGTCGCGCAGGAAGAAGTCGGTGGCGTCGACGAGGACGGCGCCGGAGGAGTCGGCGGACTCGACTTTGAAGCCGGCGAGCACGGACTCGGGGAAGGACTGGCGGATGGAGAGGATCTCGGCGGGGTCGGGGCTGGAGCTGCGGAAGTTCTGGTTGGGCTGGACGAGCAGGACCTTGGGGCCGGTGCGCTCGAAGCGAACGATGCGGCCCTCAGAGGTCTGGCCGCGGTCGAGGCCGAGATCGTTCGAGCCGGTGCCGTAAGGGAGCGAGTTGGTGTAGAGGAGGTCTTGATTGAGGTGCGGGATTTCGAGGTAGAGCTTGCCGGCGTTGGCGTCCCAGTGGAGCGGGAGCAGGCCGGGCATGTTGGTCATCGAGGCGGTGCGCGCGGCGATGGTCGGGGGTGGCGCGGCTTCGGTGCGGTCGGGTCTCTGGGCCTGAGCGGGGCTGAGCAGGGTTGGGCCGAGCAGGGCGAGCGCGAGACAGAGCTTTACGGGCATGGATTGTTTTTAGCACAGCGGCAGGGAGGAGGAGGCGCATCCTCATAAGCAGGCATTGGAGAGGGTGGAGCGAAATACGGACGTTTGCTGCCGCAAACGATACCTCACCCTTGGACGAACTCCTGCTGACTAGAAGCGAAGATGCGGCGCGCTGGCCTAGCAACTCGGGGACATCGATCAGGCCGCGCGGAGTGAATCGTTGCCGGCGACGACGCGAAGAAGAGATCGTAGCGGTGATGGCGGAGGAAGACCGCTTAGGCGCCGACTGTAGAAACGATCTAGGATGAGAAAACCATGGCGAAGATGAGCGACCGACTGCCCGAGCTACCACCCGACGCCTTCCTCAAGGAGGATGCAGGCGACGACGGCGACTTCTACGCGCCTGCGCGGCTGGTCACCCATATCGATGAGGCGGCGACGCGGGCGCTGACCGCCTACTACCGAGCCACGCTGCCGGCTGGGGGCGTGGTGCTGGATCTGATGTCGAGCTGGGTAAGCCATCTGCCGCCGGAGGTGGCCTTCGCCGAGGTGATCGGCCAGGGCATGAATGCCGAGGAACTCAGGAGCAACCCCCGGCTGAGCTGGAATTTCGTGCAGGATCTGAACCGAACCCCTCTCCTGCCGCTCGAGGCCGACAGCTGCGATGCTGCCCTGTGCTGTGTCGGGGTGCAGTATCTGCAGCGTCCCTTTGAGGTGTTTACCGAGGTTTTGCGGGTGCTGCGGCCGGGCGCGCCCTTCCTTGTCAGCTTCTCCAACCGCTGCTTTCAAACCAAGGCGGTGGCGATCTGGCGGTCGCTCGACACCCAAGGACATGCCGCCCTGGTGCGCCTCTACCTGGAGCGCGCCGGTTTTCGTAACATCCGCGCAGAGGTGCTGCGGGACGGCTCTGAAAGCGATCCGCTGATCGCGGTGACGGGCCGGCGTTGATTGGGCTGCTCTCGCCGAGCTTCTGTTTTGGCGAATGTGGCTCCGTAGACCTGGCCTGTCGTCGAAGGGCCGGCGAGAGGGGGCTGTTGCCGCCAACACCCCGGCGCTCATCGCCGCCAAGCGAGTAGATCGCTTTCAGGTCGTCGACCATGACAAGTAGTTTTCAGGGCAGCTACGTCTCAAAGCAAATCCCTAGA
>CAXSDM010000087.1:0-11621 GCA_964235575.1 uncultured Acidobacteriaceae bacterium | reverse complement strand
GTTGCCAAAGATCGTGCAGGTGAACCACACCGAGCACCGACTGCTCCTCGACGACGACCAGCGAGGTGATCTTCTTGGTCTCCATGCGGGCCAGGGCCTCGGACGCGAAGGCCGTGGGCGCGATGGTTTGGGGCGAGCGGTTCATGATGTCGCCGGCCGTGCGCTGGAAGGCCTGCGGTCCGACGCGTTCCATGAGCCGGCGCAGGTCGCCGTCGGAGATGATGCCGGCCAGCTGCAGGGTGCGCCTGCCCGCGTTGCCGGGTTCCGCTGTGACGACGGTGGTCATGCCGAGCTTTTTGCGAGACATCTCATGCATGACCTGGGGAAAGGGCGTTGCCGGGGACACGTGGGGCAAAGCCTCGCCGGTATGCATGATTTCGCTCACCCGGGCCAGTTTGCGGCCGAGCAGGCCTCCGGGGTGCAGGTCAGCGAAGTTCTGGGGCTGGAAGCCGGCGCGGCGGCTCAGTTCGAGGGCGATCGCATCGCCGAGCGCCAGCATGACGGTGGTTGAGGCGGTGGGCGCGAGGTTCAGGTCGCAGGCTTCTTCGTCGACGCTGACGTCGAGGGTGATGGTTGAGACCGAGGCCAGCGTCGAGCTTCGGCAGCCGGTGAAGCTGATGACGGCAAGCTCGAGACGCGCGAAGGTGGGGAGCAGGCGGAGGATCTCCTCGGTCTCGCCGGAGTAGGAGAGGACCAGGACGGCGTCGCCGCGCCGGAGCATGCCGATGTCGCCGTGCATGGCTTCGACGGGGTGCAGGAAATAGGCTCCGGTGCCGGTGGAGTTGAGGGTGGCGGCGATCTTGCGGGCGATGATGCCGGACTTTCCGACGCCGGTGACGGCGGTGCGATGGCCTTCTTCGGTGCGCGCGGCGAGCAGGGCCAGGGTGTAGTCGAGCGCGGGACGCATCTCGCTGTCGAGGCGGTCGGCGAGGCGCGTGAGGGCCTGGGCTTCGGTGCGGACGAAGTCCGACGTCTTGGAGAGGGTTTCGAGCATGCGCCGTACGGGTGACCTTTGGCAGTACACTTTAGCATAGGCTCAACGCACAGATGAGGGTGACGTGGATTCAGGATTGACACGCAGGATCGCAGTGATTGGGTTGATGGTGGTGGCGATTACGCTCATGATCTGGGCGGGCGTGCACAATGCGCGCGAACGCCGCCGGCAGCAGCAGGAGCAGGACGCCGCGCGGGTGGTGCTGGTCCCCGACAAGGGTGGAGATGCCGCGGCTGAGGCAGGGTCCGATCCGGCGCCGAAGCTTCAGGGCAAGCCGGCGCCGGGGTTTACGTTGGTCGATCTGGACGGCAAGAAGGTGTCGCTTTCGGACTTTAAAGGCAAGCCGGTGCTGGTGAATCTGTGGGCCACGTGGTGCGGGCCGTGCAAGCTGGAGATGCCGTGGTTTCAGGAGTTTAGCCAGAAGTATGCCGGGCAGGGGCTGGTCATTCTGGGCGTTGCGGCCGATGATGCGGGCAAGTCGGTGATTGCCAGTACCGCAAAAAAGCTGGGCGTGACGTACCCGATCCTGCTGAAAGATGACAAGGTGGAGGACGCTTATGGCGGCGCGGACTACATTCCGGAGTCGTTTTACGTGGACCGTAGCGGCAAGGTGATGCTGGCGACGGCCGGGATCAGCGATGGCGGGCAGGGCGGCAAGGACGAGATTGAGGCGAACATCAAGCGGCTGATCGCGACGAGCGCGGACTGATGCAGACGATGCTCCCTGCCACCCTGCTGCTGGCGGCGGCTCAATTTGGCCAACTGGACGCGCCTCGGCCGAAGCCGAAGCAGTTTGTCGCCTATGTCTCTGAGGCTCAGGTGGTGACGGCAGGCAAACCCGCGACGCTTGAGCTTCGGTTCCGGGTGCAGGAGGGTTACCACGTCAACTCGCACCATCCGAGCTCGGAGCTGGAGATTCCCACGGCGGTAGAGCTTGCTCCAGAGACTGGCGTGCAAGTCTTTCAGGCTCAATACCCTGCAGGCAAAACCTACAGCTTGGCCTTCGACCCCAGCGAGAAGTTGGATGTGTATAGCGATGAGTTTGCGGTCAAGCTTCCGGTGGTGGCGACGGCTGGGAGCCATGCATTGCACGGAGTGTTGAAGTACCAGGCTTGCGATCGTGCCGCGTGCTATCCGGTAAGGACTCTTGCAGTGGATGTCTTGTTTGTGGCCAGGTAGGTGTGTCTGGCGGCGAGTAGCTTACTACTATAGCTCGAAGCAAACGGGTCTACCTGCGGAAGAAGTTGCGGGCGAGGAAAAGGACGTTGGCGGGGCGCTCGGCGAGGCGGCGCATGAAGTAGGGGTACCACTCCGGGCCGAAGGGGATGTAGACGCGGACGCCAAAGCCCTGGGCGGCGAGCGCTCGCTGTAGGTCGCGGCGGACACCGTAGAGCATTTGGAACTCGAAGAGAGCTTTGGGGAGGCCGCGCTGCTCGAAGAATCGGCAGAGCCGCTGGATGAGGGCTTCGTCATGGGTGGCGATGCCGCAGAAGACGCCGCTGGTGGCGAGATAGAGCATAAGCGCTTCGTAATTGCGGTCGACGTCGCGCTTGTCCGGGAAGGCGAGCTGGGGCGGCTCCTGGTAGGCGCCTTTGCAAAGGCGGATGCGGATTCCCTGCTCAGCCAGGCGTTTGGCGTCGGCTGCGGTGCGATAAAGGTAAGCCTGGAGGACGGTGCCGACACGCAGGGGCCAGATGCGGTGGAGGCGCTCGGTAAGGGCGAGGGTGGGCTCGGTATAGGCGGAGCCCTCCATGTCGATGCGGACGAAGCTGTCGACCTCGTCGGCGTGGACGATCATGCCGGCGAGGATTTGCTCGGCGAGGGCGGGGTCGAAGTCCAAGCCAAGCTGGGTGAGCTTGACGCTGACGTTGGCGTTGAGTTTGCGCTGGGCGATCTGGTCGAGCACCTGGTGGTAAACGGAGGCGCTCTGGTGCGCGTGTTCGGCGTCGATGACGCTCTCGCCGAGGGAGTCGAGGGATACGGCGAGGCCTTCGCGGTTCATGTCCTCGGCGGCGCGAAGGACGGCTTCGACGGTCATGCCGGCGACAAAGCGGCTGGAGAGTTTCTGGCCAAGAGAGGAGCGCTCGGAGAAGGCGCGAAGTTGCGGGTTGCGAGAGAGGGAGATGAAGAAGGAACGGAGCAAGGCTACTCCTGGAGCGAGTCAGCTATAAGTGAACAACGAGCGAGACAGACAGAAGCATATTCCCTTCGGGAATGGCAACAAGGAGGAACGAGAGGACAGATTAGACTTGCTGCCTCGGAGTGAACAGTTGCTCTACTGAATCTGCGGGACGTCGGCTTTCACGGCGTGGGTCACGGGTGCGGTGACCATGCCGCTGGTGTCCTTCATGGCGGCGATAGCTTGGTCGTAGCGGCCGGCGAGGGAGTTGTAGCGAATGACGGCCATCTCTTCAAGCATCTTCATGCCGTCTTTAAGGTAGCTCATGCGGCTGCGCTCGTCGTGGCCCCAGGTGACGGGCACTTCGACGATGGAGTAACGGAGCTTGCGGGCGATGAAGAGAATCTCGGGATCGAAACCCCAGCGCTCAATGGTTTGCAGGCGGAAGATGACCTGGGCAGCCCCGCGCTTGAAGGCTTTGAAGCCACACTGGGTGTCTTTGAAGGGCAGGCCCATGACACCGCGGGTGATGCCGTTGAAGCAGCGGCCGAAGACCTGGCGGTAGAGCGGTTGCTGGATGGTCTGACGCGCGCGGTCCATCCACCGGGAGCCGATGGCGACGTCGGCACCGGCGTCGATGGCGGCGAGGAGGCGGTTGGCCTCTTCCATGGGAGCGGAAAGATCAGCGTCAGTGAACATGACAACATCGCCGGCAGCTTGCAGAAGGCCGTTGCGGACGGAGTAGCCCTTGCCGCGGTTGCCGGGATTTTCGATGAGATGAAGGCGGGGTTGAAGGTCCATCCAGCGCTCGACGATGGCGGCGGTCTCGTCTTTCGATCCGTCGTCGACGACCAGGACTTCGGCGTCCCAGCCCTCCTGGTTGACACAGGCCATGACGCGCTCGAGCGTTGCTTCGATGCGGGAGCACTCATTAAAAGCAGGAATTACGATACTCAGCTTGGGATGCGACATGCGGCACACTTTCTTTTTGAGCCGGTACCAGAATCGGATCCAGCTTCGTATAAGGTGGAACGACGTTCGGGAATCATGCCGTCCGGGTCCGGCGTTCATCATACTGTATGGAATAGACGTATGAATATCCCACTTGACGTATATCTTCCCCGCCAGTTTTCCCTGCTAGACTCCATCCATGCCGGACGAGCTCAACCCGCCTCCGCCGCCCCCTGCTGGCGGTCCAACCTCTTTCCCTGCCGCCAGTGCCGCTTACCGGACTCCTCCGGGGTATGCGCAGCCGGGCTTCGCGCAGCCCACGGCGGGCTTTCCGGGTGGTGCGCCGATGTATGCTCCGCGGACGGTGCGTCCGGCGTGGTTCTGGCCGCTGATCATTCTAGGCAGCCTGCTGGTGCTGGGCGGCCTGCTGTGGGCGGCGGTTTGGTCGGCGATGCGCAGCATCAACGGAAGTGCGGCGCCCGGGTTCAACTCGGCAAGTATCGCGGTGATCGACCTGGACGGCGTGATTGTCGACGCGGACAAGGTGGATGCGCAGCTGCGCAAGTTCGGCGAGGACGACTCGGTAAAGGCAATTATTCTCCATATCAACTCGCCGGGAGGAGGCGCGGCCGCGTCGCAGGAGATCTATCACGAGGTGATGCGCATCCGGCAGGAGAAGCATAAGAAGATTGTGGCTTCGGTCGAGTCGGTGGGAGCTTCGGGCGCGTACTACATTGCCAGTGCGTGCGACCGGATCTACGCCAATGAGGCTTCGGTGGTGGGATCGATCGGCGTGATTATGGAGTGGACCAACTATGGCGACCTGATGCGCTGGGCCAAGCTGAAGAGCGTGGTGATCCATGCCGGCGCGCTCAAGGATGCGGGCGATCCGACGCACGATATGACCCCGCAGGAGGCTGTGTATTTTCAGTCGCTGGTAGACAATATGTATGCGCAGTTCATCCACGATGTGGCGGATGGACGGCATATCCCGGCGGAGAAGATTCAGCCGCTAGCGACGGGGCAGGTGTGGACCGGGCAGCAATCGATGGGGCTGGGGTTGATCGATCAACTGGGCGGCTACCGGGTGGCGCTGATGGACACGGCGCGGTCGGTGGGGATTAAAGACGATGAACCGGCGATCGTACGACCGGCGAGTGCGAAGAAGGGTCTGGCAGGGCTGCTGAACGGGGATAGCGATGATTTGTTCCCGAATCCGGGCAAGCTGCTCGATCGTTCGCCCGGATTTTACTTTATGTGGAAGTAGGCCGGTTGGCTGAAGTAGAGTGCTGGCAGCGGCGGGCTGGATGCGAGAGCCTGGTTGTTTTAATCTTGTCTATGCCGCTGTGCGCAGCGCCGAGGAGATTTGTTTTGACCAAAGCTGACCTCGTTGAGAAAGTCACGGCGCTCGGAGATCTGACGCGCCGCGATGGCGAGATTATTGTGGATGTGCTGTTCGATTCGGTGATCGGGGCGCTGAAATCGGGCGACAAGATTGAGATTCGGGGGTTTGGGAGCTTTCGGACGCGGCAGCGGAATCCGCGGATTGGGCGGAATCCGAAGACGGGCGCGAAGGTGGACGTTCCCGCGAAGAAGGTGCCGTACTTCAAGCCGGCCAAGGAGCTGCGGGACTCGATCAATCCGAGGGGCGAGGCGAAGGAGTAGGGCCCTTTTGCGCTAGACTCGACTGCAACCCGCCATGCCTGGACCGCTCGCTGTACGCACCTCCGCGTTGACCCGCCGCTTTGGCGACTTTACGGCCGTTCACGATGTCCATCTTGAGGTGGCACAGGGGCAGTTTTTTGGCTTCCTGGGGCCGAATGGCGCGGGCAAGTCGACGACGATCAAGATGCTGACCGGGCTGCTGGCGCCGAGCTCGGGGTCGATCGAAATTCTGGGCGAGGACTTCACGCAGAACACGGTAGCGCTGAAGCGGCAGATCGGCGTGGTGCCCGAGGGCCTGGCGCTGTTTGGGCGGCTGACGGCGCCGGAGTATCTGCGATTTGTGGGCCGGATGTACGGGCTGGACGCAGGGACGACGGCGGCGCGGAGCGAAGAGCTGCTCGAGTTCATGAGTCTGACCGGGGACGCGAAGAAGCTGGTGGCAGACTTCTCGCACGGCATGCAGAAGAAGCTGGCGCTGGCGGCGGCGGTAATCCACGGGCCGCGGGTGCTGTTTCTGGATGAGCCGTTTGAGGGCGTGGATGCAATTGCGGCAGGAACGCTGAAGGCGATGCTGCAGGGCATGATCGCGCGCGGGGTGACGATCTTCCTGACGTCGCATGTGCTTGAGATCGTAGAGCGGCTGTGCGATCACGTGGCGATTCTTCAGCGCGGGTCGCTGGTCGCGCAGGGGTCGCTTGAGGAGCTGCGGGCGGGGGTGGAGGCGCGGCATGCGGGAGCCGGGACGACGGGCCGGGCGACGCTCGAGGAGATCTTTCTGAGCGTGCTGGGGACGAGCGGGGTGGCGCCTCCGGAGCAGGAGTTGTCTTGGTTGGGCTAGGGGCTGAGCCAGGGGCTTCCGGGCTGACGCCGATTTCCGCGACCCAGCAGTTTGGGGCCGTGGCGGAGCTGCGCTGGCGGCTGTTTCGCAATGCCTTTCGGCGCAAGGGAAACCGGGGCGAGCTGGTGGCGCGGGTGGTGGTGCTGCCCCTGGCGGGGCTGCTGCTTTTGGTGCCGGTAGCGGCGTGCTTCGGGCTCTCGTACGCGGCGGTCGGGAGCGGCCGGGTGGAGGCGCTCGAAGTCATCTTCACGGCGGTGTTTGTGCTGCAGGTGCTGGTGAGTATTCAGATCTCGCCGCCGCAGTTGAGCTTCACTCCGGAGTCGCTGATTCGTTTTCCGCTGAGCTTTCTGCGCTACCTCACAATTTGTCTGTTCCTGGGGCTGTTGAGTACGTCGACCGTGGTGGGAACGCTTTGCCTGCTGGCGGGGGCCGCGGGAGCGACGGTGGCGCGGCCCGGACTGGCGGTGGCGGCGTTTGGGGCGGCGCTGGCTCTGGCTGTGACCAACATGCTGTTTACGCGCATGGTGTTTGCGTGGGTGGATCGATGGCTGGCGACGCGGCGGGCGAGAGAAGTGTTTACGCTGCTGATCTTCGCGTTTTCGCTCGGCATTCAGTATGTCAATGTGTCGGTCAACAACCTGGGCCATCGCGACAGCCATGCCCAGCAGATGAGAAAAATCTCGGTCGCGATGAAGCTCTACCAGCAGGCGCAGCGCTATGTGGTGGCGCTTCCGCCGGGAATGGCAGGGGCGGCGATCCGGAGCTTCAGCCAGGGTGCGTCGGGAATAGCGATAGCGGAGATCGGGGCGGTGCTCTTGTATGGACTTGTGTTCCTGGCGGTGCTGGCGTGGCGGCTGGAGCGGGAGTATCGCGGGGAGAACTTGTCTGACGGCCCTGTATCCGGGGTGAGCGCGCCGCGTAAGCAGAGGGCTATACGGGGTACGACGCGGGCAGGCAGCCGCTGGATGGAAGGGTTCGGTTCGGGCGTGCTCGGGGCGTGCCTGCAAAAGGAGTGGATCTCTTTGCGGCGAAGCACGTCTCAATTTTACGGATTGCTGGCACCGCTGGTGATGGTCGTTCTGTTCGCGGGGCGGGTGGGCCGATTTTCACAGGGTGGGATGGTGTTTCCGGCAGGTGCGGCGTACGCGCTGCTTGGCATTGCAGCGCTCGCGTACAACCTCTTCGGAGCCGACGCCGGGGGCGCACAGTTCTACTTTCTTGCACCGGTGGAGATGCGGACAGTAATGCTGGCGAAGAACCTGTTTGGGTTTGGATTGGCTGCGCTGCAAGTGGCGCTGCTGTACGCGGTGCTGCTGTTCAGCTCGGGCAGGCCGCCGCTGCCGATCACGCTCGGCACGGTATGCTGGGTGGTGTTTGCGGTGCTGGTGAATGCGGCCATCGGCAACGTGCGGTCGATCACGGCGCCGAAGAAGATGGATCCGGGCCGGGTGGCGCGGAAGCAGGCTTCGCCCCTGAGCGCGATGATAAGCGTGGGTTCGATGCTGGCGGCGGCCCTGCTGGGGGCGGGGCTGCTGGCGCTGGCGGGGCTGCTTGGCCGGCCGTGGCTGCCGGTTCCGGTGCTGCTTGGGTGCGATGTGGGGGCGTTTCTGCTGTATGTGGCTGGGTTGGGAAGGGTGGACGGCCTTGCGCGGAACCACCGGGAGACGTTTCTCGAAGAGCTTTCGAAGGAGTCGGTTTAGCGTTTTTCGCCCGGCAGCAGAGCAGAGATTTTGTGGCGCGGGCCAATGAATCTTACTTTGCCAGGTATGCGTCTATGTGTGGGAGCAGCTATTCGCTCACCTGCAGACCCGGTCCGCAACTCTCTTCCTTGCTTCGGGTTTATATTTCGAAGCGGTCAGCACGCGGCCAGCACACACTACGAAAGAGTCCTTAAGGATCTCCGGAGACCGAGCGCAATGAATCGTTTTATCTCATTCTCTTTTTCACTTTTTATCGGGATATGTCTTCTTTTTGCAAGTGAGCATCAGGCGTGGGGCTACGTTGACCCAGGCTCGGGATTACTTGCGATGCAGAGTATTGCGTCGGTGCTGGCGGCCGCCGGCTTTTTCCTTCGCCGGCAGATCCGGGCGCTGTTTCACCGCGGGGAGAAGACGCCGGCACTCGACGTACGCAGGAAAGAGGACAATCCGGCGAACCTTGCATGAGGACGGAGAGTCGCCTCCGTGCGGGGCCTCCGCCTGAAGATTTGCTTCCGACATTTCGCGATCCGGCCGGCTCTCTTCGAATCGCAGGTGAGTACGCAATCCGAACCATCCATGCGCCGGCGCGGGATAAAGTGCTTGTGTTCCTGGCATCCGAGTTTTATCAGCGCGCACAAGCACGCGGAGATATCGTCTCCACCGTCGTTGAAGATCGCTCAGATGGTTTGACGCTCCTTCATCCGCGCGTGCCGGTTCCGACCTATCCCTGGGAGTGGACTTCCTCGCAGTGGGTCGCTGCGGCTCGGCTGACGCTCGACCTGTGCGAGGAGGCGCTGGCTGCGGGCTGGATGCTGAAGGATGCTACGCCGCTGAACATCCTGTTCGTGGGCGCGCGGCCTGTGCTGGTGGATGTGCTTTCGTTTGAGCGCTGGGATCAGAAAACATCCCTGTGGCTTGCGTATGGTCAATACACGCGCACGTTTCTGCTGCCTCTGGTGATGAATCGCCTGGTGAATTGGCCGTTGGAGCTTAGTTTCTTTCGGCGCGATGGGTATGAGCCCGCGGAGCTCTATGACGCGCTGCGCTGGCGGCAACGTCTCTCGCGGACAGCCTTGTGGCCGATCACGCTGCCTACGTGGCTCGACCGCCGGAAGGGCGCGAGCGAGAAGGCGACCGGCGCGGTGAAGCAGGGCGGCGATCCGGAGCTGAACGCGCACATCCTGAAGCGCACCCTGACGAATCTGCGGCGCAGCACGGAGGCCGCGATGCCAGGATCGACCGGTTCCGCGTGGGCGGAGTACGTGCAGACCTCAACGCACTACACGGCCGCGGATAACGAGGCCAAGCACGCCTGGGTGGCGGGCGTGCTGGAGCGGCTGAGGCCGGCTTTTGTGCTGGATATCGGCGCGAACACAGGCGAGTACAGCCTGCTGGCGGCGAGCAAAGGTGCGCAGGTGGTGGCGCTCGAGCGGGATGCAGCGGCTGCGGATCGTTTGTTTCAGAGGGCGCGGGACAAGAACAGCTCGATCCAGACGATCCATGCGGACCTGGCACGGCCGACTCCGGCGTCGGGCTGGGAGAACCGCGAGGCCAGTTCCCTGCTGAGCCGGCTGGCGGCCCGCTTTGATCTGGTGATGATGCTGGCGGTGATTCACCACCTGCTACTGATGGAGCAGATTCCGCTCCCGGCGATACTTGCGCTGTGCCATCGGCTGACGAAGCGATATCTGGTTGTGGAGTGGGTGCCGGTCAGCGACCCGATGTTTCAGAGCCTGATGCGCGGACGGGACTCGCTCTATGGGCACCTGAGCGAAGGGGATCTGCGGGCCGCGGCCGACGGTTTGTTTCGGGAGGTCGAGCGCTTCGCTTTGCAGAATGGGCGTGTTCTGTACCTTTTCGAGAAGACTGTGAATGCTTAGGGGACGGGTGTTCCGGCGGCTTTGCCAGTGCATCGGCCTGGCGTCGCTGGTGCTGGTGCTGAACTACGGGGAGATGCTGGGCGGCGGGCGCGATGTGCGCATGCATGTGCCTTTGCCGCTCACCGGGATCGCGTTTGCGCAGATCGCGGACATCCTGCTGCTGGGGTCAGTATTCTTTGCGGTGCTGGCCCCGCTGCTGGAGACGCGGCTCTGGCCGTGGGTGGAATCGCTGCTGGCCATCGGGATTCCGCCCTACCTGCTGAGCCGCAACTTCACGCTGTTTCCGGTGACGTGGCTGGCGGGGCTTATTCCGGTGCTGACGGTGATCTGGGCGGCGGGGCTGTTGTTGCTGCTGATTGTGTTCCCGCCGATCTATCGCAAGCTGATGCGGCTGGGAGATTTTGCCGGGATGTTCCTGGCGTTCTTCGCGCTTTCGAGCGTCGTTCAACTGCTGTGGACGACTTTGTGGCGGCCCTTGCCGCAGCAGTACAGCGCGGCGTGGGCACGAACGCCGCAGCCGGTGCGAACGCATCCGCTCATCGTTTGGATGATCTTCGACGAGCTCTCGTACGATCAAGTCTTTGAGCATCGCGCGCGCGATCTGGCGCTGCCGAATTTCGATGCACTGCGCAGCCAGAGTACGTTGTTTACGGACGTGCAGCCAATCGGATTGAAGACGGTCAAGATCATTCCGTCGCTGCTGACCGGGCACGTGGTCAATGATTTCAGCTTCGATGTGCGGAACCGGTTTAAGGTGCACTACGAGGGACAGCGGGGCTGGCGTGCGGTAAATGGTGCTCAGACGATCTTTGCGCAGGCGCGGCAGAACGGCTGGCGGACGGCGGCGGTGGGCTGGTACAACCCGTACTGCACGATTTATGCGGATGCACTCGACAGCTGCTACTGGACCAACTGGGACAAGTTCGACGGGCCGATGGCGCAGCGGAAGAGCTTCTGGTTGAACACGTTTACGCCGCTGCAGCAGGTGGTGCGGGAGGTGAAGAGCCGGGCGAGGGCGGATCGCGATCTATGCTCGTATGATGTTCGGCAGCGATACCAGACGCATGTGGATCTGGAGAGCCATGCACTGGAGCTGCTGAAAACGGACCAGGCGGACTTTGTGTATCTGCATCTGGCGATTCCGCATAGTCCGAATATCTGGAGCCGGGCGGACGGGGACTACACGCAGTGGTGCGACAGCTCGTACCTGGACAACCTGGCGCTGGCGGACCTGGAACTGGGCCGGGTGATGCGCGTGCTGGCGGGCTCACCGCGATGGAAGGATACGACGCTGATTGTTCAAGGCGATCACTCCTGGCGGGTGCAGCTTTGGGACTGGCTGCCGGCGTGGACGGAGGAAGACGACCATGCGTCGAAGGATACCTTCGATACACGGCCGGCGCTGCTGATCCACCAGGCCGGGCAGACTACGGGAACAAAGGTGACGGAGCCGTGGTCGTTGCTGCGGGTGCAT
>CAXSDM010000086.1:2885-11666 GCA_964235575.1 uncultured Acidobacteriaceae bacterium | reverse complement strand
TGACGGTGGCCGACCGATTCAACGTGAGCACGGAAGATTTGCGCCGCTGGAATGGGCTGGCCAGTTCGAACCTGCGCACGGGGCATAGCTTGTGGGTGACCGAGCCCATACGGCTGGCGCCGTCCTCACGCGCGCGTGGCCGTCGTGGAGGCGCTGCTTCCGCACGCAGGGGGCATAGTTCCGCTGTTGCCCATGGAGCTTCGCACAGCACTCGTGCTGGCAAAACGACTTCGGCCGCGCATGCAGCACAGAAGACTTCAAGCTCCGCACACACGAAGCCTACAAGCTCCAGGCACAAGGCTGCTCGATAAGCTTCCTGCATGAAAAGATTGCTTGCCATCAAGGTCGCACTGGTCTAGCGTGTTGCTAGAATCGTGCGGTGAAATATTCGCGCGTGCAAGCGAAAGCAGCATCACAAAGAGATCGAAGCAAGATCATCAACGCAGAGGGCAAGCATGACATTGGATGACGATCTCGAAGCACGTTGGACCCTGAGTGCAGCAGCCAGCCACGACGATTCCTTCTCCCGCAACTCCGATGCAGACAGCGTCGATGAAGACGACGAGGACGAAGACGACGAGGAGGAAGAGGTCACCTTGTCTTCCGATGATGACGAGAACGATGCCGGAGACGACGAGGAAGAAGACGCTCTGGCCATTGCCGTAGGCGAGGACTCCGACGACGACGATACAGACGAGGACGATGATGTTGTCGACGATGCGGATGAGGACGAGGTAGACGACATCGACGCAACGGACGATGAAGAGGACGAGGAAGAGCTGGACGCGCCGCTCACGATGCACTCCGAAGATGCCGCGCTGACCGCCATGCCGAGCACGCAGGTCGATCCGTATGAACCCCCGATGGAAGAACCGGAGCTGCCCAAGCGGAGCCGGACGGGCAAGTCTGTGGGCAGCGCTCTGCGCAATCCCAGCGGGACGCCGGGCAAGAAGTCAGCCGCGAAGAAGGGCATAGCCGCGAAGCCTCCCACGCCGCTCAAGAAGGCGCCTGCTACGAAGGCTGCGGCAAATGAAGCCGCCAAGAAGGTTACGTTGAAGAAGACTGCAGCGAAGAAGGGACCGGCCAAGAAGACTGCGCCGGAGAAGGCGCCTGCCAAGAAGGTTGCAGGCAAGAAGACCGTACTTAAGAGTACGTTCGCTTCCAATTCAAGATCTGCCGCGAAGAAAGTCAGTGCTCTGCGCGGCGGTAAAGCTGCTTCTAAAAAGGCAGTTGGCAACAAGAGCACAGGCAGCAAAAACTCAATCACGAGAGGTATTCCCTTGGCAACGAAGAAGGCAGCTGCAAAGAAGACCGTAGCGAAAAAGGCAGCGGCACCGGCCAAGAAGGCCGTGGCTGCGAAGAAAACCGCACCTGCAAAGAAGACGGTTGCGAAGAAGGTTTCCGCAAAGAAGACCACCGCAACCAAGACACCAGCGAAGAAGACCAGCGCAAAGAAGACGGCGAAGGCTTAGCCGGGCTGGTTAGAACGAAAGCGCAGCACGTCCTTAAGGCAAGCAAAAAGGCCCGGATCTCTGTTGAGAGTGTCCGGGCCTTTCTGCGTCTGAAACTATTTTTTGGCTTCGGTGATGGCGGCCAGAACCTCGTCGCTGTGTCCCTGGATGTTCTTCACCTCCCAGAACTTCAGCACCTTGCCGTCGGGGCCGATGAGGTAGGTGTCGCGCCGGGCGAAGCTGTTGCCATTCATGGTGGCCACGGGAATGCCGTACTCGTCGATGACTTTGTGGTTGGGGTCGGCGAGCAGCTTGAAGGTGAGTGAATCCTTGGTGCAGAAAGTTTTGTGGCTCTCGACGGTGTCGAGCGAGACGCCGAGGACGACGGCATTCAGCGCGGCATACTTGTCCTTGTCGCGCTCGAAGTTATGGGCCTCGATGGTGCAGCCGGTTGTCATGTCCTTGGGGTAGAAGTAGAGTACGACGTACTTGCCGCGGTAATCTTTGAGGCTGACCATGGCGTCGGTTTGCGAGGGCAGCGTGAAGGCGGGGGCGGCGGTGCCGGGGGCGAGCGGGGTATCGGCTGCGGCGAAGGCGGAAGCCTGGCCCCCGATGAGGCCGAAGGCGAGTACGCCGGCAGCTGCGAACATTGACGTGGCTTTGCGCATTGCATCCTCTTTCGAAACTGATGAGATGGAATTGCTTCTACACCGGCGTAGATGGTACGGGCCTGATTGCGCGGATACGGCGATTCTACGCCACGATTTTGGACGCTTGCAGAGAAGCGTCACCGTGCGAGCAGCGCGATGCCGGCCTGGTCGGCAGCGGCAATCATGGTTTGCCGGTCGAAGAGCAAGGTGCGCCCGGCTTCGACGCACAGGCAGGTGGCACCGGCGGCCTGCATGACGTGGATGGTGGGCGCGCCGACCACCGGCACATCGAAGCGCATGTCCTGATTGGGCTTGGCGACTTTGACGACGGTGAGCGCGCGGGAGAGCGTAGCATCGCCCGGGTCGAGGCTGCGAAACAGCTCGCCTGCGCGAGCGATGGTGGCGTCGGTGCCTTCCATGGCTTCGACCGCGACGCAGGCTCCGGCGGCGATGACGACGGTCTGGCCTAGGTCGAAGCCGGCGAGGCCGCGGGCGACGGTGAGCCCATAGTCGATGTCCCGCAGCTCGTCCGCGCTGGGTGCGCGCGAGGTCAGGGTGCCTGCGATGGCGAGCAGCGGTTCGAGATACGCGGTGGAGGAGATGAGCTCTATGCCTTCATCGCCGAGCACCTTTGCCACGGCGCCGAGCAGTATGTCGGTCGAGCGCGTGCGCAGGCTGAGGAGCAGCTTGGCGAGTCGCCAATCGGGGCGTATGGAGGAGAAAATCTGCTTGTGGCGTACCTGGCCGGCCATGACGGCGCGGGTAACGCCTTCGGCTTGGAAGGTGTCGATGAGCTTCGAGAGTTCGCCAAGTGAGAGCCAGTGCACGCGGATGTTGGTGTCGGCGGCAGCGCGATCGTTCATCTCGGGCGAGGTCTCTTCTTGGATGGCGGCGACGACGACGGTGAGGCCGTGGGCGCGTGCGGCGTCGAGCAGGAGGAAGGGAAAGCGGCCGTTGCCGGCGATAAGGCCGAGGTTAGGCAACGTCGGAGAGTTCCGGCGTGAACCAGCGATTGACAGTGGCGAAACTACGTTTCTGCGGGATGAGACTTGGGTTTCTGGTTTGGAGATTGGCTAAGGACAAGCGGACCTGGCCATTGCTTTGCTCTGCCCTCCCGGCAAGCATATCCAAGGGGAACGGACCGTTATAGATCTCAGCAAATCCCTCCAGAGTGAGCTTGAGGCAAAGAAGCAGGTCTGGTGGCGCCTCAGCGGTTGAACTCGGCCAGCGGACTGCGAATGATCGTCCCTTTGCTCCAGTTAGTTTGATCTGAACGGTTTGCTTCTCGTCCGCGGTTCGCGCATCGACCTGCGCTGTGCTGCAGGACTCAAGTTTTAAGTCGTAGATGTAATCGGCTACCACTTCGCCGATACTTCCGACCAAATGCCCATCGGGAGTGAAGGGACGCGCGGGAAAGAGAGTATTGAGCCGTCCGGTCGTTTTCAGAAGATCGCTGATCAGGGCGGGAATTTGCTCGACAGCGGACTCCGGCATCTTCCGAGCTGTCTGAAAAAGGCCTCGCACGGAGATGTCCTCATCCACGTCTGGCCAGTGGATGCCGTAGCCTCTCCCACTCAGCTGCCAGTTCTTGCGCTGCGATGGATTCGCTTGCTGCAGGCGTGGGAAACGCGAGACGGGCGTACCCAGTTCCAGACCGCCGTTAAAGCGAACTCTGATCATCGTGTCGTCGACCTGCACGTCTACGGGAATCTGGTCTTCATCCAACCTTGAAGAACTCATGCCACGCCTCCAGGAGCAAGTTTAGATTCTTTTCGATGAGACGTTCTACTTCCTTCAGTTCTCCGGAACGAAACTCTCGATTCCAGGAGAGCTCCACCGGCTGGAGCCAGTATTTCGCCTCATTTTCCGCGGAAGAGACGTGGATGTGCGGAGGCTCCTGACGTTCGTCCGCCCAGAAGAAGAACCGGTACGGGCCTACTCGCAAGACCGTAGGCATACCTTACCGGATGACGCCGCGCTGGCTGCGGGTGACGAAGTCGACCAGGTAGCGGACGTGCTCGCCTTGGCCGCCTGCGTCGAGTTGGCCGCGAAGCTCCTCGAGTGCCTGCGAGACGTTGCGGCCACTGCCGGTGAGGACGCGGTAGGCTGCGCGCAACTCACGTAGCTGCTCCGGGGTGAAGCCTTTGCGCTCGAGACCGACTTTGTTGAGCCCGTACGCATGGTTGTCGCGGGCGATCGAGGTGAGCGAGTAGGGCAGCACGTCCTGCGTAATCGTGGTGCCGCCGCCCACGTAGGCGTAGCGCCCGATGGTGCAGTGCTGGTGCACCGGGCAGAGAGCGCCGACGGTAGCGAAGTCCTCGACCGTGACGTGGCCGGCGAGCGTGGCGGAGTTGGCCAGGATGCAGCCGTTGCCGATCAAGGAGTCGTGGCCGATGTGCGTGTACGCCATGATCAAGCAGTCGGAGCCGATGCGGGTGATGCCTCCGCCGCCGGCCGTGCCGCGCGAAATGGTGACGTACTCGCGGATGGAGTTGTGGTCGCCAATGCGGAGCTCGGTGGGCTCGCTGTTGTACTTCAGGTCCTGCGGCGCAATGCCCAGGCAGGCGAAGGAGAAGACGCGGTTGCCTCGGCCGAAGGTCGTATGGCCGTCGAGGACGACGTGCGAGACCAGCTCGCAGTCTTCCCCCAGCGTGACGTTCGGGCCGATCGTGCAGTACGGGCCGACCGTGCAGCTCGCAGGAACAATTGCTCCCGGAGCAACGATGGCGGTTGGATGAATGCTCACTCCGGCAGCTCCAGGCCGGAACCAGGGGCTTCAATGGTTGGAGCAGGAGCGGCTACCCGCGGGACGACCATGCAGGTGACCGTGGCCTCGCAGACTACCTTGCCTGCCACGGTGATCGTGCCCTGCATCTTGACTGCGCGGGTGCGCCAGTTGAGGACGTTGACTTCAATGCGCAGTTGATCGCCAGGGACCACGGGCCGCTTGAACTTGGCATTGTCGATGCCGGTAAACACCATCAACTTGCTGTCGCGATCGGGGATCTCAGTGAGCAGAAGCGCGCCACCGGTCTGGGCGATGGCCTCGACCATCAGCACGCCTGGCATGATGGGATAGCCAGGGAAGTGACCGGCGAAATGAGGCTCGTTGATGGTGACGTTCTTGAGCGCGACGATGCGCTGCATGGGCGTAAGCTCAACGACCCGATCGATCAGGAGAAACGGATAGCGATGCGGAAGAATCGCCATGATCTCGTTGATGTCGAGCGTTGTTTTCAACGCAGAGGGCGGTGCGGTCGCAAGGTCATCCATGGCAGACCTGAGTATAAACCGCTACTTTTTGTTCAGTTGCGAGGCTTGGTCCTTGAGCTTTTCAAGATTCCAGACATCGTCGTTCATGGGCTGATCGAAATGGACCTTGGTGTAAAAATTTTGCGAGACCATGTCGCCGTTCCGGTAGTCGGTCATGTTCATGGGCGTCATGATTCCGTCGAACTGACGCCAGTCACCGTAGACTTCTTCGTCCAGGTCGTGGTCCTTGAACTGGGTGTTGCGCCACTCAAAGGCGCGCTGCAGCGGAAGGTGGGTGTTCTGGTCGAGCTCAAGGGTGACACTGTCGTTGTTTGCCGTGAGAATGCTGACCTTGTCGATGGCGTGGCGGTCGCGCATGCCGATACCTTCAGCGACGATCATCACGTCCGGCTGCTTGACCCAGGTGCGCATGACCTCTTCAAGCGAGTGGTCGCGCCGGCGCAGATAGTCGATCACCTGGGGCTGCGGCAGCGCGGTCTGGCCCTTGTAGGTGAGCTCGTAGCCGTTGTTCGCGGTCCACAGATGAATGACGTCGCGCTTCAAGCCGGGCATGATCATGCCGCGGATGTGGAGGAACTCGATGCGCGAGGTCTCGGGCTCGTTCGTGCGGGCGTAGCGTCGGTATTCAACGAAGCGCACGACGGAGCCGGTGGGTTCGCCGCGGAAGAAGGCGGCGGTTTGCCCTTCGCGGTACATGGTGGTTTTGTTCAGCCACGCGTCGCCGCCGAGAGCCTTCACCATTTCGTCGAGCAGGCGCTTGCCGTGCAGCTCTTCGGTTTCGCCGGGGCGCTTTTCCGGGCCGGCGTTTTGCATTTCGGATGCGGACTGGGCGTGCACCGGAAGTGAGGTGAAGGTGAGAGGTGCTAAGAGGCAAAGGACAAAAGAGCAACTACGGAGATTCTGGCTTCGCCAGAATGACGACGCAGGCAATTTGGATCGAGCAGGTACTTGGAATTGAGCAAACATCGTGTTCCTTTATCCGACCAGGACGGCGCCGCCGTTCACGTTGAAGATCTCGCCGGAGATGAAGCCGGCCAGCGGCGTGCACAGAAAGACGACGGGGCCGGCGATCTCGTCTACATGGCCGACGCGTCCGAGCGGGATCAACGCAGTCGCTTTCTTGGACGTTTCGGGGTCGCGGAGGGCTGCGAGCGACATCTCGGTGGCGACCCAGCCAGGGGCGACGCAGTTGACGTAGATGCCGCGCGGGGCGAGTTCGCTTGAAAGGCTCTTGGTAAGCGAGAGCAGGGCGCCTTTGCTGGCGGCGTAGTCGGCGTGGAAGGCCTCGCCGCGCTGGGCGGCGGTGGAGGCGATGAGGACGATGTGGCCGCGCACAGGTCCGGGCTGGGTGAGCATGTGGGCGGTGGCGGCCTGGACGAGCCCGAAGACGCTGTCCAGGTTAATCGATAGGGTGCGCTCCCATTGCGCTTCGGGCATGGTGTGGAACGGCTGGTCGTGCGCGGGCCAGATGCCGTGATTGACGACGAGGCAGTCGAGCCGGCTGAAGCTTTCGAGCGCGGCGGCTATGAGTGCGCGGCCGTCCTCGGGCGTGGCGAGCGGCTGCTGCACGGCGCGGCAAACTTCCGGGCCGCCGAGTTCAGCGGCGAGGGTCTCGGCGGTGTCGCGGGCTTTCTCGTAGCTGAAGACCACACGTGCGCCGGCTTGCCGAAACATGCGGACGGTGGCGGCTCCGATGCCGCGCGAGCCGCCGGTGATCAGTGCGACTTTGCCGTCGAGAGAAAGCAGGATGCCGTGCATGGGCGAGGAGCTCCTCCCGCCATGCTATCGCGACGAGCTGAACGCAGGGGAAATCCCACGCTCACGCCGGTTCCTCACGTAGGCTCCTCGCATCCAAGTACAAGGGAGACTCTCCTATGAAAGTTGCCGTTTTGATCGCGCGGATTCTGCTCGGACTTTTGTTCTTCGTCTTCGGGCTGAATAACATCCTGCACTTTATGAAGATGGCTATGCCTACCGGGGATGCAGGCATCTACCTGGGCGTTCTGGCCTCGCACGGCATTATGAGCTTTGTCGGCGTGCTGATGGTAATCGCCGGGCTGCTGCTGCTGGTGGGACGCTTTGTGCCGTTGGCTCTGGTTATTTTAGGGCCGCTGATTGTGAACATCCTGATGTTCCACTTCATGATTGCGCACTTCGGCGCGGCTCCCGGGCTGGTGGCGCTGGTGCTGGAGTTGTTCCTGATCTGGGCGTACCGCGTCAGCTTTCGTGGGCTGTTTGACGCCGCTCCGGAAGTGACACGGGCGTAACAGAAGCGAGTCACACCCGCAGCTTCTTGGCAGCGGCTCTCGTGGCGAGCACCTTGCGGCGCTCTGCGATGAGCTTCTTCTGTTCGGCTTGCGGAAGCTGCAGCAGGGCGCGGGTCCGAGATGGCAGTTTCGCCAAGGTCAGCGCGTGGCCCGCGCGAAGCTCCGTCTCCCACTCGCGGTCCCGGAAGACATCCCAGCGCTCGGCGGCGATCCAGAACATGCGCGCGAGGTACGGTGCGGGCCGCAGGCCTTCCATCTCACACAGCTCGTGAAAGTGCTCCTGACCCGCGGGATAGCTGAGCAGCGGATGATGCCCTGAGGTCCCCGGCTCCGGATTCATGAGCACAAACATTTTGCCGCCAAGGGCTTTGTCTCCCACCCAGAAGACCACGCCGTCCCACTGCGAGGTCTCGACCACGTGCGGCAGCGAAAGCAGAAAGACGCGGGCGCGCTCGGCATTCATGCTGAGGATTGTGCCACATATCAGGTCTTCGGGCTTATCGCTGTTTGCTGGCGGCAGCGGCGCGGGAGTCGGCCTTTTTTTCGCCTGCGGTCTGGTTCTTCTTTGGTTTACAGCTTCCCTTGGTGCCGGGCTCCTTGCCGGGGACGGGCTCAAAGCCGGGCCAGCATTGGCTGGTCTGCTTGGCGGGCTTGGTGCTCTTTTTGGCGGAGGTCTTGTGCGCGGTCTTGTTGCTGGCTGTCTTGGCCGCGCTCTTTTTCGCCGCGCTTTTCTTCGCAGGAGACTTGGTGGCAGTGGGCATGGCGACTTAGAGCTTCAGAGCCGCTGCCAAGTTAGCCGGAAGCTAACCGAAGTTTTCAGCGAAGCTTCAAACGGATCGCGCCCTTTGCAGTGGAGGGGTCGACGACGCGCCCGCCCTGGGTGATGACGATACGCCCCGCAGCAACGAGGCGGCGGGCAGCGGCACGGGCGGGCTCCATCAGGCCTTCCCAATCGCGCCGAGTGTCTTTGCCGCCGACGGCTTTCGCCGCTTCAGACGGGCAGATCGTTTTGTCGCGTCCGCGCTCGGCGAGCAGCGCGAGGATAGCCGCTTCAAGCGCAGTGTCGGCGGCTCCGGGCGTGTGGCCGCGGCAGCTGTCGGAGCAGTACTTGACCACGTCCCAGTCGCGCTCCCACTTCTT
>CAXSDM010000086.1:0-2785 GCA_964235575.1 uncultured Acidobacteriaceae bacterium | reverse complement strand
ACGGTGCTGATGCGCAAGCTGCGGCATTTTCAGCAGCTGGGGCATACGGTGATCTTCTTGATCGGCGATTCGACTGCTTTGATCGGCGACCCGACCGGAAAGTCCGCGACGCGCAAACAGTTGACTCAGGAAGAGATCGACGCGAACGCCGAGACCTACAAGCACCAGGTGTTCAAAATTCTGGACGAGGCGAAGACAGAGGTGCGCTATAACTCCGAGTGGCTGGCGGGGCTGGGGTTTGCGGACATGATTCGGCTGGCGGCGAAGGCGACGGTCTCGCAGATGCTCGAACGCGAAGACTTTCATGCGCGCTTTGAGGCAGAGGAGCCGATCAGCCTGCATGAGCTCTTGTATCCGCTGGCGCAGGCGTATGACTCGGTGGCGCTGAAGTGCGACGTGGAGCTGGGCGGGACGGACCAGAAGTTCAATCTGCTGATGGGACGCAAGCTGCAGCGCGATGCCGGGCAGCTGCCGCAAATTGTGCTGATGACGCCGATCATCGAGGGGCTGGACGGCGTGCAGAAAATGTCGAAGTCGCTCGGCAATGCGGTGGGCGTGACGGATGCGCCGTTTGACATGTTTACCAAGCTGATGAGCGTTCCGGACGACCTGATCGGGCGCTACTACACGCTGCTGACCGATCTGCTGCCGGCGCAGATCGCGGAGATTGGGACGGCGGTGGCGGAGCAGCGGCTGCACCCGATGCAGGCCAAGCGTGACCTGGCGCGGACCATTACGGCAGACTTCCACACACCCGAGCTGGCGGCGCGCGCGGAAGAGAACTGGTCGAAGCAGTTTCAGCAGGGCGGCGTGTCGGAGGATCTGGAGGAGGTCGGGATCGCGCAGGCGGAGATCGCTGGACCGGAGGCACATACGGTCCAGGACGGGGTTCCGGGATTTACGATCCGGGTGCCGAAGCTGCTCGTCCATTTGGGGCTGGCGTCGTCTAATACGGAGGCGACACGCAAGCTCGGGGAGGGTGCGGTGAAGATCGAGGGCGAGGTGCAGAAGGACCCGGTGTACACGCTGGCCGATCTGCCGGCGAGCCTGACCGTGCGGCTCGGCAAAAAGGCCAAACGGGCTAACCTGACATGAGCTGGTTCTCTCTTCGAAACTGGGGCCTGCCGTTTCTCGGGTTTTTGATGTCTGTGGTGTCCTGCCAGGCGCAGGATGGCCGCACGATCATCGCCGCTGCCTGTGCGAACGAGTACGCGGCCGACCGCAGCGACCACACAGCCTTCATATATCGCGACCACGATGTAACGCCGGACCATGACACGCTCTACGGGGTCGTGGAGACGCCGGAAGGTAATCTGAGGCGCAAGCTTGAAGACCATGGGCATCCGCTCAGCCCGGCCGATCGCACTGCGGACGATGCGCGCATTCATGCGCTGCTCAACGATCCCGCCCAACAAAAGAAGTTGCAGCGCGATACCGACCACGACGACGAACAGGCAGACCAGTTGCTGAATCTGCTGCCCAAGGCGTTTCTCTGGAGTATCGTCAGCGAAAGTGGCGACCTGGTCACGCTGAATTTCAAGCCTGATCCGAACTTTGCCCCGGATAGCATGGAGGCGCGCGTCTTTGCTGACATGGCCGGGCAGGTTGTGGTCTCACGCTCGGAGGAACGCATACGCTCCATGCGCGGGAAGATGGTAGACGATGTGAAGATTCTGGGCGGCCTGGTAGGGCGGCTGCACAGGGGCGGCACGTTCCAGGTGGAGCATCGCGAGGTGGCTCCGCACCACTGGCAGCTGACAGAGCTGCACGTGCATATCGTGGGTCACATCCTGTTCAACTTCAAGACGATTGGGTCGCAGGAAGATGAGTTGAAGACGGACTTCAAGGTGTCGCCCGCAAAGGATTTCCAGCAGGCTTGGGAGATTTTGGAGCAGGTAAAGAACTGAAGGTTGGTTTGGTGAAAGTGCCAGCCGTGACGGCATGCGCGCGGTCCTACAATCAAGGAAGCGATGTCTAAGCCCTCCACGCCGTATCCGCAGAGCGATCGTGAACTCATCCGGCTCGTTGAGCGCAGTCCTTCGGGTCGGGCCGGGTATAAGCAGCTGGTACGGGAACTTGGGCTGGGCGGCGGCCGCGAGCGACGTCTGCTGCTGGAACAGCTGGCGCGCATCACGCTGCGGGGCGAACTGGTGAAGCTGGATTCGGAACAATGGGCTTTGCCGCACCGGACTCCGGAGAAGACGGCGCGGGTGCGGCCGGAGACTCCCGGCGTGCGCGAAGGGGAACAGAAGGTGACGCGCGAGGGCTTGATCGCAGGCAAGTTGGATCTGCATCGGGATGGATTCGGATTTGTGCGGCCCAATGGTTCGAGCTCCCGCGAAGACGACTTATTCATTCCGCCCAACGAGCTGAACGGCGCGATGCAGGGCGACGAGGTGCTGGTCGATGAAGCGCCGCCGGGGAGAGATGGGCGCAGGTCGGGACGCGTGCTGCGGGTGCTGACGCGGCGCAATCCCACGGTGGTGGGGATTTTCAATTATGCGCGGCCGCAGGGGCGTCGCGGGCAGGATGTTCTGCCCTACTCGACCGCCAACTTCAACTTCGTGACGCCGCTCGATGAGCGCATGACCCAGCCGATCCTGATCCCGGACGGACCGGATGGCGGAATCCTGCTGCCATCGCCGCCGACGGAACATCGTGTGCTGGGTGAGGAGGCGCAGGCGCGTCTGCAGCCACACCTCGATCCCGACAAACACGATCCACTTGAGGGATTAGCTGTCGACATTGAGATCACGGAGTTTCCCTCGCTGACCAGGCCGGCGCG
>CAXSDM010000085.1:0-11839 GCA_964235575.1 uncultured Acidobacteriaceae bacterium | reverse complement strand
TCGATGATCGCCTGCCGCTCCGCCGCAATGCCCTTGCCCTGCAGCGCCTTCGATTCGGCCTCCGCCTCGGCCTGCTTCACCTTTAGAATCTTGTCCGCCTCGCCGCGCGCCTGAGCCGCCACCTGCGACCGCTGCGCTGCATTGATGTCGTTCATCGCCGCCTTTACCTTCACATCCGGCACAATGTCCGTCACCAGTGCAGTCAGAATATTAAATCCGAATCCGGACATAATCTGGTCCAGCTCCGTCTTCACCGCTACAGAAATCCCCGACTGCTGCTCAAATGTCTCGTCGAGCGACAGCTTCGGCACATGGCCCAGAATCGAGTTGAATACAAAGCTTTCTATCTGCTTCTGCGGGCTGGACAGCTTGTAGAACGCGTCGAAGATATGGTCGTCCAGCACCTGGTACTGCACGCTCACCGGGATCTGCACAAACACGTTGTCCTTGGTCTTCGTTTCGACCGAGAACTGCGCCTGCTTCACCTGCAGGTCGATGATGTACGCCCGTTCCGCAAACGGCAGCAGAAGCTGCAACCCCGGCCGCACAATCCGGTTGAACTTCCCAAACCGTTCCACTACTCCAGCGGTCGCCGTACGCACCGTCACCAGTGTCCTGAACATCGTGACCAGCACCACCAACAGAACAAACAAAGCGAAAATCGCCACTAAACCCATCGCGTCGGGCTCCGTGCCCCGTGCCCGAAGAATACAGTAGCCTCGCTCTAGCCTGGTCTGACTCGTATCCCGCTACGATAAAGGCATGAACATGAGCGCACACTTCAACCCAGCCGCCCTGAAGTTTCTCAAGGCGCTCAAGCGCAACAATGACCGCGATTGGTTCAACGCGCGCAAGGAGCTCTATGAAGCCGAGCTAAAGACGCCCATGCTCAGCATTATCGCTGAGGTCAACGACGCTCTCGCCGATTTCGCCCCCCAGTTCGTGCGCGACCCCGCCAAGTGCATGATGCGCATTTACCGCGACATCCGCTTCAGTCCCAACAAGCAGCCGTACAAAACCAACGTTGCCGCCTGGTGGGCGCGCGCGGGACTCGAGAAAACCTCCGGGGCCGGCTTCTACCTCGAACTCAGTCCAGATGCCCTGCGCATCGCCGCCGGGGCCTACATGCCGGAAAAAGATCAGCTCTTTGCCATCCGCAGCATGCTGCTCGATGACCATGAGGAGCTGCGAAGACTCTTCTCCACCAAGTACCTCAAAGGCCGCATGGAACCCTTCGACGGTCAGAAGATGACGCGCGGACCGAAGGGCTTTCCCGCGGACCATCCCGCGCTCGACCTGATTCTCCAACGGCAGTGGGGCCTGATGGCTACATTGCCACCGGAGACCGCACTTAGTCCCGTTTTGGGAAAGGAGATTGTCTCCCGTTTCAAGCTAGCTCTGCCGATGGTTGAGCTCCTGAACGGTCCGCTCACAGGGAAATCAAAGTCGCCGCTGTTTTAGCGATGTTTGCAGGGAAAGCAAGCAGAAAGCGCAAGAATCCCATGAAACCTGGAAAAGCCACAAGAACGTTGACAAACTTTGCGTGTGAGCCGATGGTGGATTGCGGAAGGTTTTCCAGTAGGAGTCGAAAACCCGCATAAATAATGATGATTTCGAATTCTAAACGTGGGACGGAATACCGCTCAACCAGTATGCCAGCCGTTTTGAAAGCTAGAGCATTTTCCCTGTAGGTGTAGCTGGCGCCACGACCTGTATGGACGTTTTGTTTCAAGGAAAACGCCGCCCTGTTGATCGGGGAACCCCATCAACAGGGAAAATGCTTTAATACCCCCAAGGAGCAACAATGGCAAAAGGAATGACCAAAACGGCGCTCATCAAAACCATGGCCGAGAAGATGGAACTTACCGGGAAGCAAACTTCAGCCTTCCTTGAGACGCTTGCGGAAACCGCAGTCAAAGAAACAAAAAAAAATGGTGAGTTTACGATCCCAGGAATTGGTAAGCTGGTTAAAGCGGAACGGAAGGCTCGCCTCGGACGCAATCCGCAGACCGGCGAGACAATCAAGATCAAGGCGAAAACAGTCGTCAAATTTCGGGTCGCCAAGACCGCAAAAGATACGATCGCTCCAGTGAAGAAATAACTTCGCGGAGTCGATCGTTTGCAGCGCAAGAGAGTTGGCCAGGGCGCAGGGATGTGCTCTGGCCGTTTTTTGCGCTCACGCCCGCGACACTTTGGGAAGAAGCGCCTGCAGGAGCAAAGATACTCCGAGCGATACAATCAGGCACTGGAGCAGCAGGGTCGCGTTATATCGCCACCCGGCCACCGCGAAGGCCAGCGCCACACCCCACATGTAACTCTCTCCCAGAACAGCCTGCGTCCAGTGTGGCACCATGCCGCGTGCCGCAACCCGAGGCCGCAGCGCTGGAAGCAGACGCGGCACCAAGGCACAATAGGCTTGATATGGCGCACCCAAGCGCTCCGTCAGGAATGGCTCCTCCGCCAGGACCAAGCGGATCTGCAGCACGCCAATCAAGACCAGCGTGAAAATCGCCCCCGACCGCGGCATGAGTAACGACACCGCCAGCGTGTGCAGGAAAGTCCCCAGATACAGCGGATTACGCACATAGCGAAACGGTCCATCCTGCAGAAGCCCGGTCGCCCCATCCGCATCTGCCGTGTACATGCCCGGTGCTTGCACCACCACCGCGCCCAAGTACGCACCGCCCCAGGTCCGCAGCGCGACGCCCCCAAACGCACATAAGATTGCCGCCCAAAGCAGCAGCTGAAAGGCCATGGAAATATTTACGCCCAGCTGCATCAGGTTGACCGCGAGCAGCCCCCACGTATGCGCGTTCGCTCCCGCCGGATCGAGGTGCAGCCAGCCATTCCAGGGAGCCCAGAAACCCAGCGCGTAGATCATCGCATGCAGAAGGTAACGAAAACGATACTCAAAACGCGACGCCTTCATGCTTCCATCATAGGTGCGTGAGCAGGCCAGGTGCCGCGCTTAGTCCTCGGTCTGGGCGTTCAGCGCCGTCAGCAGCGAATCGAAGTCGTCGAGGTTGGCGTACTCGATAATGACTCGGCCTCTGCCGCGCCTGTCCTCCACGCGCACCTTGAGCCCCAGTGACCGTTGCAATCGATCCTGCGCTTCGCGTACGTTGGGATCTTGCTCGGCCTGCTCCGCCGCCAGTTTCTGCAGCTTGGTGGGCTTCGCCAGCGGGTGCATCAGCCCCTGCACATAAGTCTCCGTCTGCCGAACCGAGAGCGACAGGGCCGTCACCTTCTGCGCCGCCGAGAGAATCTGCTCCGGGGTCGACAAACCTAACAAGGTCCTGGCATGACCGAAGCTGAGCTCACCAGACTCTACCTGATGCTGGACCGGATCGGGTAACTTCAACAAACGAAGGAAGTTAGCAATAGAAGCCCGCTCTTTGCCGGTGCGCGTCGCAATCTGCTCCTGGGTCATTTGAAAGTCACTGTGCAGACGCGCATACGCCCGGGCCTGTTCGATTGGGTTAAGGTCGGAACGTTGCAGGTTCTCGACGATGGTCATCTCCATGGCCTGCTCGTCCGAAACCTCGCGCACGACCGCGGGGATCGTCGTCTTGCCAGCTTCTTTAGAAGCCAGGAGCCGCCGTTCGCCCGTAATCAATTGGTAGCGTCCTGCGGATACGTCACGAACGATGATCGGCTGCACGACGCCGCTTGCAGCGATGCTCTTGGCCAGTTCGCTCAGTTTTTCAGGATCAAAGCTAGTGCGGGTCTGGAAGGGATTGCGGTCGATCCGATTGACATCGATTTCAAGAGGAGCCCCGATTGCCTCAGGCATTGCTTCTGCTGGAGATAAGGAAGGAGATATCGGCTTCGAAGGGAGAAGCGACTCCAGGCCCCGGCCAAGCGCACGCCGTGGTGCTACTTTCATCTCAGGCATCTTCATCTTTCCCCTTTGCGAACCTTTGGCAGATCAGGATAAAGCTTCAGAAGCTCCCTTGCCAGCTCGCTATATGCCTCCGCCCCACGCGACCGTAGGTCGTAGAGCGCAACCGGTTTGCCGTGGCTAGGAGCTTCGGCAAGACGTATGTTCCGGGGAATTGTGGTTTTGAACAGTTTCTTGCCGAAGAACTGACGCAGGTTCTGAGCAACCTGCTGTGAGAGGTTCGTTCGATCGTCGTACATGGTCAGCAGTACGCCTTCGAGTCCTAACTCTGGATTGAAAGCCGAAGCGACCCGATCCAGTGTGCTCATCAGCTCGGAAACTCCTTCGAGCGCGAAGTACTCCGCCTGCAAAGGCACAATCAATCCGTCCGCCGCAACCAGAGCGTTCAGCGTGAGCAGGTCGAGCGCTGGCGGGCAATCGATGAGAATAAAGGTGTACTTACGCAGAGCCGGCTGAATAGACTCACGCAGCCGGAACTCCCGACGCTCCATGGGAACCAGCTCGATGGTTGCTCCAATCAGGCTTCGGCTGGATGGAATGAGCGTGAGGCGTGGAACAGCCGTTTCAAGGGACGCTTCGTCAAGCGTCGTCGAGCCAAGCAGCACATCATAAACCGACGGTCGCTGAAGCTCCTGGTCTTCCTGCCGGCGGAAACCGAGCCCACCCGTGGTATTTGCCTGCGGATCGGAATCGATGAGAAGGACGGAATGACCGGCCAGAGCAAGCGCGGACGCTAAATTGATCGCTGTCGTCGTCTTTCCAACGCCGCCTTTTTGATTGACGATCGCAAGAACACGGGCAGACGCGGAAGGGGAACTGGGCATGAAGGCTGGTACAAGCTTAGAGGTGACAGCTGGAAGTGGCAAATTGTTCCACGTGGAACACTCGCAAATTGCGAGCTGCGACCTGCGCCGCGAACGTGCTAACGAGTGTGGGAGGACTCCACCACGACCGAAGGCTGACGATTCGGAGTCATTCGAGCGCTCAGCTTCGTTTCACCCAACAGGTACTGCTGCAAGGCTGCAACCGAGGTTACGGACGGTGGCAGTTCAAGGCGACTCGCTCGAATGGCCGCATCTCTCAGGTCACGGGTTACTTTTCTGGCTTCTTCCCTGGACATATGCCGCTTCAGCAAGGTTTCATCCACTGCGACGATTTCACACCCGCAGGAACGGCAAACTTCGCGGCGATCCGACTCGATTCCTGCTGGATGGCTTGGGCCGCAGATACAGCGCAGCGATCCCAAGGAAGAGAAGTTCATCAACGATTCCGACTCGCGAATGCCAAACGGACGCACCGGCGAACGGAAAAGCGCAAAGGCCAAGCCCGCGAAGGCTCCGCCTACCAGGGGGAGCGTGGCTGCATGGGTAAACAGGCTCTGAAGCCATACGGTAACCTGGATCATCGGCATTGTCGTAGCTCCTCGTGCAGCGGCTGACTGACAGCCGTGAGTTGAATGTACCGGCCCGGAACAGTGCTGGAAATGGCACGCGCGGCGTTTCCTATACAACTTTTGTACAGGTCCGGCACTACGGTCATGGCGCGAACAGGGCAGTTGCCTACACCTACGGGGAAAGCTTTAGCCCACGAGTCCTTCACTGTTGGTTGGGCGACGGGACCACAGGAGAAAGACAAATCCAAGCACGGCGAGAAAAAGAAGGCAGGCCAGGATCACCTCCTGCAAAGAACGTTTGATTGAGGCTGTTGCCCGGTCCACGGCCGTGACGCGCACCAGCGGCGAGGACGAGGCCGACTCGATCAACGCGTCCTGCAGGCAGGGCATGTAGACGCTCATCTGGTCCAGCGATAGATGACCTTGCCCGCTCCGCTGCCCGTAGGTGAACGTCCAGCCGTTGTTGGCCATGCGGTCAAAATAGAGTGTGCCGCGTCCGTAGTGCAGGATTCTCCGTCCACCCGCAACGGTATCTTCATAGATGGTTTCGTCCCCATGGAGCGGGGTTCCACAGTGATTCAACACCGCTTCCGCGTCTCGCGGCAACGCACGGGCGGCCGCAGGGACGAGCGTCATCAGGGTAGACAAGCAAAGTGCCAGATGTCTCATGGTGGAATGCTCCCGTCATCGATTGCTAGCCAGTCTTTCGCAGGAGTAGCGGCAGCGAAATCACACGGATGGGGTATGTTCCACGTGGAACATCCCTATTACCAGGAACTCAGCTCCATAGATGCAGCACGGACCGCTCGGCACCAGGCAGTCTATAGACCTCACCAGTTCTCCCGGACGTTTCGAACTCTGTCGCTAAAACAGCCAAAACGCCGCTTGGCTTGAGTCTTCGGCGAGCCACACGCTCGGCCTTTTCTGGATCATCGACTGCCCGCATCGTGACCACATCGAACAAGCGTTCCTGGGGCATGGCTTCCACTCGCCCAGCCCACACCTGGGTTGGAAGCGCCAGGGTGCGCACCGCCTCCTGTAAAAAACTCGCCTTCTTTCCCTGGCTTTCCCCCAATGTGACCGCCAAATGCGGAAGCGCCAGCTGTATCGGTATGCCGGGAAACCCCGCGCCCGAGCCCAGGTCAAGCAGTGTCTCGCACGCGGGCAGATGCCGCGCGACGAAAAGAGACTCGCCGAAATGCCTGCGCACGATCTCCGCGGGGTCCCGGATCGCCGTCAGGTTCATTCGCGCATTCCAGCGCAGCAGAAGATCGAGATACGTTGAGAGACTCCGCACCAAAGAGTCCGGCGGGTCGGGGTAAAACGGAGAGAGCAGTTCCGCGAAATCTTCATGGCAGAATATCGGCGGCGACACCGCTATGTGCTCCGTTGCCGTGCGGCTGCAACCAACTTCTCGAACAGCGCTCGCGAGACCGGGGAAGAAAACGTCCGCTCCGGGTGCCACTGTACTCCAAGCAGGAACGGATGTTCGCTCGCATCTTCGAGTTCCAGTGCCTCCACGACACCATCCTGAGGACAGCGGGCCGTAATACGCAGTCCCCTGCCGGCGATGCCGACTGCTTGATGATGCGAAGAGTTCACCGGTATGCGCAGATCATCGACGCCCTCGGTCGCTTCACTTTCCGAGAGACTGGCAAGCAGTGATCCTGCCGCGACGGAAAGCATGTGCGCAACCCCCACCGACGCTCCCGCCGCGTGGTTGACCGGAAGCGGCGCCAGATCCTGGATGAGCGTTCCGCCTTGAAATATGTTCAGAGATTGCAGGCCGAAGCAGATGGCCAGTAGAGGTCTTCTTGCTTCAAACGCGGCTTCCAGCAGCAGCCGGTCGACTTGCTCCCGAGCAGGATCGGCCGGCGCGGAGGCAGCGTCCCGTGCGTGTCCATACCGCGTGGGGTCGACGTCTGCTGGGCTCCCCGTCAGACACACCGCGTCGCATGTAAGCGCCAAGGTCTTCGCATGCTGTGCGGAAAGATCCAGTGGAAACTGCACCGGTTCGGCGCCACAAGCCTCCAGGCACCCAGCATAGACCGGCCAATTTCGCTCGTTGTAGGCGAGATCGGTGCTGGTCGGTACTGGAACGGCGATGCGGGGCTTCATGTCTGAGCAGTGTACTCCGACAGAGAGGAACGGCTGTGCTCACTGTAGAGGCTTGCAATCGAGGCAAATAGACGTTGGGTCAGCTCCTCGGCATCTCGCGTGGTAAGACCGGCCGTCGAGATGGGCTCGCCTACGACCATTATAAGCGGCCTGGGAGTGAGATGGTATACGTGGATGGGCAGCAGCTCGTAGGTACCGACCAGCGCCAGTGGCACGAGGCTGACCTGCGCTTTGATCGCCATGAACGCCGCTCCAGACTGAAACGGCGTCATGGTTCCTTCGGCGGCGCGACCGCCCTCTGGGAAGATAAAGATCGGCAAACCTGACTGGAGCGTCTTGACTCCTCGCAGCAGGCCGGCGATTGCCGAACGGGGCGAGTTCGTCTCGATGGGAACCTGGCCGGAGCGATGCAGGTACCAGCCGATAAAAGGAATCTTCCAGAGCGACTGTTTCGCAAGGATCCGGAACTGGAAGGGGAGCTTGGCGAAGAGCACGGGCGTATCGAAGTAGCTGAGGTGATTGGATGCGTACACGGCTGTCCGGTTTGGCGGCAGGCGCTCGCGGCCGATCAGTTCCACGGGAGAAAGGCTGAGGAGGAGAAGGATTTTTGCCCAGGCGCGGGCGATCGCGTGCTGTTGCTGGCCGGACCGGTCCCAAAGACCTGCCAGAAGAGACACGGAGCCAAAGATCGCTGTAGCAAAAGCGATCAGGGGCATCAGCAGGAGATAGGTCAGCCAGCGCAGGGCAGGTTGCGGACCTGCGTGGGGCGGAGAGTCGGCATCGGCAACCGGACTCGTCGGTGGTCCGTTGCCTTCCTCCCGGAGAGGTGGAGAGTCGACCGGCTCAGGCATGGACCGTTTCAGCTGCAAGCGCCAGAGCTCGAATCTCCCCGACCAGGTAAACCGAGCCGGTGGCCAGAATCAATCCTCCGCAAGGTGTGATCGCTCGGGCCTGTGCCAGCGCGCCGGCAAGGTGAGGGGCGGCATGAGCCGGCACTCCCAGCGCGTGCGCGGCCGCCAGAAGATCTTCGACTCCGGCCGAGCGCTGGTTGGCGATCGGGGCCAGCAGCAGATGATCTCTGCGACGGAAAGGATCGCCCTCGCCCGAGGAGTCAAAGAGCGGGAAGAGGATGCGCGACATCTCGGTCAGATTCTTGTCGCGAAGACACGAGAAGATCAATGTCCGTGGCTGCGACTCCGGCAGCGATGAGATTGCATTCCGCAAGGTCCACGCTCCGGCGGGATTATGCGCGACGTCCAGCAACAGGTCGGGCGCAATCCACTCCAGGCGTCCCGGCCAGCGCGTGTCCCGAATTCCATGCTCCATGGCTATATTGTTAATTTCAAACTGTTTATGTTCGCGCAGCTCGAATGCTGCCGCAAGGGCCAAGGCAAGATTTCTTTGCTGGTGCGTGCCGGCCAGGGGTGAGTCCACATGCAAGGCTCGGGACTCTCCACCCTCCTGCCAATGCAAGGTATAGACATTGCGAGAAAGCGTCGCTGCCCGGTCGATGCTCGCGCCCATGCTTGCATTCCTTTGTGCGGGAGGCAGATAGCGGGTGGCATCGATCGCATGCACGTCGAGAGCGACGGCCGCCTGGCCAATGGCGAGGTTTGCCTCGGGATGCTGAGGCAAGGTGACCAGGGTTCCGCGCGGCCTGAGAATGCCGCATTTCTCTCCGGCAATCTCCGCGATCGTTTCGCCCAGGTACTCCTGGTGATCGAGCGCGATGTCGGTGAGGATGGAGAGCAGAGGCTCGACCACGTTTGTGGCATCGAGTCGTCCGCCCAACCCGACTTCAAGCACCATGACATCCGCGGGATCATTCGTCTCGCTATCTGCGAAGTAGAGGAAGGCTACGGCGGTCAACCGCTCAAAGAAGCTGGGCAGCATCGGAAGTTGGCCTGACGCGACCAGGGCTTCGCACGTGGCGTCCACCTGAGAATAGAGACGGGCAAAATCTTCATCCGCAATCGGCGTTAGCACCAGGTTTCCGTCGGCGTTGTGGACCGAGGAGACGCCGTACTCCGAGGGAAGAGCTGGGTGCGCCAGCTGGATTCGCTCATTCACCTGCTGCAGGTGTGGACTGGTGTACAAGCCGGTGCGATAGCCGGCAGCGGTGAGGATGGAGCCGAGCGTCGCGGCAGTGGACCCCTTGCCGTTGGTGCCGGCGATCAGCACCGCAGGCACCCGGTCCTGTGGGTTCCCAAGCGCGGCGCACAAAACCCGCATGTGGTTCAGGTCGAACTTGCGCCGCGCGACACCAGAACCCGCAGACGGAACCACAAGCTCCGGTCCGAGAGCGTGAAGATGGTCCACTGCTTCCGCGTAGTTCATCGGTCCATTCTAAAGTGCGATGTGCGTCGGGACGAAAGTACCCGATCCACCTCAGGGCTCATGCACTTGCCTGAGGTGGATCGCAGAGCCTTTTACTTTGCAGCCAGTTCCACTTCCGGCGTGAACCCAGCGATGAGGTCCTCGCGCTTGACCGTGCCCCGGTCGATGCCGCCGGTTCCTCCGGCCATGACGAATTTCACATCTGTTACGCCAATAAATCCAAAGATCTGCTTCAGGTATCCGGTCTCCAGATTGTAGTTTTCCGTAGGCGATCCGGGCGTGTAGACGCTTCCGGAGGTAATGATGATTGTCGCCTTCTTGTTTTTCAGGAGCCCTTCGTAGCTGGATGTGAAGGTCTCGTTGATCCGCACGATGTGGTCGATCCAGGCCTTCAGGATGGCGGGAGTGGAAAAGTTATACATCGGCGCCCCGATGACGATTTCGTCTGCGGCCTTCAACTCGGCAATCAACTCGTTGGAGATCTTCATCGCCTCCTTGATCTCCGGAGAGTGCTGTTCCGCGGGGGTGTAGGCACCTGCGATCCATGGCAGGTCAACAAAAGGAAGCTTGGTTTCGCACAGATCGCGCGTGACGACAGCGCCATCGTTGTGGTTCTTCTTCCATTCTTCAGCAAACTGGCTGGTAAGGGCGCGGGAAACCGAGTAGTTCCCACGGGGACTTGCGAGCACCACGAGCAGACTGGACATACGGAGCGACCTCGATCAGAACGGATTTTTGTGTTTGCACACTTTCCATAAGATGGAGCCAAATCCGGATCGATGCAGATCCTTGCTCGTCTTAGAGCGACCACTGTTGGGCGCCGCCCAGCAAAGCTGCTGCTGAGAACCTCGGGTGTCCGGACCAGTCCGGAACGTTGAATCCGGTGCGGGGGTGAACGTCTCCGGAGGTGGAGGTAGCATGCTGATTGGCTAACGCCTCCGCGACGTGACGGCGTATAACCTCCTGCTCGGTTTTGGAGGTGCGAGACCAGTAGACGAGGAAACCCTGACCGCAGACGCCACAGCGAACATCGCTTACATTGTCTGATATTTTACAAAGCACCTGCATAGTACATTCCTGCCTTCCAAGGCTGAGATCGTATTCGCTGAGAGTGTCTCGAGTTTACAGCCTGCGAATCAGCAGAAGACTAGCTTCTTCTCTTGTAAGCTGCCCATCCCCCTTGCGATATTCCCGCAATGGGAGGAGGTGTATGCGGGCCGCGCGGGTGGCATGCTTGTCGCGTCAGGATGTACGGATGTTGTCCTGCCGATGTAGATGCGCCTTGCCGGCCTGTGTGGACGAGCTTTGCTGGGCAGCGTTGGTATCCGCGCGCCAAAGCACATATGCTGGAAGCTCGGAGAACCGATGCAAGAGCAAAGCACAATTCTCGATTCAAGCCAGTCCACCATCCAGGTACAACTTCCCGATGGCAGCCTGCGGGTAGTTCCGCAGGGAATCACGCCGCTTCAGATTGCCGAATCGATCTCGCCGCGCCTGGCGGCTGTCGTCGTCGTGGCGCGCGTGCGTCCTCTTGCCGGGCTGGACATCAACCAGGCTGAAGGCGGCCAGGACGATGCACCGCAGGCTGGGGACCAGTCCGCTGAAACCATGTACGGTGCTGGCGACCCTGAAGCGGAGAAGCTGGTGGACCTGAACATGCCGCTGAGCGAAGATGTCGCGCTATGGCTGCTGAAGGAGCAGGACGAGGCCTCGCTGAAGGTGATGCGGCACTCCGCGGCGCACGTAATGGCGACCGCGATCCTCGAGCTCTTTCCCGAGACCAAGCTCGGACATGGCCCGGCCACGGACACAGGCTTCTTTTATGACGTGTATCGGGAGCAGCCTTTCTCCGACGCCGATCTCGCGGCTATCGAAGCCCGCATGGCCGAGATTGTAGCGCGCGATGAAGCTTTCGTGCGGGAGGTGGAGCCGCGCGAAGTCGGCCTGAGCGACTACGAAGAAGAGGGCGAGTTCATGAAGGTTCACTTCATCGAACGCTTCACCCAGCCCGGCGACGAGATCTCGCTCTATCGCAACGGAGACTTCGTCGACTTCTGCCGCGGCCCTCACATTCCATCCACCGGCCGCGT